>DCTE01000089.1:0-10119 GCA_002329405.1 Ruminococcaceae bacterium UBA1448 | reverse complement strand
GGGTATCGCAAAAGCGCCGATGGCAGAATGGAACCGAACCCGGAAACCGCTGCTGTGGTACAGCTCATTTTCCAACTTGCCGCAACCGGAATTGGAGCGGCAGCCGTTACCAGGGAACTCTTTAAGAGAGGCATCCCGACCCCCGGAGAATACAAAGCAGCGCATGGGCAGCAGTACCACGATGTCTCCCGCTCCCGTGGACGCTGGAGCAGTTCTACGGTTCTCCGTATCCTGGAGGACGAACGCTATATCGGCTCCTATGTCATCGGGCGTCGTGCAGTCATTGAAGTGGGCGGCACAAGAAGCCGCAAGAAGGACCGGGACAAATGGTTCATTATTCCCGACCATCATCCGGCAATCGTTGACAAAGAACTATTTGAAAAGGTGCAGGCTGTGCAGCGCCGATTCTCCTTGCCGACCAAGAAAACCAGGGAGTACCCACTGAAAGGCAAGGTCTATTGTGGCTGCTGCGATCATGCACTCTCCCGCATCGCCCAAAAGAGACCGTTTTATATGTGCCGCCATTCTACCGCTGATGTGAACAGTCGCTGCCGCGATGTCCGGGCAGATGTTGCTGGGCTGGAAGAAGCCGTCCTCCTCACTTTGAAAAAGCAGCTGGAAATCCTGCTGCCCGTACATGAGGACGGCACCATTCACCTGGAGGCCACCGCTGTCAAATGCTCTGAGTATGAGAAGCAGCTGGAAGTTCTGAAGGACCAGAAGCAAGCTCTCTTTGAACGGTATCTCTTGGGGCAGATCGAGCTGGACACATATAAATCGGAGAAAGCAGTTTATGACGCAGAAATACTGAAAGTCAAAAATGCCTATGCTGCTGTCACCGCCCAGGCAAAGCTGAAGCGAGAAGAACAGGCCCGCCAAAGCAGCCGACAAGAGATCGTTCACTCGATTGTAGAAGCGGATGTGCTGACCTCTGAGCTGACCGATCTGCTGATTGAAAAGGTGTATGTATTCCCCGACAACCGCATTGAGATTGTTTACAAAGTCCATGACCTCTTTGAATAATTGAAGGTACAAAAACGGAAAACCCAGGCTATCAAATCTATCTTGGTAGCTTGGGTTTTCTGCTTTTCAGAATTATATTTTTTTGTCGTGTGCTTGACATACGGGTGGCGGAGACGATTATGTGTCGGTCGTCTCGCTGCTGGTGACCTGTATGTCTGTACTCAGTATGCCGATGACCGGAATGTGCCAGGGTGCCCAGCCAATCACCAGCTTTAACTATGGTGCCGGCAATACCGCACGTGTCCGGCATACCTTCCGGTTACTAATTACCTGTAATGCGGTCTATTGCCTTTTGCTGTGGGGGCTGATTCAGCTGTTCCCGACTGTGGTCATTCGGCTGTTCAGCAGCGATATAACCCTGTTGGATATCGGTGCGCATGGAGCGCGGATTTTCCTGTTCGGTGTGATTACGATGTTTGGGCAGAATGCCTGCCAGAACACCTTCCTTGCGCTGGGAGAAGCAAAGATTTCGATGTTCTGCGCATTGCTGCGCAAGGTGTTTCTGCTGATTCCGCTGGCCCTGATTCTGCCGGTGATTTTTACTTCGACTGGTTTGCTTCCGGCTACCGATGGCATCTTCCTTTCGGAACCGATCGCCGATATACTGGCTTCAACCATTACGACGACCATTTTTTTCTTCCGGTTCCGGCATATTCTCAGAGGTATGGAAAAACAAAATGCCAAATGATTGTGTGCAGACAGCTGTTATGCAATGTGTTCAATGAGAACTTTCAAAATTTGGCAAACTGCTGTTTTTATAAAAAATTATTGACAACCCCTTTTTTACGTGCTAATATATCACCATAACCAAATAAACAAACCGATGATGTGGATATCAAACAGGATATGCGCTTCCAGAGAGCGGGCGATGATGGAAATCCCGCAGTAAGCAGCCTGCAAATGGACCACGGAGGGTGAGGTGAACGGTGCCGGTTTCCGGCTCCCAGTACCTGAGACGTATGCCTGCGTTAAAGGCCGGGAATGTGCTAGCATTTCGGAGAGTGGTCGGTTCTGTTCGCAGGGATACTATCGGTATATCTGTGGGAGAACGGCAATTAAGGTGGTACCGCAGATTGTAGATCTGTCCTTAATTTTAAGGACAGATCTTTTTGTTTTTATGCGGAAACCCTTTCCGACCGGCATGTTTTCCTTCGCCTCTTTGTGCGTGGGGCGTCGGGCATCAAAAAATCAACCGCACAGGAAAGGGTTATTACCATGACAGAAAAGAGAGTAGTCAATGTAGTTCACCAAGAAGGCCTGAAAAACCTGAACAATCTGCTGTTTGTCGGCGTGATGATGGCGGTCGGCGTTGTTTTGCGGTTGTGCGCCGGATTTCTGGCGGTTGCGGGGATGCACCCCAATTTCCTGATTGCGACCTATTGCCTGTCGCTGCTGATCGTCCGGCCAAAACTGCATGAAGCGGCAATTATCGGCCTGATCTCCGGCTGTATCAGCCAGATCGGAACCAGCATGCCCTGGATTAATATTCTGAGTGAGACAATTGGTGCGGTGACTATGGCGCTGCTGATCATGCTGCCGCTGCCTGCGCTGCTGCGCCCGGTTGTTACAACCTTCCTGACCACACTGGTTTCCGGGTTTACCTTTATTGGGATTGCAGCCTGCACCTATGTTTCTCCGATGTCAGCAGCCACCTTTGGACAGATGGCGATGGTCGCATTGGTAACGGCGGTGCTCAACTGTGTGATCGTTACGGTGTTGAGCATTCCGGTTGGCAAGGTTATGAATAAATAAATCGGTGAACTCTTCATGCCGTGGCCTGACCAGATGGCTGCGGCAGATTTCTCAGAAAGGTGAACAGCATGATCAGATTTCAGGATTTCAGCTTTCGTTACCCGGCAGGCGGGTCACAGCAGCCTGCGGAGTTTGCGCTGAAAGACATCAATTTGGAAATCAGGGACGGAGAGTTTGTCGGGATTACCGGAACGTCCGGTGCCGGGAAATCGACGCTGACCTATTCGGTTTCAGGATTGGTCCCCCATCATTTTGCCGGTGATTTTTATGGTTCGGTTGAAGTCAACGGGATGGATACCGTTGAGGTACATCCCGAACAGCTGGCGAAGTTTGTCGGTCAGGTCTTTCAGGACATCGACAGCCAGATGGTTTCGAGCATTGCGGAAGATGAGATCCTTTTCGGGATGGAGAATTTTCAGGTCCCCCGGGACGAGATCACCCGGCGGCTGGAAACGGTGCTGGAGATGCTGGGGATTGCGTCTCTGCGCAGAAGGCAGATCAGTTCCCTTTCGGGCGGCCAGAAGCAGAAGGTCGCGATTGCGTCGATTCTGGCCTTGCAGCCGGACATCATTCTGCTGGATGAGCCGACCGGCGAGCTGGACCCCGAGAGCACCATCATGATTTATGAGATTTTGCGGAGACTCAATCAGGAGTTTCATAAGACGGTGATTGTCGTCGAGCAGAAGATCATGGTGCTGTGTGCCTATGTTTCCCGGCTGATCGTGCTGGATAAGGGACAGGTGATGTTTGACGCGCCTGCCCGCAGGATAACCGATGAAATTGAGCTGTTCCAGTCGCTTGGAATCAATGTTCCGCGGGTGGTGGAACTGGGACAGATGCTTAAAAAGGCAGGACTTTACGCTGGTGAAATCCCCACCGAACTGGATGGGGCGGAAAAGATGGTACGGGAGGTGTGCGCGGATGCTGCGGTTTGAAGATGTTTCGTTTCGTTATCCCCATTCCGACAGCAGTGTGGAGCATCTGAGCTTCCATATCCAAAAAGGTGAGTTTGTCGCATTGATTGGTTCCAACGGCGCCGGGAAATCGACAATCAGCCGGCTGTCCAATGGACTGTTAAAACCCGATTCCGGTACCGTTTATCTGGACGGTACGCCGACCACTTCTATTCGTACCAGTCAGATTGCCCGGAAAGCAGGCTTTCTGTTCCAGAATCCTGACCGCCAGATCTGTCAGAACACCGTCCGGGAAGAGCTGGCGTTTGGCCTTCGGCTGATGGGGCTGCCGGAACAGGAGATCAGGGAACGTACCCGGGAAGCGATTGAGCAGTTTTCACTGGATGGCGACTGGTTCCCATTTTCCCGCAGCCGCGGGGAACGGCAGCGGATTGCGTTGGCAAGTGTGCTGGTCTGCCGTCCCCAGCTGGTAATCCTGGATGAACCGACTACCGGGCTGGACTATAGGGAATGCACAGCGATCATGGATTACCTGACCCGGCTCAACCGGGAAGAGGGATTGACGGTATTGATGGTCAGCCATGATATGGAGCTGGTTTCCCAGTATGCCGGACGGGTGCTGGTGCTGACAGGCGGACAGCTGATCGGGGACGGCGCAACCCATGATGTGATGAGAGATCAGCCATTGCTGGGCAGGGCGCATGTCCTGCCGGCGCAGATTCCGGCACTTGCACTGAAGCTGGATGCCGGAGCGAAGCAGCCGCAGTTTGAAGATGTGTTTACAGTCGAGGAAATGTTTGAAACGATATGCAGGCTGCGGAAAGAAATGTCCGCTACAGCCGGGAAAGGAGAGGTACTGTCATGAATCTGCTGCAATATCTGCCCGGAAATTCGGTTTTGCACCGGCTGAACCCGGTCACAAAGCTGGCGGCGGCCTTTCTGGTGGGCATCTGTGCAATTGTCAGTCATTCGGTTGTGTTTACGATCAGCCTGATTATTCTGCTGCTGGGAATCTGCACTGCCTGCGGGCTTGGGAAGCGGGCGCTCAGGCTGACCAGAAGCCTGCTGGTGCTGGGTGGGATGATGTTTGTATTCCAGTTGTTTTTTGTCCGGTCAGGCGACCCGCTGTTGTCGGCAGGTGGTTTTACCTTTGTCACCCGAGACGGGCTGTCCAGTGCGGTTTTGCTGGGACTGCGGATTGTTGCAACGATGCTGCCGCTGATGCTTCTGTTTGCGATCACCGAGATGAATGACCTGTGCGGTGCGCTGGTCAAGCGGCTGCATGTCCCCTATCGCTATGCTTTTATCGTAACGACCGCGTTCCGGTTTGTTCCATTGTTTACGTCGGAATTTCATGATATTGAGGACGCGCAGAAGGCGCGCGGTGTCGAGTATGACGGCGGTATCATCAAAAAGCTGAAATTGTCGGTTCCGCTGTTTGTGCCGCTGATGATGTCCAGCCTGAAAAAAGTGGATGCCGGCGCGATGAGTGCCCAGCTGCGCGGCTTCAATCTGCGTACCGTCTCCAGCGGATACCGGGAATATCCGTTTACAGCGGCGGATATCGGCTGTATACTGTTCAGCCTGCTGCTGGTCGGTGCGGCGGCAGTATTATGATTTGGATGGGAAACGAGAGGTAAGCATGGACGCTGAAATTACACTGAAATACGGAGAAGAGGCAAAAACCCTGTCCATCCGGGGCGCTTCGTCGATTGAAACATTGCTTCCCCGTCAGATGACGGAGATTGAAGATTTGCGGCAGGCGTTTATGGAAGCGGTGACCGATGGAGCAATTGACAGCCCGCCTTTGCAGCAGATGGTATCCCCGTCTGACCCAGTTACAATCGTCGTCAGCGATATCACCCGCAGCTGGATGCGGCAGGATCTGATTATGCCGATGCTGGTCGGCTATCTGCATGATCAGATCGGTGTACCCTACCAAAATATTGCAATCTTGATTGCACTGGGTACCCATCGCCGGTCAACGCCCGAGGAAATGGTCCGAATCTGTTCAGAAGATGTCTGCCGGAAGGTGCGGGTGGTTGATCACGACTGCGACGCGGCAGATCTGGTGACAGTCGGAACCACCTCCCGTGGGACAGTCGTTCAGGTCAATCCGCTGGTGATTGGGCGGAAGGTCATTGTGCTGGGTGGTACTGTCCACCATATGATGGCAGGGTTTGGCGGCGGCAGAAAAAATATCCTGCCCGGTGTTGCCGGGAGGGAGACCATCCGGCAGAACCATCAGCGGGCACTTGACCCGGAAAAAGCGATGTCAGACGCGCGGGTTGGCTGCTGTAAACTGCGGGACAATCCAATTCACGAGGATATGATGGAGGCGGCCGGGATGGTACCGGTTGCCTATAGTCTGAATCTGGTAGTTTCCGCCGGCGGGAAACATGCCGGCATTTTTGGCGGCAGTCTGTATGCGGCCTGGAAGGCAAGCTGTGACTTTCAGCGGGCTTGCTATGAACTGCCAATTGACCATCAGGCGGATATCGTGGTCTGCTCAAGCGGCGGTTATCCGAAAGATATGAATTTATATCAGGGCTGCAAAGGGATGCTCAACGCGATGCGTGCGCTCAAACCGGGCGGTGTAATGCTCTGGCTGTGCAGATGCCCGGAAGGAGGCGGCGCACCCGATTATTTTGACTGGCTGGAGCCTCTCCGGGAGGGACGGCTGGATGAAGCATTGCGGGCGGATTTTACAATCGGCGGGTATATCTTTTATCTGACCTGTGAGCAGCTGCATCTCGCATCCCATGTTTACACACTGACCGAGCTGGACGCAGAGCTGGTACAGCCGATGGGGATTGAAGCCTCCAATGAACTGTCACAGTTGCTTCAAAAGATTGACTTTACAGGGAAATCGGTGTATGTTCTTCCATTTGCCGGGAGTGTGGTCCCGATTATCCAATAAATTACAGGCGGCATGACGTTTTTTGAAGCAGACGGCATGCCGTTTTTGTTGATATCCCTGTATTTGAAAAAATTAACAGAATGATTCTTTGACAAACGTCTGGATATACCGTATAATAAGAAAGATCTATCAAGGATAAGGACTGGTGTCAAAAGGATGCTGAATATAAAAATCAACAGAGGGTTCAAACGGTGGTTTGCGGCCCTGACCGCCGGAATTGCCGCGGTCTTTTCCCTCTCTTCCTGTTCGATCGGACAGGCCCAGACAGAGATGGATATTTACCATTATGACGGTTATCTCAATGCGCAGTGGGGGTCTACTCCTGAAGAGGTTGCCAACCAGCTTCAGCTGGTGCGTTCCCAGTGGGTCCGGCTGGAAGATGATCAGCTGGAAGGAATGCCGGAAGGGACCTTTGGGTATGAGATTATTCGGACGACGATGATGTTCGGCCTTTATATGAATACTGAACTGTATTTCGCCGATTCTTTGCAGGGGGCCGGCGATTATATCGGGCTGTACGCAATGAAGATCACCTTCCAGGAAGACCCGGAATACTATTCCACCAGTGATCTTTCACTCTGTGACGATGATTTCAAACTCAATGGGGATGACGCGATTGAGGAATTCCAGGCCCGTGCGCTGTATAACCGCAATGTCTCATACGGCACTGTTACCGATGCGCAGGGTACCTGGGACACGATCAGCTGGTATTGCGACGACAATATTGATACGGTCGACGTGAATGAGCAGGTCAGGGATGCGGCAAAGTCTATCCTGTCCCAGGTGGACGGCTGCCTGTCCGGCTGGGGGGAATACTTTTCTTCGGTTGCGGATGATCCGCTGAGCAGCGCGACGATTTATTACAACAACCCGGATGCGCCTTCCTACATTCTTTTCAGCGGCCTGCCTGCGGCAGCACTGCGGGATGCAAAGGAAACGGAGTAAGTGTGGTTTAGCGGCCTGAGATCTGTGTTTTGCAGATGTCAGGCCTATTGTTTTATCAAAATTAAATCTGACGCCTTAAAATGATTAATTATACCTCCAAAATATGTTTATAGTTCGTTCTTCTTTTTTGCATGAAAAAGTTGTACAATAAAACGGAATCTATAAAAACAGATCAGGAGAATCTATGCTGCAATTAAATGAACAATTAAACCGGCCGGTCGTTGTCATTACCGGTCATTACGGATGCGGGAAGACAAGTTTTGCCCTGTCATTGGCGGAATATCTTACCGGGATGGGGAAATCTCCGTCCCTGGTGGATCTGGACATCGTCAATCCGTATTTTCGGTCTTTTGATTACAGACAGCAACTGAAGGGATGCGGGATTCAGATGGAAGGGCCGGTTTATGCCGGTATGAATCTGGATATACCGGCATTGCCTGCCCATATTGATGGGATGATTGAAACAGCGGATTTACAGCATCCGGTGATTCTTGACGTTGGCGGAGATGACGCGGGAGCTGCGGCTCTGGGACGGTATCATCCGATACTGCAAAGGCAGGAAACTGCCGGCAGGCTGACGGTATTGGGGATCGTCAGCTTTTTGCGCCCGCTGACGGAGACCCCGGAAACAGCTGTGCAGGTGTTGTCTGCGATTCAGACGGCTGCACGGCTGCAATGTACCGGAGTTGTCAACGCAACCAACCTTGGAAGTGCGACAGATGCGCGGGTGGTTTTGGAAAGTGTGGACAAGGCCCGTCAAACGGCTCAGATGATGGCTTTGCCAGTTGTGTCGACGGTGATGCTGCCGGATGTCTGGCAGCAGATGTCCAGTGAAGAAAAAAAACAGATTCCTTTTCCGTTTGTCCTTTCCCGCAGGGTCATGCTGCCGTGGGAAGATGGGAAACTGTAAAGGCAAACAAGATGAAAGGAAGGAAAAGTTAATGGCAAAGGTTTTGATTGATGCCGCACGATGCAAAGGATGCGGGCTGTGTGTCCATGCCTGCCCCAAAAAGGTGCTGGAACTGGACCAGAATACCCTCAATCCCAAAGGGTACCACCCTGCAAAGGTTGCGCGTCCGAACGACTGTATCGGCTGCTGCAGCTGTGCGCTGTTCTGCCCGGATGTGGTGATTACGATTGAGAAATAAACAGCGGATGGGGTCTGAGCTATCCTGTCTTGGAAAGGAATAAACATATGCGTCAAAAATATCTGATGAAGGGAAACGAAGCACTGGCGGAAGCGGCGATCCGCGCCCATTGCCGGCATTTCTTCGGTTACCCGATCACGCCGCAGACAGAAGTGGCGGCTTATATGGCAAAACGGATGCCCAAAATCGGCGGTACCTATCTTCAGGCGGAAAGCGAAGTCGCCGCAATCAATATGGTACTGGGGGCGGCTGCTGCCGGTGCGCGTGCGATGACCTCTTCCTCTTCGCCCGGTATCAGCCTGAAAACAGAAGGGATTTCATATATTGCAGCGTCTGACCTGCCGGCACTGATCATCAATGTCATGCGCGGGGGGCCGGGGCTGGGCGGCATCCAGCCTTCCCAGTCGGATTACTGGCAGGCGACCAAAGCACCCGGACATGGAGATGCACAGCTGCTGGTATATGCTCCTTCGTCGGTGCAGGAGATGGTCGACCTGGTGATCCGTGCGTTTGAGACAGGGGAAAAGTACCGAATGCCGGCGATGCTGCTGGCTGACGGGATGCTGGGCCAGATGATGGAGCCGGTCTCCTTCCCGGATGAAATCGCCCCCCCTCAGCCCAAGCCGTGGGCACTGACCGGAACCGGAGAAAAACGGAAACCGAATATTGTTAACTCCCTTTATCTAACCCCTGCACAGCTGGAAGAAATCGTCAGAAAACGCTTTGAGCGGTATGAAATCGTCAAGCAGAATGAGGTCCTTTGGGATGGGTACCGTCTGGAAGATGCAGAGTATATGGTCGTCGCATATGGCGCGACTGCCCGTATCTGTAAAGCAGCAGTGGAAATTGCCCGGGAAATGGGCGTGAAGGCCGGCCTGTTCCGGCCGGTCACCCTCTGGCCTTACCCGGAAAAACAGCTGGCGGACTGCGCAAAAAGGATGTCCCGGATTCTGTGCGTTGAAATGAGTATGGGCCAGATGGTGGACGACGTCCGGCTGGCAGTGAATGGATGCTGTCCGGTGTCCTTTTACGGAAGGACAGGCGGTATTGTTCCGACCCCTGATGAGGTTGCACAACAGATCGCGGAGATGGCAGCTGTCGGGAAATGACGGGTAAAGGAGGTAAGAGAATGGCAGTTATTTTTCAGAAGACAAAAGGCCTGACCGATTGTGAGACCCACTATTGTCCGGGCTGTACCCATGGCATCATTCACCGTTTGGTGGCAGAATGCCTGGACGAACTTTCCCTACGGGAAAAAGCTATTGGCATATGTCCGGTAGGCTGTGCGGTGCTGGCTTACGATTATTTTAATTGTGATATGCTGGAGGCTGCCCATGGCAGAGCTCCGGCTATTGCTACGGGAATCAAGCGGCTGTTGCCGGACAAAATCGTTTTTACCTATCAGGGTGATGGCGAC
>DCTE01000045.1:6475-10317 GCA_002329405.1 Ruminococcaceae bacterium UBA1448 | reverse complement strand
AGGCCGCTGCCCGGCTCAAAGCCGTAATCATGCAGTGCCTGCCGTTTCCATTTGGCGAGGGAATGGACGACCTGTGCTTCGGTGCCGGTGTCGCGGATGGTGAAGGATACCGGACGTTCGACGCCGTTGAGGTCGTCGTTCAGACCGGTCGACGCTTCAAGAAAGAGAGGGGCGGATACACGGCGGAGGTTGAGTGCTCCGCAGAGCATGTCCTCAAACAGCCGTTTGGTCAGGCCGATCGCTTTCTGGGTGTCGTACAGGTTCAGTACCGGAGTGTATCCTTCGGGAATGGTCAGATGGCTCATGTTTATATGCTTCCTTTCATGCTGTTCATACTGCGCAAAACAGCTTATTTTCCGAGAAATTCCCGGAGTTCAGCGATTTGGGCAGTTGCTGTATTGTAGCCCTGCTGGTAGAGTGCGTTGAGTTTGCGGGTGTCCTTTTCGATCCGGCTGATGTCGACTGGCTGGGGCGGACGGATGACAATTGCCTTGCCCTGCTGTTCCAGCTGCCGGATCAGCTCCAGCGACTGGTTGTAGACAATATGCCGCCGGGAGATTGCGCGGATAAAGCTGGGATAATCGTGGTACCAGATGCGGTACATCGGCAGCATCTTTTCCGCCTGCTTCTGGTAGCCGTCGTGCTGGGTCAGGACGATGACCAGCTTATCTGCGCCGTCTCTGAGAGCTCTTTCGACCGGGATGGAATCGGCTACCCCGCCGTCCAGCAGCAGGTCACCTTTATACTCGACCGGCCTGGAAACCAGCGGCAGCGACATCGACGCGAGTATCGGCCGGTATTCTGCCCGCAGGTCGGCCGGGACACGGATATAGACCGGGCGGCCGGACAGCAGGCTGGTGCAGACCGCGAATGAATCCGGGTTGACGGCGCGATAGCGGTCGTAATCAAAGGGAAGCAGCTTTTCGGGGATGGTGTGGAACATCATCTCTTCGCTGAAGATGCAGCCGCCGTCCAGCAGGTTTTCCCAACTGACATACCGTTTGTCGTTGACATAGTTGATATTGATGGCACGGCTGCGTCCACGCTGGCCGGTATAATAGGAGATGGCGTTGCAGGCACCGGCAGATACCCCGTAACAGCGGGGTATCTGGATATCTGCATCCAGAAACGCATCCAGCGCACCTGATGTAAACAGTCCGCGCATGCCGCCGCCTTCCAGAATCAGTGCAGTCATATTTCCCATCCTTTCATAAAAGCAATATTCCCCCCGGTCATCTACAGGCGACCGGCTGCTGTCCGCGGTGAACAGCGGGTTTAATGGTACCTTTTATTATACACGAACTTTTGATTCTTTGCAACACTGCCCGCCGGTATACAATCCGTTACCCAAGCATCTTATGGAAGGAAAGATGGGGGATATTCAGTTCATAAAAGCGTACTCCGTCGGTCAGATATCCCAGCTTGCGGTAAAATCCGGCGGCTGATTCCCGGCCATGCAGCACCATCCGTTTATAGCCCATCTGCCTGGCCACTTCCTCTGCTGCCGCCACCAGCATCCGACCCAGTCCTTCGCCCTGACGGTCGGGTTGGGTGCAGACCTGCCGCATCTGGATATCGCCTCCGTCCAGCGGGTGGAGAATCAGCGAAGCGGCCAGTGTTTCCCCGTCCAGCAGGCCAATATGATAATCTGTCTGGTCGCGGGAAAGGTCCTCATCCTTCAGGTCCAGCCCCAGCGGATGACGGAGCACCAGGTTGCGCAGGGCATAGGCCTGGGAATAAAGCGGGTCAGCGGTGGTGTAGGTTACAATCTGCATAAAAATGACATCCTTTCAGAAAATTTTAAGTTTTTGCGGGAAGTGACAGACGTTCCGATGGATGATGCTGCACATTTTCGGCGGCCGGGGCATAAAATGCAGTACGCCGGCCGGTCAGAGCCGGTTGACGGCGAGATTTGCGAGGGAGGAAAATTTTATGCCTGAAGCTATTACTTACAATTCCAACCGGAACAGTTCTCCTGTTTCCGCGTCCCATCACGGCGGCAGCGGAACCGGCATCTCCGGCACCTCCGGCGCGGCCTGTGAAGCGGCGTCGCTCGGCGGCTTCCGGGAAGCGGTCTGCCTGAATGCCGGCAGGGTGTATGATTCCTGCTCCGGCAAGGACTGTCTGGAAGACCTGCGTGTCTGGCTGACCGGATGCGGGCAGGCGGCGATCAACGAGGGCAGCAGCGTCAAATGCCGTGACATCGACGTGCTGCATGTCGCGATGGACGTTGAGGAGGTCCCGTTTAATGCCGGCTACTATTCGGTCGACATGACCTTCTACTTCCTGGTGACGCTGGACGTTTACGGGGCAGGCGGGTGTGCAGCCCCCCAGACGGTGCAGGGTGTTGCAGTCTTCGATAAAAAGGTGATTTTGTTTGGTTCGGAGGGGAGTGTCCGCAGCTTCCGTTCGGATTGCTCCAAGCTGGGGACGGTCTGCACCGATATGCCGATCGCTCAGGTCCAGACGGTTGACCCGGTCTGCCTGGGACTGCGGGTCTGCGAACATCCCAAGCCTGAATGCGGCTGTGACCACGTCTGCTTCCCGCAGGAGATTGAGGAACTGCTGGGCGGCGAGATCGTCGGCAGCTGCGGCAAATACCTGTATCTGACGGTCGGGCTGTTCACCATCGTATCGCTGGAACGGGAGATCCAGATGATGGTGCCGGTTTACGACTTCTGCATCCCCGAAAAGGAATGCACCACCTCCTGCAGCGAGGACCCCTGCGAGATGTTCCGCAAGATCCGGTTCCCCGTTTCGGAATTCTTCCCTCCGAAACAGGAATGCGGCTGCAACTAAACGCTCATCCGGTTCCCCCGTACAGCCGCGCATGGCAGCTGTGCGGGGGAAATTCGGCATTTTGGACATAATTCCATTTCGATTTCATGATTTTGTTACAATTATCGGGTACAAATTCCAAAAATGGTCTGAAACTGTCGAAACTTTTTTCTTTTTTTCATGTAAATCACTTGACAATTTTACGAAGACAGTGTATGATATGTATATGCGAGTTGGCGTTTCCGTACGGAAAGGAATGATGCAGTGTGAAAGACCTTTCCGGGCAGATATCGGACGAGGCACTTTGCCGGCAGGCTGTTGCGGGGGACCGCAGCGCGGAAGGAATGCTGGTATCCCGGTATCTGCGGCTGGTGCAGAAACTTGCATACCAGTATCGTGGGATTCTGGATTTTGAAGACCTGGTTCAGGAAGGCTGTATCGGCCTTTTGAACGCTATAGGAGGCTTCGATCCCGCAAGGGATGTCCATTTCCGGTCGTATGCTGCCGTCTGTATCCGAAACAGGATGTTTCGTGCGATGCGGGACAGCGGCTACGGTGAGGCGGATATTGTGCCGCTGGAGGAAAGCATGGAAGGGGTGACGCCCGACCCGGAACAGCTGTTTCTGGGCAGGGAACAGCTCCGACAGGTAATGGACCGGCTGGAAAAGCTGCTATCTCCGATGGAGAAAAAGATTTTTCTGGCGCACCTTGGCGGGTTTGATTATCAGACGATAGCAGATACCCTTCATATTTCGCTGAAATCGGTTGATAATGCTCTGCAGCGCGTCAGAAAGAAACTGAAAACCATTGATCCAAATTAAAGCGGGTATTTCCGGCGGCTGCCGGAGGATACAGGCTTTCTTTTGCGGTTTTTTGCTGGGAAATCCCCGAGCGGCGGTGCCGCTGACTGTTCCGTATGGGGACAGGTGTTTTCACGGTGCTTTTGCGGTGGAAACTTGCGCCCTAATAGCTTAATCGCAGAGCGTTGGCAACAAAGATGGCGGTTCAAATCCGTCGATGGGCAAAATCTTTATTCTATCCAAGCGAGGTATGAAAAATGTATC
>DCTE01000045.1:0-6439 GCA_002329405.1 Ruminococcaceae bacterium UBA1448 | reverse complement strand
TTTGAAAACGAGCCCCAGAGATGCAGAGAATGCCGTCAGGCTCGCAAGAATGGCAATGCTGCGAAGCCTCAGAGAGAGATGTATACCGCGGTTTGCGCTTCCTGCGGCAAAGAGGCGAGAGTCCCCTTTAAGCCCCGCGAAGATCGCCCGGTATATTGCAGCGAGTGCTTTGCGAAGATGAAAGCGGAATAATTCAGATTTCAGCTGGAGAGACAGGGAGTGATTCCTGTCTCTTTTGTTATCTGTGAGGAGTTTACAAACCGTCTTTTTTATAGACGTTTTACGGTTATATTTAGCGGCTATACTGAAGGGCAGGTATATTTGGGGAAGGAGTGCTGCGGGATGGAAAAGGAAAAACGGATGCTGCTGCTTGTCAACCCGTATGCAGGCAAGAAACAGGCGCAAAACAGCCTGTGTGATATCGTTGATCAGCTGAACAAGGCCGGATGGCGGGTGGAGGTCCGCATCACCCAGTCGCGGGGGGACGCCTGCGAACAGGCAAGGAAGGCCGAGGGAAAATTTGACCGGGTAACAGCGGTCGGCGGCGATGGGACGCTAAACGAACTGATTTCCGGGGTAGCTGGATGGAATACCCGCCCGGACGTCGGTTATATCCCGATGGGGACGACCAACGACTTTGCCGCTTCGCTCGGGTTTCCGAAGGAACCGAAAGCCGCGGCAAAGGTCGCGGCAGAAGGGGAATCCTTTGTCTGCGATATCGGGCGGTTTGAAGAACGGTATTTTGCTTATATCGCGGCGTTTGGGATGTTTACCGACGTTGCCTACCTGACCGACCAGCAGGCTAAAAACATCTTTGGCCGGTTGGCATATCTCTTTCAGGGCGCACTTGAACTGGGTTCGACCCAGGGTACCCGGATGAAGGTTGTAACCGAAGAGGGGTGCTTTGAGGGGGACTTTATCTTCGGCGAGGTTACCAACTCCCATTCGATCGGCGGTTTTAAGGGGCTGCTGAGCGGAGAGATCTATCTGGATGACGGCTGGCTGGAACTGCTGCTGATCCGGCGGCCGAAGAATGCAGCAGAGCTTTCCGAACTGGTCTCCTCGCTGCTCAGCCAGCAGTTTACCCAGAAGAGCGGGGTCTATTATGCCAAGGTCAAGTCGGTCACCTTCTGCGCCGATCAGCCGGTCAGCTGGACGCTGGATGGTGAGGACGGCGGCGCACATGAACAGGTGACGGTGGAATGTATGCCGGCTGCAATCAGCTTCGCAGTTCGGGAAAAGGAGCCTGCCGCTGCACCTAACGTTGTGATTGTGACCCAGACAGAATAACATTCTGCATGACTGCATTTGACAGCCCTGCCGCAAGACTGCGGCAGGGCTGTTTTGCGTCGGTTGGATAGTGCAAGGTCAGATCTGGGTGAAGGCGGAAACGATCGCGGGGAGCAGCTGTTTTTTGCGGCTGACAACGCCGGGAAGGGTGGCGATGCTGCCTTCGATCTTGCACCCGGGAAATCCGATGCGGATCAGTTCTTCAGCCTGGTCGCCGTAGAAAAGCAGATAGGTCGTTTCGTCCCGTACGCTGGTCAGCATATAGAATACATCCGATAACCCATGTTCCCGTACCGCTTCCGGCAGGAATGGCAGCAGCAGTTCTGCCGCCGCGCGCAGGTTCTTTTCGCTCATATAGCTGCCCTGGCCGATGCCGTAGCGGGAATCGCCAGCTTTGAAGACCTTGAAATCCTGCATAAAGATGTCCTGCGCCGTCTTGCCCTCAATGTTGGAACCCGCTTCAAACATCTGGGAGGCGTATTCCTCGATATCCACCCCGGCGATTTTCGCCAGATCGTGCGCGACCCGTTCGTCGATCGGTGTCGAGGTCGGGCTGCGGAACATCAGCGTGTCGGATAGAATCGCCGACAGCAAAAGCCCCGCGATCTTCTGCGGGATTTCCACCATGTTCTCCCAGAACATCTGGGTAATGATGGTCGCGGTACAGCCGACCGGCACATTGCGGAAATAGACCGGTGCCGGCGTTTCAATCGAACCGATCCGGTGATGGTCGATGATCTCGAGAATGTCCGCCTTTTCGTATCCGTCGATGGCCTGGGTTTTTTCGTTGTGGTCGACCAGGATCAGCTGACGGCGCTGCATATTCAAGAGGTTCCGTCTTGATAACAGCCCGACATATTTCCCGCCGCGGGTGACAACCGGGAAATAATGATACCGGACCTGTGCCATGACCTTCTGGACGTCCTCCAGCGGGGTATTCAGCGTGAAGGTCAGCAGGGAATCCTTCGGCTGCATATAGTGCTGGACAGGTGACGCGAGGCTGAGCAGCTTTGCGGCGGTGTAAAAGTCTTTCGGGGTGACGATAATTGTGCAGCCCCGTTCCTGGGCAAGTTTGAGGATGGTTTTCGGGACAGGCGTTACCGTGCCGTTGTCGGCACAGACGATCAGGCATCCGGCCCCCATTTCCAGTGCGCAGAACTGGAATTCATACCGCGAGGACAAAATCACAATGTCGCCCGGTTCCAGGAATTCCTCCATCGCCTCAGGGTTGCCGGCTGCCAGCCCCAGTTTCCCATGGTCGATTACGCCGTCCGGGTCGCCGGTCAGCATCTCGCCGTCCAGCACTTCAAGGATATTGCGGTAGGGGGTGTGGCTCTTGGCAAGGATGGTGGTGTCCAGGACGTCCATGCAGGCGTCCGAGACGTCGGTCAGGGTGACGATGCTGGAGAGCTGCCCGTCTTCGGAGATGATCGGCAGGGTGTCGATGTTGACCTCCCGCATCCGTTTCCAGGCGGTATGTACACTGGTGGAAGAGCTGATGCCGTCCAGATGGCGGTATTCCAGGTCCTGTACCTGCGGGCCGACATCGGTGCACAGCCGCGGAGGGCGCACACCGAAATACTTGAGGGCAAAAGCTGTCTCCTGGTTGATTTCACCGGCCCGGCGGGGTTCAGTGTCCAGCTCGGAGATCTGGTTTTTCAGGTAAGAGTAGGCGATGGCCGAGCAGACCGAGTCGGTATCGGGGTTCAAATGCCCGATGACAATGACCTTTCTGGCTGGCTTTTTCTTATTTTCCATCCCGCATGCTTCCTTTCATATAGATACGCAGACCGACAGATCAGTCCGCTTGCTGTGATTCTCTTTGTTTAAAAAATGTTTCGAGTTTTCCGACAAATTCCGGCACAAACCGCGGGCTGGTTTCCAGTGCGACTGAAACGTTTTTGTTTTCGCACAGGCTGGCAAACGGCTGGGCAACCGTCCGTCCGGCTGCTTCGCCCTCGGTTACGACCGTCATCGCAAACAGATGGGTCTCGACCATCGTCCCATCCAGTGCCGCTGCGACCGCCAGCGGGTCATGCAGCGAACAGCTTTTCTGTTCCAGTTCGTTGTCGATATAGTGGGAGACGATGTCAAAGAGGGCTTTTCCTGCCTTGCCGTGACCTTCCCACCGCCTGGCCTCTTTACGGGTCAGCAGGTTTTTGTGGGTGACATCCAGCCCGACCATCGTCATCGGGATACCGCTTTCCAGCACTTCTTTTGCTGCCTCCGGGTCGACGGCGATGTTGGCTTCGGCGTAGGGCGTGACATTCCCTTCCACCGTCAGTGCACCGCCCATAAAGACAATTTTGCCGATTTTCGAAAAAGTTTCCCGGTTTTTGCGCAGGGCCTGCGCAAGGTTGGTCAGCGCGCCGGTTGCGACCAGAATCAGGTTTTCACCGTATTCCTCGGCCGCTTTTAGGATAAAGTCAGGAGCGGCAATATCCGACGGCGTTCCGGCGTGGGGAATCGAAACATTGCCCAGCCCGTTTGCGCCGTGGATGCGGATGCAGGCGTCCGATACCTGGAAACTGTCTCCATTCAGCGGGTGTTCAGCTCCGTAAAAGACCGGGACGTCCGGCCGCCCCATCATCGAAAGCAGGTCAAGGGTGTTGCGGACAGCGGTCTGGTTGGTGACATTGCCGAAGCAGCAGGTCACGCCGATCAAATCAGCCGAACCGTCGGCCAGCGCATAGGTAATCGCCATTGCGTCGTCGATGCCGGTGTCCATATCCAGCAGCAGTTTACGGGTCGTCATAACGGTTCCTTTCCGCACCGGGAGCACCGGCGCATGGTATTTATTTCCTGTTTCCAGTATAGCGGATTTACTGTTAATTTGCAAGCAGGGAAACCGATTTACATCATGATGGAGTATCCGCAGGATAGATGCAGTTAAGTGTTCATTCCTTATATTTTTTCTTCATTTCTGATTTTTCTGGTTGCTTTATTTTTATACATGATAGTATCTGCACGTTTTAATATATTGTTTGGCTCTTTATCGGTATATGGAGGCTCACATACAACTAAACCGATACTGACCTGATTAAATTCACAAGGCGCATCCTCATTCCAGTTTTTGCATTTAGCTATTGAGTCAATGATTTCTCTGGTTAGTACGCCGTCGTATATTGCAATAAACTCATCGCCGCCGTATCTATAAAGTTTACCTTTATCGTTCAGCTCTTCACCAAAAACTTTTGCAAAATGGATCAGATAATTGTCGCCAACATCGTGGCCATACTGGTCATTAATCAGTTTGAATCGGTCTAAATCGAGAAAGAGAACAGAAAATAACTGATTTTCTTGCATTCGGTATTGCATATCTTTCATCAATTGTGTCCTGTTTCCAAGACCAGTTAAAGCGTCTTTTGCAGCCGTTTTTTCAAGCTCATGAACTTGAATTGAACTGCTTATGACCTCATAAACAATCTGATAGAATAGATAGTTGGTTGCAAGAAAGATCACCAAAGCAGTTATTTGGAATAAGTATTTTTCACTGTTCAAAAAAATCATATGTAAAAGAATAAGCACGAAAAAATTAAAACAAATGCTTATTTTTAAATATGCAAACTGTTTCTTTTGCACTTTTTGCGTGTTTCGGATGATATAGGAAAATTTAGGGATCATATATTTTTTAAACGGAATGAATGTCGCTGAAAACAATATCGCTTCGACGATCATTAAAGATAAATGATATTCTGAAAAACCTGAAAAATATATAATTTGTACAGACACTGCCATGATTCCCAATGTATATGTCCAACTCATACACATATTGATAAATAATAGTTCCATTTTTTCGCGATATAAAAATTTTAAGGGAATAATATAAATAAAACCCAACATCGAAAATTGCCCATTTCCATAAACTTCTTTTGCCGGAAACAAAATACCGGGTAAAATAATCAAAGCGGTAAAAGTGCAAAGAACGGTTACAGTTTTCAATATGGAATATCTTCTGGTAACACAATAATTTAAGTTGATTAAATTAAAAATCAAAACTTCCATTGAAGGTAAAAAACATAATAGATTTTCCATTTCTGATGCTCCTGATATTTTAAGTTATTGGTGAAAAGACTTTATCTGTCTGCTGATACAGATGTTAGATGGGTTATATCGCTTTAGCAAATAGTATTTTGCATTACAGATTATCATATAATTCTCTTTCCGCACCGGAAATCCCGGGTATAGTATATATTTTTCTGTTTCCAGTATAGCGGATTTACTGTTAAATTGCAAGCAGCCGCAATGGATTCAATGGGCTGGCCGACTGTTTTTCGATGCTCTGGCCATCCTGAAAAAGAGTGCATAAAACCCGGTATCTTTTGCACGCAATTGGTTAAAAGATACCGGGTTTTGGTATTTTGTTGAATGTGTTTGTACACAGGCCGCTGTCCGGCCAGACACACGNNGACGCCGATGGATACCGACGGTTCGATCTGGTCACCGGACATCAGGATAACCTGTAACGAGGTGGATGTGCCAGATACAGAATCCCATCGTATCCCCTTTCCGGCAATCCCGTTCTGTTGGGAGCCATCATTTTCGATCGTTTCGGTAGGCTGGCCATACAGTTCGGTCAGACTATCGGCGACATCGTGATAGATTTCATCTGCTGCATCGTCTGAACGGATGGTAAACATCAAAGTCCGCAGCGCGTCCTGATTGAATTCCAGTGAAAGACGTACTGGCTGACCGTCGTACTGATAATAGTCAGGCAGTGCACATAGGACAATATTCTCTGCTGTCTGCTGCGAATTGTTGAAAGTAATGGATAACTGTTCCTCGATGTCTGACTGGCTTTGTCCGAAAGGTAAATCTGCAAAACCATAACTCCCATCGGAAAGGGTAAATTTATCCAGTGATAATTCCTGTTTATCCACACTTTGACTGCATCCAGAAAGGAGCAATCCAATCGCTGCATATATCCATAGTTTCTTTTTCATTGTATCACAACCTTCATGTATCCTGACAATAATGGTTCAGTATCGTCTGTTATAATATGCAGAAGAGACTTTTGATGTGATAATTTAATAAATCGTACATTGGACTCACCACTTTTATTTGAATAAACATATACAATCTCTAATATTATAATACAAAAAAAAATAATACAGGTCAATTGGTTGAATTTATAAAACAAAGATATAGT
>DCTE01000189.1:8537-8789 GCA_002329405.1 Ruminococcaceae bacterium UBA1448 | reverse complement strand
GGGGAAAGAATTTCCTCCAGCTGCTCTTTGGTATAACCGGTATCAATCAGCAGGTCATTTGCGTCCGGCATCTTTCCACTCTCTGCCGGAAGCGCAACGATTCCCCGGATACGGCGGATCCCGTGCAGCACAACCTCCTGACAGGCAAGCTGGCGGGAATCAATTCCTCCCGCCCTGGTTGCCCGAACAAAACCGTTGTCCTCTATCTTTTTGACCAGCATCCCGACTTCATCCAGATGGGCGTCCAACAGC
>DCTE01000189.1:0-8514 GCA_002329405.1 Ruminococcaceae bacterium UBA1448 | reverse complement strand
CTCCCGGAGCAAGCCAGCAGCTGCCGCTGAAACATCATCCTCTTCCCCGGCAATCCCGTCAGCGGTGCACAGCGTCTTGAGCCATCCCGCAATCAGACGGTCGGTCTCGGCCAAAGTTACCTCTGCCGACGCTGCGACTGGAAGTGTCTGTTCCGGCGGCTGCGGCCTGTTATGCGCCAGCATATCGTTCAGCAGCGACTCATGTGCCTTGCGCTCGTTACGCAGCAGACTGCGGATAACCGCCGCTTTTACATCCAGCGGCCCTTCCAGCAGCATTTTGTATTCAACCAGGCCGATCTCCGGCGCGACGTCCTGCTGTTCGCCGGTCGCAACAAATCCGCATTTGGCAAAAAAACGCAGTGCCCGTTCATTCGGGCCGAGCACCCACAAAAACATCCGTTCCTGTTCCCGATTTTCCCAGAGGATATGCAGCAATACTTCCATCCCATACCCTTTTCCACAATAAGCAGGCAGCAGATAGATCTTGCGCAGTTCCCCGCTCCCATCAGGGTAGAGGCTGGTCGAGTACATCCCAATTGGCTGGTTGTCCAGCATGACCAGGTAAAAATTCAGGTTCTTTTCCCGTTTGAACTGTTTTTTGAACCGCTCGGCTTTCCGCTCCGGCGTCTGTTTTTTCAGATAGCCCGGCGTTGAAAAAAAGCTGTTCGCGCCTTTCCAGGCCTGTGCATATACCTTGCCCAGCAGCGGGAACAGCTCATCCGTCACCGGCAGATATTTCAGCTCACTCATGCGATCAATACTCCCTTCATCAGCAGCAAAACAACAATCGCTGCCCACAGCACAACCGACAGCGGTATCAGGATCCGAAAGGACCAGTGCCTGGTCTTATGATGAAACAGCNNGGCCTCCGCCCAAAAACGATAATCCAAACAGCACCCGTTCGGGTACACGCCAGTATCCCCGCCTGGCTTTCCATTTATCCAGTCCGCACAGGATGAAGGCAAGCAGGTTCATGATCAGAAGATAGGTCAGCAGACATTTACAAACAAGCGTCATCTCTTTATTATATCCTTTCTGCATCTGTACGCATCCACGCACAACTGCACATAGAACCGGCAAATTCTCTTCTCCCGGTTCTATCCCAGATTATGATACCATACAATTGCAATTTCCGCAACAAACCTTCCTAAAAAACTCTCCACCTTTCCTTCACAGAAGCTGCACAAAACCTGTCTAAAAAGAACTTGTAATTTTCTGGGAAGAATAGTATAATAAAGAGTATTGGATATATGTAAACTCGTGTGTCCGTTTATTATAGAAATGGAAAGGAAGAGACTTCATGTCCGCACCCTTTATCCCGGTGCTTCTGGGCAGCGACGTCAATGTTTACGGCATGGCGCGCTCTTTCCACGAAGCGTATGGTCAATACGGCGTCACCTCTTACGCCATCGCAAAAAAGGCACTCGGTGCCACCTCTGACTCCAAAATCGTCAAGGTCGTCGTCACTGAACCTGACCTTGAAAACGACGAAGTTTTCGTCAAAACGCTGGTTAAATTTGCCGAAGAGCATCAGAATGGCAAACAGCTGCTGCTCGTTCCCTGCGGAGACAACTACATAAAGCTGCTGGTCCGCAACCAGGAAAAACTCAGGCCCTATTATGTCTTCAACTGCATCGACGAACCGCTGCTGATGCGGCTGTCGATCAAGGAAAGTTTCTACAAGGTTTGCAGTGAACACGGATTCCTGTTCCCGAAAACGACGACCTGCACCGCCGAAAACTATAAGGATATCGCCCTTCCGTTTGACTTTCCCTGCATTATCAAACCGTCCAACTCGGTCGCATACTGGAACTGTACCTTCCCGCACAAGAAAAAGGTCTTTCTGGCCAATAATAAGGAAGAGTTCAACGAAATCCTCAATGCAATTTATGGTTCCAGCTATCAGGATCATCTGATTTTGCAGGAATATATCCCCGGTGAGGATGCCCAGATGCGGGTCATGAACTGCTATTGCGGCAAAGATGGCAAGGTTAAGCTGATCTCGCTGGGACATGCCCTTCTCGAAGAGCACTCCCCCGAAGGAATCGGCAGTTATGCGGCGATTATCAACACCGTTGACCGCGAACTGTCGGCACAGATGAAGGAATTCCTGGAGGATATCGGCTACAGGGGATTTGCCAACTTTGACATGAAACTCGACCCCCGCGACGGCAAATACAAGCTGTTTGAAATGAACCTGCGGCAGGGCCGTTCCAGCTTTTTTGTCACCGCCGCCGGGTACAACCTCGCGACCTTCCTGGTCAACGATCTGATCCTCAATCAGCCGATGGGCTGTGTCATTGCCGAGGAACAGGCTCTTTGGAGCATTATCCCCAAAAAGGTTATCTTCAAATATGTTCAAGACCCTGCCCTCAAGCAGCAGGCAAAAGATCTGATTCACGAGCACCTGTTTGTCCACTCTTTCCGTTATGAACCGGATATGAGTATCAAACGGCGAGTTTACCTGCTGAAAAACCAGCTCAACTATGTCAAAAAATATAAAAAATACTTCGGTAATAAAGGACTGCACGAATGAGCAAACTCTTTTCTGACAACCAGCAGGTGCTGGGGATTATTGGCGGAATGGGGCCGATGGCCTCTGCCTACTTCCAGCGTCTGGTCGTCTCTATGACCGACGCCGATGTGGACCAGCAGCATCTTCCGACTGTCCTGCTCAATGTCCCGACCATCCCTGACCGGACGGCTTTCCTGCTGGGAAAATCCGATGAAAGCCCGGTCCCGGTACTGTGCCAGGCGGTCAAAACGCTTGAGCTGACCGGCGCAACCCGTTTTGCGGTAACCTGTGTCACCTCCCACTGCTTTTATGATGATATCGCGCCCGGATGTAACATCCCATGGATTCATGCGGTTCGTGAAACAGCCATGCTGCTGAAAGAATCCGGTATCAAAAAAGCTGGCATTCTCGCAACCAGCGGGACTGTCCAGACTGGGCTGTTCCAGACTGAACTGCAAAAAGCCGGTATTGCCTGGGAAATTCCTGACGAACAGGGGCAGCAATCGGTTATGCACTTAATCTATCAGAATGTCAAGGCTGGCAAACCAGTCGAGATGGAACGGTTTGACCGGGTAGTCGGCAGTTTACAGGCGGCCGGCTGTGAAATCTGCATCCTTGGATGTACCGAACTGTCGCTGATCAAAAGAGATTATCCGGTGAAAGGGTGTCTGGATGTGCTGGAGGTGCTGGCAAGGGCGTCAGTCCTTCAATGCGGGAAAAAGCTCCGGGCAGAATACCAGAATCTGATCACCAGAGGATAAGTGAAATGGGGGAAGTGTAAATGTGTGGATTTGCAGGATTTTCAGTCAACGGTCTGCCTGATGCAGAAAAAGTGATCGACGCAATGGGCAACCGGATCACCCACCGCGGCCCTGACCAGGCAGCAAGTTATGTCGATCAGGATATTGCACTCGGTTTCCGGCGGCTGGCGATCATCGACCTGTCGGGCGGCAGTCAGCCGATTTTCAATGAGGACCGCTCGATGGTGCTGGTGTTCAACGGCGAGATCTACAACTATCAGTCGATTCGCGCTGACCTGCTCCAGAAAGGGCATGTCTTTTCAACTGAAACCGACTCGGAAGTGCTGCTGCATGGATACGAAGAGTACGGCGGAAAAGGCCTGCTGGACAAGCTGCGGGGCATGTATGCGTTTGTGATCTGGGACAAAAAGGAGAAAAAGCTGTTCGGAGCACGGGATATTTTTGGTATCAAGCCGTTTTATTACTATAAAAAAGGCGACACCTTCCTTTTCGGCAGCGAAATCAAATCCTTCCTTGAACATCCGCGATTTGAAAAAGAGCTGAATGAAGAGCGGCTCCCTGATTGGCTGTGCTATGAGTATGTGCCGGATAACGAGACGATGTTTAAAAACGTCTACAAGCTCCCCTCCGGCTGCTGCTTCACCTGGCANNACATGAAGGTGGAACGTTATTACGAGGTCACCTATAAGATCGACGAAAGTAAAACCCTAGAAGAATGGGAAGAACTGATCGCCAAAACCTTTACTGAATCGGTTCAGGCACATCAGATCGCAGACGTCGAAGTCGGCTGTTTCCTTTCCAGCGGCATCGACTCTTCCTATGTTGTGCAGGAAGTCGCCAAGTGCACCAGGGATGTTAAAACCTTTACGGTTGGATATGAAGAAGAAAAATATTCTGAATTGTCCTATGCGCAGGATTTTTCCAAGGTTGTCGGCGTTCAGAATATCAGCAACAAAATCAATGCCGACGATTATTTCGGAATGGCTTCCAAAATCCAGTATTATATGGATGAACCCCTTCCCAATCCGTCGGAAGTTCCGCTTTATTTTCTGGCACAGAACGCCGCAAAATACGTCAAGGTCGTTCTGTCGGGCGAAGGAGCTGACGAGCTGTTCGGCGGTTATCCGNNGTATTCCCGCATCCCCCGTCAGCTGAGAAAGGCTGCCGCCGGTGTTGTCAAGCATATGCCCGACTTCAAGGGCAAACAATTTATCCTGCGGGGTGCGATGGAGCCTTACCAGCGGTTTATGCGGGCAAACTACAATTTCACTTTTGAAAACCGTGACCTCGTACTCAAGAAAAAATACCATGCAAAAGACCCGACCGATTATGCCCGTCCGCTGTTTGAACGGATGAAGGGGTTTGATGAGCCAACCATCTTGCAGTATGTCGATATGTACACCTGGATGCTGTATGATATCCTGCAAAAGGCAGACCGGATGAGTATGGCAAACTCGCTGGAACTGCGGGTTCCCTTCCTCGATAAGAAGATGCTGGAGCTGGCAGTGCAGATCCCCACCCGCTACCGCGCTTATGACGAAGTGACCAAACGGGCACTCCGCGGCGCAGCTATCAAGGAAATCCCTGAACGCACCGCCAACAAAAATAAGCTCGGCTTCCCTGTTCCCCTCAGCGACTGGCTGCGGCAGGATAAATATTATGAGATGGTTCGGGAAAAGTTTGACGGCGAAGTAGCGGCCATGTTTTTCAACCACGACTATATCCGTAAAATGCTGGATGACCACAAAAACGGTGTCCATCTCAATATGAAGAAGATTTGGGTCATCTATACCTTCATTCTCTGGTACGAGGAATTCTTCATCAAAAACTGAACGGCGTATCGTCGCTGATTCGATGCCAATATTTTGCCCCGTTCCGGGTGCTCAGTAAACAAGTGGTTGCTAATACGGTCAAACGTATTTTTCCGCACCAGTTCAGGTGAGTTGAGCCGGCTGTGTCTTTTGTGATTCAGCCGGCTTTTGTTTTTATTTTGGAGATTATGATGGATTTACATGATCGGATTGTTCGGGAACTGCTGGAACACAAATCTTTTGCTGCTCTGATCTGGCTGATTGAACACGGACGTGAACTGGAATTTTCCGTAGATGGCGTCCCCTGCTTTATCTCCCGCAGTGGGTCCGAAATGGTTGTTTCTTTGTGGGCAGATGGAAAGCAGCAGGCTTTCGACTCGATCGAACAGCTGATCGAAAATGCGGCCATCGGTCAAAACCGGCTGCTGGATATTTGGAACACCATCCAGATATCCACGCTTTTCTAACATACACATTCGACAAAAACGGGCAGGGATAGCTTTCGCCATCCCTGCCCGTTCGTTCGGCAGAGCGTCTCATTCACTCTGCCTTATGGGGAAGATATCTGCATGCAGATCGGAAATTTGCACTAATTATTTGACCCATGCGCCGGTCGAATCAACATAATATCCGCCCGGAATCGTGGTGTTAGTCGCCATGCGGCCATCGCCAGCCAGGAAGTACCACTTGCCGCCGCTCAGAACCCATTCGGATTCAGCCATACGGCCGTCGTTATAGAAGTAGTACCAGTAGCCATCCAGCTTGAGCCAGGTGGATTTTGCCATAACACCGGAATCATAGCAGTAGTAGATCTTGCCGCCGTCACGTACCCATTCGGTCATCATCTTGCCGTCAGAGCCAAAATAGTACCAGGCGTTGTTGAGCCACTTCCAGCCTTTGGTTGCCTTACCGTCTTTTGCGAAGTAATAGGTATCGCCGGAAATGGTCTTCCAGCCAGTGACCGCTTTACCGCCTTCATAGTAGTAGGTATAACCATCTTCGTAAACAAAGCCGCTCTTGAGCGGTTCTTCGATGTTGTAGTAAAGGGAAGCACCGTCCAGCTTGATTCCGCTGTAACCGGAAGGAACTCTTGCAACAACACGATGTTTACCGACGTCAATGCCATTGCCGCTGGTCAGCGAAACATTCAGTTCAATCGTTCTCTTACCGACGGTAACCGTTGCAGTCGGAACATGTTTCTCACCATCATAATAGTAGGTGTCAGTGCTCCAGTCGACGGTGTATTCGTTACGATAAGAATAGGAAGGATACCAGTAATCATCATCGTACCAAGGATAATTATTCCAGTACCAGTCATTCCAATACTTGCCATATTCAGTATTCGTGTTAGTTAAACGACCCAAACGCCTCGCTTGCCATTCATTCTCATATGCGGTACCAAAAATATTAACTGTTACAGTATCAGTATAACTCTTGATCGGAGTAACTTGATACTTAAAGGTGATCTTACAAGTAGCAGAATAATTACCTGTATCAAGAATCATTGCTTCTGTCAATAGGGATGTACGAGAATATGGTGTAGGTACATCCACGTTTATCAGTCCTGACCATTGAACATCTGTAACATTTTCAATAGACGGTACTGTAACCTTGATTGCACCACCCTTATACTGATAAGCGGTGATTGTTGCTTGCGAATAATAACCATAATGATGCGCATCGCCATACCAGATGTTATGATACCCATCGCAGATATCACACCAGTAATACCCATCATCCGGGAAATACAATGCTGCCGAAGGACTAGCAGCAAAAACGGACAATGCGGTCATGCTGGACAGAGCCAGCGCGACAATTTTCTTCATAGCCTTTTTCATATTCATTCACTCCTTACATAGATTTTCCCGTTCCAGACTTCCCCAAATTTTTCTGGATCGGACGGATAAGGCTTCTTATCCAACTACATTCTAACATTTCTGTCAGTTTTTGTCAAGGACTCTCCACGATCAAACAAAATTTTGTAACTTTCTTCCATCGTGCAGACAACCACCTCCACCAACGCCCGTCACAGTTTCTCCCCAACCAGATCCTATAGACGGCCATTACCGTTTTCTATAAGTAATACGCTTCAACAGAGGAAAAAGTTTCATAAAAAGCCAATTTTTCAAAAATTTTTTTAGCCTTCATTCTGCAGTTTCAGCAATTCATTGATAAAGGTCTCCACATCCGAAAAATCCCGATAGACCGATGCAAAACGGATATACGCGACCTTATCCAGTTTTTTCAGTTCCAGCAGCACTGCTTCTCCCAGCTCTTCGGACGACACCTCCCGCAGCATCCGGTTGACATAACTCTGCTCAATCCGGTCAACAATCCCAATGATCATCTCGCTGGTCACCGGGCGTTTATCACAGGCGCGGATAATCCCCCGCATCAGCTTTTCACGGTCAAACAGCTGCCGGGAATGGTCCTTCTTAACCACCATCAGCGGTGCTGTTTCGACAATCTCATATGTTGTAAACCGTTTCCCACAGGAAAGGCATTCCCGTCTTCTCCGAATCTTCTCATCATCCTCGGTCGGTCGGGAGTCAATTACCTTACTTTCATTGTAGCCGCAATAAGGGCATTTCATCTTTTGCGTGGCGGTGTCANNCGGCAGTTTTCTTTTCTCTATCATATCATATCATTTTAAAAATTACAAGTGATTCCAAATATCTTTTGGTGAAAATGTGTTGAAATGTTGATATGCGCTCGTTTGCTGACCCGTTCTGCTGCAAAACATCATCTTTTGTATCAAATAGCCGGATAAAAAGCCAACACTATCTTGCACTGTTCAATTATTTGTGCTATCATATATCCTATGAACAAATGAAAGGATATGCTGATATGCAACTGACCAAACGGGATTTTACCCTGCTGACCCATCTGCTCTATCATAAAGAAGAAAGACACACCCAGCGCAGTATCTCTGCCGCGACCGGCTTTTCACNNTGTCAATCAGCTGCTGACCCATGCGCTTGAATCCGGCACTGTTTCTGCTGATGAAACGACCGGTTACCGGCTGACCGACGACGGCTTAAATGCACTGGCCCCCTATAAAGTCAAACGTGCAGTCATCCTCGCAGCCGGATTCGGTTCCAGACTGATGCCGATTACCCTTAATACGCCTAAGGCGTTGATTCGCATTCACGGCCGCCCGATGATCGAAACGATGCTGGATGCGATCGTTGCTGCCGGTATCCCGGAGATTATCATTGTACGCGGATATCTGGGCGAACAGTTCGATGTCCTGCTCAAAAAATATCCGATGATCCGCTTTGTTGAAAATCCAGACTACAAAGAAATGAACAACATCTCGTCGGCCATGAAAGTTAAAGACCTATTCGGAAACGCCTATGTACTCGACTCCGATCTCTACCTTTGTGACTATAACCTTATCCGGCCGTATGAGTATTGTGCTTCTTAT
>DCTE01000097.1:2155-3188 GCA_002329405.1 Ruminococcaceae bacterium UBA1448 | reverse complement strand
TTTGGAGAAGATGATGTGCCCCGACTGTTCCCCGCCGACGCGGCAGCCGTTTTTGAGCATATATTCATAGACATACTTATCGCCGACTGCTGTTTTGGCATAGCCAATATCCAGCTCGTCAAACGCTTTATACAAACCAAAATTGGACATGACGGTCGTAACAACCGTATTGGTCAGCAGCCGTCCCTGTTCTTTCAGATAACGTCCATAGATATACAGGATATGGTCGCCGGTCACCACTTCACCCGTCTCATCGACCGCAAGGCAGCGGTCGGCGTCGCCGTCATAGGCAAAGCCTGCGTCCAGCCCCTTCTCAAGGACAAATTTCTGCAATGCCTCGATATGGGTGGAACCGACACCATTATTGATGTTGACGCCGTTCGGCTCAGCACCCATCACATAAGTCTGTGCACCGAGTGCGTCAAAAACCGATTTCGCAATATTCCAGGAGCTACCGTTGGCGCAGTCAAGGCCGATCTTCAACCCTTTGAAGGAATACAGCCCAAGCGAGATCAGATAACCGATATACCGGTTGCGCCCCGCGACATAGTCGACCGTCCGACCGATCGTGTCCCGGACAGCAAACGGGACTTCCTCCCACTTCTGTCCAAACAGTTCCAGTTTCCCGTCCAGATAGTCCTCGACCAGCGCGATGGTATCTTCATCCATCTTCTCCCCCTGGCCATTGAGCAGCTTAATCCCATTGTCATAATAGGGGTTATGGCTGGCGGAGATCATGATGCCGCAGTCAAATTCATCCACCTTCGCAACATACGCAACCGACGGCGTGGTGGTGACATGCAGCAGATAAGCGTCGGCACCCGACGCGACCAGACCGCCCACCAGCGAATATTCAAACATATAGCTGGAACGACGGGTGTCCTTGCCGATGACAATTCGGGCGGGTTCGCTTGAACCAGCCTGCCGTTTCAGTTCTCCATAATACCAGCCCAGAAACCGGCCAACCTTATAAGCGTGGTCAGCCGTCAGATTCACGTTGGCTTCACCGCGGAAGCCGTCGGTACCAAAATAT
>DCTE01000097.1:306-2123 GCA_002329405.1 Ruminococcaceae bacterium UBA1448 | reverse complement strand
TCTTTTTCGACGATCACACCGCCGGTTTTGAAAATACTGTTTGCCGGGACAACCCCGCGCACACAGGAAAGCGGATAGATGTTGCTGTTTTTGCCGACAACTGTTCCGGGATTCAGGACGCTGTTGCAGCCGACTTCCACATGGTCGCCCAGCATCGCGCCGAATTTTTTGCGCCCGGTGTCGATCTGCTCATCCGCCGATTTCNNGATTTGACTACGACATGGGTTTTATCCGACTTGACATTGCTGGTGATCGAGCCTGCGCCCATATGGGATTTATAACCGAGGACCGAGTCCCCAACATAGTTAAAATGCGGTACCTGTACGCTGTCAAAAATGATTACATTTTTCAGTTCGGTCGAGTTGCCGATTACGCACCCTTCCCCGACCAGTACACTGCCGCGGATAAACGCGGACGGACGGACTTCGGTACCCTTTCCAATGATGCAGGGGCCGGTGATCGAAGCGGTCGGCGCAATTTTCACGTCTTTGGCAATCCAGACATCCGGCTGGGGATGATCATATTCATCGGCCGGGAGCGTTTCACCCAGTTCCAGCACAAAGGCACGGATGCCGTCCAGTGCCTCCCAGGGATAAACGGTCTTTTGCAGCAGCGGAGCTGCCAGAGTATGCGACAAATCATAAAGCGAAGATGTAGTCGGTATCATCGCAAAATTCCTTTCCTAAGCTCTGCCGGAAGACATCCGGCAAAAAGCTATAATATTTCATAATAATACTGTAACTATACCACGATAGAACGCAATTGTCAAGGAATTGGCTGTAAACTTTCCCCAGCACGTGGATTTTACATTCCTTATTTCATATGATGGATATACAAAAACTATTCAGTATAAGATACACAAATCACCCACTTGTAATATCCCGATAAATCATTTCCACTGTATCCGCCTGTGTCATATCAGCGGTAATTACCTTTTCCGGTATCATCTTAAGCCAGTCCTTTTCTTTCCACCATCGCTGCATTTCTTCCCTTCCGAACTGATCCCGACAGGGCTTGGTCTGATGACGGATAAGGGTCTCCTCAAAAGTTAAATCATAATAATATGCAAATATATCGCAGCCAAAAAGCTCTGACGCCAGTTCAAATAACGGCCGGTAATATTCTGCGTCCAATATTCCTTCCAAAATAACCGTTTCACAGTGATGGTATCCATATTGCAGCATATCCATCAGCAAGGGTAATGCTTCTGTACCAAACCCATCCTTTACCCACAAAACCTCTCTTCGAATTACATCCTGCGATAACACCATAATGTTGCGTCCCAGTCTGCGCTGCAACGCCTTTGCCGTTGTCGTTTTACCGCTCCCGGAATTCCCCCGGATGATCACCAGCTTTGACATGATAAATCCCTGCTTTCCCCTGTATTGCGATTCCTTATACCAAAAACGGACGGGTGAAAAATCACCTGTCCGCTTTATCATTCTGATTATAACTGTTTAGCCCTGAACAGCTTCCAGCTTTTCAATACCCTTTTTCACACGGGCAATCGTTTCATCCTTGCCCAGCAGTTCGGCAATCTCAACGCCGCCGCCAGGAGTAAACTGTTTGCCGGAAACCGCGACACGCAGCGGCCAGAGGACAACGCCATTCTTGACACCCATCTCGCCGATCAGCGCAAAGATGCGGTCATGGATGATATCCAGTTTCCAGTCGGCCGGGTCAATGCCTTCCAGTACCGGCAGCAGCGCTTTCAGCGAAGCAAGCGAGTTTTCCGGGTTGGTCTTCATCTTCTTGTGGGTATACATCGCAATATCGTAATCGGGCAAAGTGTCGATAAAGTCGATCTGCTCCGGGAT
>DCTE01000097.1:0-219 GCA_002329405.1 Ruminococcaceae bacterium UBA1448 | reverse complement strand
GCGCCGTTGATGGCTTTCAGCTTCGCACCGTCAAAGATCGCAGGGCTGCGGGAGATGCCGGAAACATCGAATTCCTGAATCAGTTCATCCAGCGTGAAAATTTCATTCTCGCCCTTGGGTGCCCAGCCGAGCAGCGCAATATAGTTGATGACCGCTTCTTCCAGATATCCCTTTGCGACCAGGTCTTCAAAGGATGCGTCGCCGTTGCGCTTGGACAGC
>DCTE01000075.1:13552-17086 GCA_002329405.1 Ruminococcaceae bacterium UBA1448 | reverse complement strand
CAGGAAGATCGGCCAGTAGATGGTGTGGAAACGGAGGATATCTTTGCCGATGACATGCAGGTCGGCAGGCCACAGCTTTTCAAACTGCTCGGTCTGGTGCTCGGGGTCATAACCAATCGCGGTGATATAGTTGTTCAGCGCGTCCAGCCAGACGTAGACGACATGACGGGGATCGAAATCAACCGGAATCCCCCATTTAAAGGAAGTACGGGAGACGCACAGATCCTGAAGGCCGGGCTTGAGGAAGTTGTTGATCATTTCCTTTTTACGGGATTCGGGGACGATAAAGTCGGGGTTTTCCTCAATATGCTTCATCAGCCGGTCGGCATATTTGCTCATCTTGAAGAAATATGCCTCTTCCTTTGCGGGCTTGACCGGGCGGCCGCAGTCAGGGCAGCAGCCGTCTTTCAGCTGGGATTCGGTCCAGAAGGATTCGCAGGGAGTGCAGTACATTCCCTCATACTCACTCTTATAGATATCGCCCTTTTCGTACATCCGTTTAAAGATCTTCTGGACGGCTTTTTCATGGTAGTCGTCGGTGGTACGGACGAAATAGTCATAAGAGGTGTTCATCGTATCCCAGATTCTTCTGACCTCAGCAGAAATGCGGTCGACATGCTCCTTGGGGGTGATGCCGGCAGCATTGGCTTTTTCCTCGATCTTCTGGCCGTGTTCGTCGGTACCGGTGCAGAGGAAGATGTCGTAGCCTTCCATCCGTTTGTGACGGGCGATAGCGTCGGCCAGAACGATCTCATAGGTGTTGCCGATATGAGGTTTGGACGAGGTGTAGGCAATCGCCGTCGTCATGTAGAACTTTTTCTTTTCCATAAATGGTGTTCATCCTCTCAAAAATATCTGGGAAAACAAAAACCCCGTCTTCATCGCTGAAGACGGGGATACTTTCCCGTGTTACCACTTCAATTCGTCATTCCCTCACGGGAGATGACCTTTGCGGGTACGGCAGACGCGATACCCTTCTGCTGTAACGGGCAGACCCGTCGTACCCTTGCCATCCGCTCGGGCAGGCCAGAGGCAAACAGCGCAGATGCGTTTGTTTGCCGGCAGAACCATCTTCCCAGATCACCGTACATATGCTCAGACCGGCCGCATACTCTCTTTGGAACGGATAAAAAGGTACTCATTCTGCCATACTGTTTTCTGTATACAACAATATTCTAACACCAGTCCCAGGCTTTGTCAAGCATCAGTTATGTCCAAATGGGATCTCGATGCTGCAATAATCATCGCTGCGGCGGCAATACGAACAGATGACGGCAATTGCGGCGGCAATGGCGGCAATACCGGCGAGGACAGCGACAATGACAGCAATTTTTTTCATCAGGCGTACTTCCTTTCCTTTTATTTACGGGTGTTCACAGTATGGGAATATGGCCGCAGAATATACTGTCCATCCGCAGCCTTTCTATCCTTTAATATACCATCCGAATGTGAAAAATGTAGGATTGGGATGGAAATTTTCGGTAAACTGGCTGGGAATAACGCAATAAAAACGCCCCGGGCCAGATCGGGGCGTTTCGTAAATCTATCAAACTGTCCGTGTCATCGGAAACAGCTTTTTATAAAGATCGGAGCGGTAAAGCGTAAAGGTCAGCAGCATGCCGAGCGTATAGCAGATGACAATCTCTCCGATTGCAACCGAAACACCCTGGAACATCCAGATGTAGGGAAGGCTTTCACCAGGATTGCCGCCGAAAACCAGTGCCAGTTCCAGCCCGACAATCAGCCCATTGGAAACGACAACCGGTATCGGTGCCAGCAGTGACCGGACGACACGTGCCTTGCTTTTCTGCATCGAACCAAAGGAAATCCGTCCAATCCGATGGGTAATCAGTGCCGCAGTCAGGGTCGCAAGGGTGCCGCATGCGGCGTCGATCAGGCCGATCGGGTTGATGCCAAGCAGAAACCCCAGCAGGTTGGACAGAAAACAACCGAATGTTACGCCCCAGATGCCGAGCGGCGAGAAGAGGGGAAGCAGGGTAAGCGCCTCGCTGATTCTGAACTGGACGGTGCCAAAGGAAAGGGGGGCGATCACCAGCGTCAGCGCGGTGTACAGCGCACCGATCAGAGCAATTTTCACAAGTCTTGTCACATTGGTTTCTCTCATTATAACCTCAATTTCTCCGTGCAACAAATTGATGGGCGGCTCTATTCCGAATAACTCTGACCAGTTTTTTCCTTCCGGCCGCCTGCCGTCAGCCCTCCTCCGCGCCGGGCACGGGTGAAACGCGGGGATTTATCTGATGCACCTGCTATTTTAGCATATCTGTTAAGGCATCGCAACCGTCGCATTATAAAAATATTCATGGAAAATTTGCCGGATTTCCGGTATCTGGCGGGGATACACAGCTTGACTTTTAGCTGGCTTTCTCTTATAATATAGCTTATGTAGTGCCGTTTAGCGGAAAATACGCTTATGACTGATCTGCCTTCCGGGATGGGCAGGGGATACGGGCGCCGGTGCGTTTGTGTCCGGCCTGTTCCGGGGGCTTTTTCGCGGCAGCACAATAAACCACAGCATTGGAGGAATTGCTTCATGAAACGAGTGCCAAAGCCCGTGTTTTTCATTGTGTCAATTCTCATTGTTGTCCTGACCCTTCTGTCGCTGTTTGGTTTTAAAACGACCTATGGCGATAAGGAAACGGTGTACATCAAGGGCGGCAATGATATTCGATGGGGCATTGATATCAGGGGCGGCGTAGACGTAACCTTTACCCCCCCTGAGGGCGTTGAGGCAACCCAGAGCCAGATGGATGCGGCCAAAGAGGTCATCAATTCCCGTCTGGTGTCCCTGAACATCACCGACTCGGAAGTATACGTCGACTATGACAAATACCGGATCATTGTCCGTTTCCCCTGGAAAGAGGGCGAAATNNGGCGGCGATTGAAGAGCTGGGCGATACCGCAGTCCTGACCTTCCGTGAGGGGCATGAGACGGACGATACCGGCGCACCTGCCGGCGTAACGGCTGAGAACATCATCATCGACGGCGAGGATGTCAAGGAAGCCTATCCGTATTATAACCAGGAGGAAAACTCCTACGGCGTCAGCCTGGAACTGTACGATTCCGGCAAAGAGGCTTTTGCCGAGGCGACAACCCGTCTTGCTGAAACCCAGGGCACCATTTCGATCTGGATGGACAACACCATGATCTCCTATCCGTCGGTCAACACCCCGATCACCGATGGTCAGTGCCAGATCACCGGTAACTTTACCGCTGAAGAGGCGACTTCGCTGGCCAACAAGATCAATTCCGGTGCTTTGCCGTTTAATCTGGTCGCGGAGAACTATTCGACCATCAACCCGACTTTGGGTCTTGGTGCCCGTGACGTCATGCTGGTGGCGGGCGCAATTGCGTTTGTTATTGTCTGCATTTATATGATCATCTTCTTCCGTCTGCCGGGCATCGTTGCGATGTTTGCGCTGATGGGACAGGTTGCGGTTTCGATTGCCGCGATCTCCGGTTTCTTCGGCTTTATGTCTTCCTTTACCCTGACGCTGCCGGGTATCGCCGGT
>DCTE01000075.1:0-13506 GCA_002329405.1 Ruminococcaceae bacterium UBA1448 | reverse complement strand
CGCCGGCAAGTCGATTGACGGCGCCATCACGCTGGGTTACGACCGCGCCTTCTCGGCGATCCTGGACGGCAACCTGACGACGATCATTATTGCGGTCATCCTGATGGGTTCGTTCGGGCCGACCGATTCCTGGTTTGCAAAGCTGCTCAGCCCGCTCTTTTTCATGTTCGGCGCTTCGACAGCGGGTACGATCTACTCTTTCGGCTATACGCTGCTGGTTAGCTGTATTCTGAACTTCGTCTTTGGCGTAACGGCTTCCCGCCTGATGCTGCAGTCGTTGTCCCGGTTCAAGTGCCTCCGCAAGCCTTATCTTTATGGAGGTGTTCGCAAATGAGTTATGATCGCGAAAAAGTTGAACAGCTGATTAAGCCCCCGAAAGGGATCCGGCTGCCCCGGATTGATTTTGTCGGCCATCGGAAATGGTATTATGCCTTTTCGGGTACGCTGCTGGTCATTGCTTTGATTATTTCTTTGGTGTTCGGCGTCAAAATCGACATCAAGTTTACCGGCGGTACGATTGCGACCTATTCCTATACCGGCACAATTGATGAAGATGATTTTGAGAAAACAGTTGAAGAGGTTACCGGAAAGGAAGTAACTGTTTCTGGTGCCAAAGACCTGATGACCGGTGAAAATAACTTTACCGTTAACTTTTCGGAAGCTGTTGCGCTGGATGTTGAAGAACAGACCGCAATGAACAAAGCAATCGACGAGGCTTACCCCGACAATAAGATCGAGGTCGTCACCGTCAGCTCGGTTTCCCCGACAATGGGCTTCGACTTTTTGCTTAAATGTATTGTGGCGGTTGCGTTTGCGTCGGTAGTTATGGTTATCTATGTCGGCCTGCGCTTTAAAAAGATTGGTGGTATGTCGGCTGGTATCTGTGCGCTGCTTGCGTTGGTCCATGACCTTTGCATGGTATATGCGACCTTTGCGATCTTCCGCATGCCGCTGGACGATAACTTCATGTCGATTATGCTGGTTATCCTCGGCTACTCGATCAACGATACAATCATTATTTATGACCGTGTCCGTGAGAATGAGCAGCTGTACGGCAACAAGCTGACCCCGTCTGAAATGGTCAACCTTTCGACCAACCAGTCCCTCAGCCGTTCGCTGCACACCTCGGCAACCACGATCTTCTCGATGGTGGTCGTATTGATCATGGCATTGACCAATGGCGTTGATTCGATCGTTACCTTTACGCTGCCGTTGATTATCGGTCTGATTTCCGGTACCTATTCAACCCTGTGCATTGCCTGCCCGACCTGGGTTGCCTGGCTGCAGCACAAGGCCAAAAAGGCGCGTTGATTTACGTCGGATGACGGTGGAGCATATCTCCTGAAAAAGGGGTATGCTCCTTTTTTTATAAAAGCGGAGTTGCTGCCTATTATAATAAAATACATATGGCAAGGTTGTCTCTTTTATTGACAGAGGGCGGAAAATATTTTATAATTGTATAGGATTATATCAGCCCGGATGGGGAGAATATGTCAGACAAGGGGGTTGGATAATGGACGAAAAGCTGATGCACCGGCGGCTGAGAAGGACGGCGGTCATCATTGTGCTGATCAGCCTGGTATTGATTTTGCTGGAAGGGACCGCAACTCATTCCTTGCAGAAAAATCTGAACGATACAATCGAACAGCGGATTACCAGCGAGGTTCAGCAGTATAAAAGTATTATCCTTGACCAGATGGACGCCAACTTAAAATCACTGAATACTCTGGCGAGCTATATCGAACGGATGGATCTCGAGGACGAGGAGGATTTCGCGCGCCGGATTGATGAAGCCAATAAGAGCAATGACTTTATTTCAATGATCTTTATTGGAAGCAACGGGCTGCATATTCTGTCCACCCTTGGAAAAGATGTACAGATCGGTTTTGACCGCGAACAGATCAGTGAAGAAGTCTCCCAGCTGATCGCCAAAAACTTCAGCGGGGAACAGGGCGTTTCCCAGATGTATCCCAGCCGGGTTGTGGAAGCGGATGTTTTTGTCTACGGTGTTCCGGTTTATGATGAGCAGGATCAGATTATTGGCGCATTGCTTGCCAGTGACAATATCGACCTGTTCTTTCGGCCGCTGAGTGATCCCAATGTCCTCAATGGCACTGGAATTCTGCATCTGCTGAGCAGTGACGGGACTTTTCTGATCCGTTCTCCGCAGTCGGTCGTCCGGGAAGAGATGGATACTATCTTTGACGGTCCGTACTGGAGGGGAAATGAAGAAGAAGCACAGGCTGCTTTACAGAATCAGCAGAGTTTTTTCTCTTCGTTTGAATACGATGGCAGTACCTATCAGTTTTTGCTGGAACCGATTGGTGTAAATGGATGGTATCTGTTTTGTCAGAACACGCCGCAGTCGCTCAGTGGTGAGATTTACAGCATGGTTCGGTTTATGCAGTTGATCTTCTTTGTCGTACTGCTGATGTTTGCGCTGCTCATGTTCTACGGTTACCGCAGTCTGCGCCGTCACAACCGGGAATTGCGGGGACTGGCGTATCATGATCAGCTGACCGGGTCGGATAATATGGTCCGGTTTACCCAGAAGCTGCAAGAACGGATTGAACAGGGAAATGGCTTTTCGGTTGTTGCGTTCAATGTCCGCCGGTTTAAGTTTATCAATGAGCTGTTTGGTAAGGAGCAGGCGGATCTGCTGTTAAAGTATATCTCCAAAGTGTTTATGCGGCATATTCGGGATGGGGAATTCTTCTGCCGTGATACAGCTGATTCTTTTTATGTCTGTCTGGGTGAAACCGACAACCGGCATATTTTGGACTGGATTGGGTCTTTTGTGTCGGAAATCGGCAAGACGACAGAAAGCTATAATAGCAATTATCGTGTTGTGCTCTATTGCGGTATTGAGGTTTGTACAAATGCTGACTGTCCGGTGGAACAGGTTTTGACCCACGCTTTGTTTGCACTGGAACATGCGAAAAATGCTCATTCTGAGCAGATTATCTTCTACGACAGCCAATTGCAGCAGAAACGGGAGCTGGACAATCAGATCGAAAGCCGGATGCACGCTGCACTGAAAAACGGGGAATTCCGTATGTTCCTCCAGCCGAAGGTTTCCCTTGCAGATGGCTGCCTGAGCGGGGCGGAGGCGCTGGTCCGATGGGTCAACGGCAGCGGGCAGATGTTTTATCCCGATCAGTTTATCCCGTTGTTTGAAAGGGATGGGTTCTGCGTCCAGCTGGATATTTACATGGTTGAACAGGCTTGCCGTCAGATCCGCAGCTGGATTGATCAGGGAATTCAGCCGATTCCGATTTCAGTGAATCAGTCCCGTACACTCTTTTTTACACTCGACTATCTTGAAAAACTGACCACTGTGCTGGAAAAGTACCAGGTAGATGCCGGAATGATCACACTGGAAATTCTGGAAGGAATCGCGCTGGAAAATGTCGATCAGCTGAACGAGCGGATTGAACAGCTGCATGAACTGGGGTTCAGGGTGTCGATGGATGATTTCGGCAGTGGATATTCTTCTCTGAATACGCTGGCAAAGCTGAATATTGACGAGCTTAAGTTGGATCGGGCCTTTTTGATGGAAATTTCCGGCGGAAGCGGTGAGCGTACCCGGATGATTATGGAACAGATCACTGAAATGGTGCACCATCTGGGTATCTCGACCGTCGTTGAAGGGGTCGAGACCGAGGAAAATGACCGGATGATTCATGAGATGGGCTGTGATTTTGGCCAGGGATATTATTACAGCCGCCCAATCCCTGCACAGGAGTTCTCTGAACGGTTCATGCAGGGCAGATCAAAATAAAACGGAATGAAAAAACGAAGGGTAAGGAAAATTCCTGCCCTTCGTTTTTCTTTTGCATCGTTATTTTTGCCGTCGTATCAGCAGCCAGATCCCCCATTCAATGGCCAGCAATCCCAGATAAAAGGCTGCCCAGATGAGAAAACAGGTCAGCCGGATGGCAGGCGTCTGAATCGCTCCGCTGCCATCCACCGCGCGGACAAACAGAAAGACACTCACACCGGTAAAAATGACCAGCTGGAGTATCTGTAAAATAAGCCATCCTTTTTTCATTCGTATCCCTCCTATACCTGAATGGATGGGGAATATGCCTGTTCAGTTGGAACGGCCGATTGCTTCCAAAATCACCGAGATGATGCCGCACAGTATCCCTCCCATCGGGAACAGTACCCATGCCGGATGCCATGCGCCGCCAAATACTCCTATCATAAAGAACAGCGCGGTCGCTCCCAGCATAATCAGTGAGCAGATGACTTCTTCGGCCTTTCTGGTCCAATGTCGGCCGTCTGATTTTTGTATCTGCTGGAGAGGAATTCCCATCTGGAGCAGCCGTTTGTTGCGTCCGTAAGAAAGGGCGGAGTAAACAATCACCACCGCTCCGATGCCGCCCAGCGCAAACAGTGAGGTGACCGCCAGCAGGTCTGACCAGACGACTTCTGAGAAAAAGATACATCCAAGCAGCCCCAGAACACACAGGATAATCCCGCAGGACAGCCCAACCGCAAAATTTTTGCCAAGCCGTGCATATTCCAGATGGAGCTGCTGCGCCGGATTGAGGCTGGTTCCAGACCCCATCGGGCACACGCCCAGTTCTTCGCAGATCTCCTCCATACTGCCGAATTCCCCGACAACAATCCCCAGTGCTTCCTCTTCGCTGCGTCCCCAGCTGAGCAGTGCTTCATATTTGTCCTCACTGCTTTCAATCAGTTTCTGACGCATTTCAGCCGCGGCGTCGGTGCGCGGCATCAGATAAAACAGGTTGTCAATATACTCAGTTACTTTACTCATAGCTGTCTGCATCCCCTCAAAGTTTAGTGTTTTTCATCTGCGCGCCGGAACACTTCGGCCGGGTATTGCACCGGTGATTCATCCCGGATGGAAGCGGGAAGAAGCGTCGGCAGGGTAAACCGGTCAATTAGCTGTTTGGTTTCAATCCATTCGGCGCATTTCTGCTGGTAATAGTCCAGTCCTTCCGGCGTAATATGGAAATAGGTCCGTTTGCGTCCCATTGTTTCGGTACCGGAATAGGAGGTGACCAGTCCGTTTTTTTCCAGCCTGGACAAAACCGAATACAGGGTTGTTTCCTTCATCTGCCAGGTATGCCCGCTTCGGACGGCGATTTCCTGCATCAGATTATATCCGTAGGAATCCTGCCCGATAAGCAGTCCAAGCACAATGATATCGTTATACCCACGGAGAATATCGCTGCTGATCAAATACTTACCCCCTTTTTACTTTATCTGTCGTACTACGACTGATGTACTACATCTGATAAGGTAATTGTATCATACAGTATCCGGTCTGTCAATGCCGTTTTGAAAAAATTTATCTAAATTGCACGAGATGACTTGACATGGAGTCAACTTAAAGTTGTATAATGAGGTTAAAAATAACGGGAGGATATTTTTATGGAAAAGTCAAAAGTTTATTTTACCAGTTTTCGCTGTAAGGTCGGCGTCGGCCAGTTGGAAAAATTGGGAAAGCTGCTGACCGCTGCCGGGATCGGAAAGATTGATTTTCAGGATAAATTTACCGCGATCAAAATTCATTTTGGCGAGCCGGGCAACCTCGCTTATCTGCGCCCCAATTATGCAAAAGTTGTCGCAGATATGGTTCGTGCGATGGGCGGACGTCCCTTCCTGACTGACTGCAATACCCTGTACGTTGGCCGTCGGAAGAACGCTCTGGATCATCTGGATGCGGCCTATGAGAATGGCTATAACCCCTTTACCACCGGATGTCAGATTATCATTGGCGATGGTTTGAAGGGTACCGATGATGTGGAAGTACCGGTCGAGGGCGGTGTTTATGTTAAAAACGCCAAGATCGGCAAAGCCATCATGGATGCGGATGTCATCATCTCTCTGAGCCACTTTAAGGGGCATGAGGCGACCGGATTCGGTGGAGCACTTAAAAACCTTGGGATGGGATGCGGTTCCCGCGGCGGCAAGATGGAGATGCACTCTGCCGGCAAGCCGTCGGTCAATCACGATCTCTGCGTCGGGTGTGGTATCTGCCGCAAGAACTGTGCCCATGACGCGATTACGATTGAAGAGCGCAAGGCGACAATTGACCATGGCCGATGTGTCGGATGCGGCCGCTGTATCGGTGCCTGCCCGAAGGACGCGGTTAGCCCTGATTATGATGAGGCCAATGATATCCTCAACTGCAAGATTGCTGAGTATACCAAAGCGGTTATTGATGGCCGTCCCAATTTCCATATCAGCCTGATTGTCGACGTTTCTCCCAACTGTGATTGCCACAGTGAGAACGATGTCCCGATTATTCCAGATATTGGTATGCTGGCCTCGTTTGATCCGGTTGCATTGGACCAGTGCTGTGCCGACCTGTGCAACAGCGCGCCTGTAATGGCAGGTTCGGTGCTGGGCAGTCAGTCAGAACACTGCCACCACGATCATTTTACCGATGTACACCCGGATACCAACTGGCAGAGCTGTCTGGAACACGCGGTTAAACTGGGAATGGGCAGCCGCGAGTATGAGATGATTACGATCGAATAAGTTTGATAGAATCCTGCGGCGGGAATCGAAAGGTTCCCGCTGTTTTTATGCTTGACAACCGGCTGTCGGGGCGTTACCATGTATGCAGAGGAAAGGTTATATTTTATTTTGATCGAATTGCAGGAGGATTTATATGGAACTGATCAGTCAGAAGATGCGCAGGCTGTCGCCTGAAATGGACCCCCTTCGCCTTGGCACCGGATGGAAGCCGGAAGACCTTGGAAAACCGCAGATCCTGCTGGAAAGTACCTTTGGGGACAGCCATCCTGGTTCTGGACATCTCGATCGGCTGGTGGAAAAGGTGCGGCAGGGAGTCGCTGATGCCGGCGGCTTTGGTGCACGGTATTTCTGTACCGATATCTGCGACGGGGAGAGCCAGGGTACCGACGGTATCAATTTCAGCCTTGCCAGCCGGGAGATGATCGCTTCAATGATCGAGATTCACGCGGGGGCGACCCCGTTTGACGGCGGTGTGTTTATCGCCAGCTGTGACAAGGGAATGCCTGCCAATCTGATGGGGCTTTGCCGGGCAGATATCCCGTCGGTCGTGCTGCCGGGCGGGACGATGAATGCCGGGCCGGAGCTGCTGACGCTGGAACAGCTGGGTGCTTACAGCGCAAGATACGAGCGGGGAGAAATCGGCGCCGACCGGCTGGAATGGGCAAAACAGAACGCCTGTCCTTCCTGCGGGGCATGCAGCTTTATCGGTACCGCTTCCACAATGCAGATCATGGCTGAGGCACTCGGTCTGACGCTGCCGGGCAGCGCGCTGCTGCCGGCAATGAGCGAAGATCTGGAGCGGTTCGCCTATCGGGCCGGCCAGCTGGCTGTCCGGCTGGCGGTGACACCGGGGATGCGTCCCAGTGAACTGCTGACCCGGGAGAGCTTTGAGAATGCGGTCATCGTCCATGCGGCGATCTCCGGGAGCACCAACTGCCTGCTCCATCTGCCTGCGATCGCCCATGAGCTGGGGATTCAGCTGGACGGATATGATTTTGACCGGCTGCACCGGAATGTACCTTTCCTGGTCAATCTGCGCCCGGCTGGAAAATGGCCGGCAGAGTTTTTCTATTATGCCGGCGGGGTGCCTGCGGTGATGGAACAGCTGCGGGGGCTGCTGCATCTGGACGCAATGACCGTTACAGGAAAGACCCTTGGGGAAAATCTGGATGACCTGAAGGCAAACGGTTTTTATGACCATTGCCGTGAACTGCTGGAGCAGGCAAACCGCCGCTGCGGCCTGCATCTGTCGGCAGAAGATATCATCCTGCCTGCATCGGCTCCGCTCGGGACGGGCGGCAGCATTGCGGTGCTGACCGGCAATCTCGCGCCGGAAGGGGCGGTCATCAAGCACACTGCCTGCCCGAAGGAGATGTTCCATGCGGTACTGCGCGCCCGTCCGTTTGACAGCGAAGAGGAATGTATTGACGCAGTTCTGCACCATCGTGTCCAGCCGGGGGATGCGGTGCTGATCCGGTATGAAGGGCCGAAGGGTTCGGGAATGCCGGAAATGTTTTATACATCCGAGGCGATCAGTTCTGACCCGGAACTTGGAAAAACGATCGCGCTGATCACCGATGGCCGTTTTTCAGGCGCGTCGACCGGGCCGGTGATCGGTCATGTCAGCCCGGAAGCCCAGGCTGGCGGCCCAATTGCACTGGTACAGGAGGGAGACCTGATTGAGCTGGATGTTGAACAGCGAATCCTGCGGATTGTCGGAATCGATGGCAGGTGCTGTTCGGATGAGGAGGTCAGCCAGGTGTTGACTGAGCGGAAAGCGCGCTGGAATCCCAAACCCGCCAAATATCCGCGGGGGACACTGCGGCTGTTTGCAGAACTCGCGGTCTCGCCGATGAAAGGCGCTTATCTGGATGCAGGTGAACTGAAAAAGTAAATGAAAACTGCCGGGGCACAGAAAATGTGTCCCGGCAGTTTTGATCAGGGGGTATCTTGACGTTTGTACTTATTTCTTCACGTAAGACATGCAGTCGGTGCAGGCGTCCTGTGTGGGGTTCATCTCGTGGGTGCCGACAGTAATGCAGGAAAGGCTGCAATAGTCTTCGTTGCAGCAGTGATTGCGGCAGTTTTCAACGGTACATTTGATTGAACGATTCGGGGTATCCATGTTCGATCATCCTTTCTATTTTTTGCCGTAAAAATTGCGGCAGATACAGTATGACCGGTGATGCGAAAAATATGCAGTGAATATTTGCATCGCCATTGCAAAAACTGATGGTGTAACCGTCTATTGATGCGCTTTTCAAGGAAAGGATGAAGAGTATGAATCAAATTCAGTTGTCCCAGAGCGAGACACTCAAAAATTTAATGCGTGCCTTCGCGGGTGAAAGCCAGGCACGCAACCGCTATACCATTGCCGCTGCCGCTGCTGAAGAACAAAACCAGCATCTGCTTGCGGAGGTCTTTCGGTTTACTGCCCGTCAGGAAAAGGAACATGCCGCTCTGCTGTGGCAGAAGATGTCCGCTGTGAGCGGGCAGACAATTGATATCTGCGGCGGGGATCCGGTGGAAACCTCACAGGACCTGGTGCGGCAGCTGCGGGCATCTGTCGGCAACGAACGAGCTGAGGCGGAAACTGTTTATCCGGCTTTTGCAAAAACCGCGAGAGAGGAAGGATTGACCGCAGAAGCAATGCTGTTTGAACAGCTGGCAAAGATCGAAAAGGGACATGCAGAAAGGTTTGAACGGTTTGCAGACCTCGCTTCCCAGCAGAAACTGTTTTCCGGCGGCGTCCAGGGGTGGCTCTGTCTTAATTGCGGCCATCTGTATGAAGGAGAGTCGGCACCGGCACAATGCCCGGTTTGCGCCCATCCGCAGGGCTATTTTATCCGCTCTGACCTTTCTCCCTTCCGCGGCTGAGCTGCACCGGATGAGGTAACACCTTGCACTTTGCCGCCGGGCGCGCTATAATGGAAGAAAAAAGAAGGGATGAATCCGATGGCGCGAAAAATTCTGATTTTGGGTGGCAACGGTACGATCGGGGAGGCAATTACACGGGAGCTGCTTTCCCGGGGTGAAGATGTGACCCTGCTGCTGCGGGAAAACCGCCAGCCCTGTCACCCGACGGCGACTGTGACAGCGGATGGCGACGATGAACTGGCACTGTACAGAATCCAGCGGGAGGGGAATTTTGATATTGTCATCAACCTGCTGATCTATACAGCCGAGCAGGCAGAAATGAACCTGCGGGTTTTTGCGGATGTCCGGCAGCTGATCTTTATCAGCACCGTCTGCGTCCACGATCGGGAGCGTGGGGTTGTATTTGATGAGCAGAGCCCCTGCGGCAACCGTTTCAGCCGGTATGGACAGGATAAGCAGGAGGCAGAACTGGTCATGCTCCGGGCAGCGAAAGAAGGCTTTCCGGTAACGATTGTCCGTCCGACACAGACCTACGGCGGACGAAAACTCCCGTTGTCAGTCAAAGGCAAGAGTTATTGGGGTATCTGCCAGCGGATTCTCGACGCCAAACCGGTTATCGTTCATGGGGATGGCAGCTCCGCCTGGGTCAGCACCTATACAGATGATCTGGCGGCGGGGATTGCGCTGCTGGTTGGAAGGGAAGAGGCTCTCGGGGAGATCTGGCAGATCACTTCCGACGAAGTGCTCACCTGGGATCAGATGTACCATATCCTTGGAGAGGAACTGGGGTGCACGCCAAAAATCGTCCATATCCCGACCGATATTCTGGTCCGTATCGGGATGGGCGGCGGTCTGCGGGGCGATAAAGAGGCAAGCGTCGTATTCGACAATGCCAAAATCAAAAAGCTGGGATTCAGTCCGAAGGTTTCTTTCCGTCAAGGGGTGCGCAAATATCTGGAAGGAATCGAACAGCATCCCGAATGGAAAACAGAAGACCCTGCTTTTGATGAACGCTGCGATGCGGTCTGTGCAGCGTGGGAAGAAATGGCGAGAGATTTTTCCTCGATTTTTGAAGGGTAACAGAAAAAACGTCTGTGCTTTTTGGCGTTTTACAGGCAGAAAAACGGTCGCTTATATTATTTTGGATGAACCAAAAAAAGCCGGGTGCAATTCGTAGTGAACTGCATCCGGTTTTTACTTGTTTATTTACGTTTGTTGTTCTGAGGACGGCGGGGAGCCAGGCGGGAACCGTTTGCAGGCCGGCTGCCGTTTGGCCGCGCTCCGGCCGAAGAGCGGGGAGCAGGCTGTTTTTGCTGCGGTTTGCGTCCGCTGCTGGTGGAGGGGCCTCGATAGTTGGAGGATTTGCGGATGTTGCTCCCAGAGCGGGGCGGAGAATAGCTGCGGGGAGCATTGGGACGGTTGTTTCCCATCTTGCGTGCGGCACGGCGGCGGCGCTGGCGGTTGATATTGATCTGCCGCATGATAAATACCCATGCGACGAATGCGATAATCAGTGTCAGAATCGTCAGCCAGAATCCCGGAGAGGTGAAGAAGTTGGCGACACCGCGGCAGAATGCCAGCCAGGCACTCTTTTTCAGCGATTCCTCCGCGACCAGATTGACGGTGGCAATCGTCCGGTCTTCCATGCGGATTTCCAGTGTTCCGCANNTAGTCTCCCTTGGTAATCGGTGCGTCGATTGGTTCTGTCGGCAGGTTGGCAATCATCTGGAGGGAAGATGAGTCAATAGACTTGAGCATCAGCCGGTTGACATCGTTTTCCGGAACGGCATTGACGACATCTTTGGAAGAACAGAGAGCGACTTTGGCCTGCCCTTTGACGTCGGTCGTCTTGACGATGGTCTGGAAAGCCCAGTCGTTGAAGGCCCAGTCATAAAAGTTCAGCGTATCCTGATAGCAAAGGTTCTGCTCGATTTCGGTACCGTCAGCATAATATATCGGAGCTCCCATTGTGATCAGAAGATAGTTGTAGGCATCTTTGGAAGCATAGGAAACAAGATTGCGGCCGCTTTCGTCGGTGGTGCCGGTCTTGATTGCATGGACATTTTCATCATAATAGCTGCTCTTGGGGTTCATGATTGTGCAGGTATGGGTGATGGTGCGCTGGTCATTTTTATTGGTGGCCGGCATATTGTAGGAATAGCTGGTTGAGATTTCCTTGAAGATGTCGTACTGCATTGCATACATCGTAATCCGGTACATGTCGATTGCTGTCGTATACTGATCAGCGTCATGCAGTCCGCTGGAGTTGGTAAAGTGGGTGTTGGTACAGCCCAGCTCTGCCGCCTTGTCGTTCATCATCTGGACAAAGGCTTCCTCACTCCCGCCGATTGCCTCAGCGATGATACCGGCCGCATCGCAGCCGGAGCGGAGCATCAGCGCGTACAGCAGGTCGATCATCCGCAGTTCCTCGCCTGGATACAGCCCGGCATTGGACGCATTCATCCCCCACAGGTTGTCAAAAACCGTATACGAAGCAGTGGTCGTTGTACCGGTCAGGTCCTCACAGTTTTCGATTGCCAGCAGGCAGGTCATAATTTTTGCGAGAGAGGCCGGATACATCGGTACATCAGCATTCTTTTCATAAATAACCGTTCCGGAATCCAGATTGACCAGGTATACAGCAGCCGAATTGACAGTAAAGCCTGTATCGACAGAGGAATTGCTGTTTTCTGCATTTGTTTCATCAGACGTGGAGTCCTGTCCATCGGCCTGCGAGGAATCAGTTGTGCCGGATGTACTCTCTGATGTTTGTCCAGAAGCCGGGTCGGATGTACTGTCAGAAGAAGGTTCCGACGAGGTTTGAGAAGAGGAGGAGGTGCCGTCTGACACAGCATAGACAGTCGTCAATGCAGGGGTATAGAAGGATANNGAAGGATGTAAAGGCGAGACTGAGCGACAGCAGCACAGCAGCCAGACGATATCCAGAAATGAGTGGGAAGCGGGGTCTTTTCTTCATCTGCAAAATCCTTTCATCAAGTACCTGGAGGAGACAGGTCGTAACGTATTTATTCAGGGCATAATCAAGCCCGCGAAGTCTAATACATCCATTATACCACAATTTACAACGCTTGATAAGAGGGAAAAAGTAAATAAAACATGGTTGAATCAAAATATCCTGTTTTTGCAGCAAAAAACGCACCGCCGGTTTTAGCCGGTGGTGCGTCTCTTGAAAATGGCGGGAAAAGATTGATTTATTTGTTCCAGGACTGGTAATGCTCTTTAACCTGCAGCCGGTTGATGGCGCGGGCGAGCATTGCCTGTGCCGAGCGGTATTCCTGGATGCTGCGTTTCTGCTGAATTGCCTCTTTGGCGGCGTCTGCTTCGCGGCGGGCGCGGTTGATGTCGATTTCCTCAGGGCGTTCTGCCGAGTCAATCAGAATCAGTACCTCACCGTTTTCGACCTTGACCAGCCCATGGGAGACAGCTGCAATCTGATCGGTACTGCCGGGGGTCCGAAAATGGAGCATGCCCGGGACGACAGCCGCGATCATATTGCTGTGCCCGGCCAGGATGCCATACTGACCGTCCAGTGTCGGGACCGACAGCGATTCGCATTCCCCACAGAAAAAGGGGTGGTCGGCACTCAGGATCTGAACCTGGAAAGGTGTCATACTATCGCCTTCCTTTCGTTAAGCGGCGGCTCAGGCGTTTTCAGCCTTGAGAGTTTCCGCTTTGCGGATGACATCATCCAGTGTACCGACGTTATAGAAAGCGGCTTCCGGGTAGGTATCCATCTCGCCGTCGATGATCGCCTTAAATCCGCGCAGCGTCTCTTTGAGCGGTACATAGATACCGGGAATACCGGTAAATTTCTCCGCAACGTGGGTCGGCTGGGAGAGAAAGCGCTGGATCTTACGGGCACGCATAACGGTGTTGCGGTCTTCGTCGCTCAGTTCGTCCATGCCCAGAATTGCGATGATGTCCTGCAACTCGGAGTACTTCTGCAAAATCTCCTGAACCCGGCGGGCGATGTTGTAGTGTTCCTCACCGATCAGGTCGGCTTCCAGAATACGGGAGGAAGAGGCGAGCGGGTCAACTGCCGGATAGATGCCCTGTTCCGAGATCTTACGGCTCAAAACGGTGGTCGCA
>DCTE01000108.1:1103-13500 GCA_002329405.1 Ruminococcaceae bacterium UBA1448 | reverse complement strand
ATGGGTGGTGACACAGTGGGTAGAGTAGTAGGAGAAGGAGTAGAAGTCGACCGTTCCTTCTTTGAGGGTCTGTAAATCTTCATCCGACATGACGATATCCAGCCCATGGTTTTTATAGTAAGCGAGGGCATAACCGGGGTAATAGCCTCTGACATGTACATCGGAAGGCAGATAGCAGCCCATTTCCATTGACTGAATCGCGGCCAGCTGGTCGGCGGGATCAGCCGTCAGCGGATAGGTGGGGCCATAGGCGACCATGCAGCCGATCTTGGCATCCGGGCAGATTTCATGGCAGAGCTTGACTGCACGTGCCGAGGCGACCAGCAGATGGTGTTCTGCCTGATAGCGCATCTGCTCGGTATATTCAGTCTTATCGTCAAAGATACCTGCCGACATGGCACCGCCAAAGGGGGTCATGAACATATTGATTTCGTTGATGGTCAGCCAGTATTTGACCTTGTCACGATAACGGGTCAGGACGGTTTTTGCAAACTTTTCGTACCGGTCGATCATCCAGTGGTTGAGCCAGCCACCCTGCTGTGCGAGGTAGAGGGGGGTCTCAAAATGATAGATGGTGACCAGCGGTTCAATCCCGTATTTCAGCAGCTCATCGAAAACATCGTCATAGAATTTCAGGCCTTCTTCATTGGGCTCTTCCTCATCGCCGCGGGGGAAAATACGGCTCCATGCGATGGACATTCTGAAGACATTGAAGCCCATTTCAGCGAAAAGGGCGATGTCTTCCTTATAGTGATGGTAAAAATCAATGCCATCATGGTTGGGGTAGACGGTGTCCGGTTCGAGGACGGGCGTCCATCTGCGGCGGGTGTTGACAGTACCGCCGGTCGAGATATCGAATACCGACATCCCTTTTCCGCCTTCCTGCCAGGCACCTTCAAACTGGTTGGCAGCGGTCGCGCCGCCCCACAAAAAGCCTTTGGGGAATTTACTCATAATAAAAACCTCCTTATATTGACCGGGTCGTCCCGGTTTTTGTCAGAACTGTTTATCACGCAGACGGCCAAAGGCAGCGAGGCTGGCGTTGGCGATCAGCTGCTGCGGGAAGTGAATCTCTTCCAGCATCTTAGCTGCCCGTCCGAATTCACCGACAAACCAGGCACTGTGCGCATCGCTGGATACGACGATGTGGGTTCCTTCTTCGGCGCAGCGGATGGCAAGGGCACGGCAGCTGTCATGCGCTTCCTGCGTATCAAAAGAATGGTCATTGATTTCAAGACACTTGTTTGCTTCTTTTGCGGCGCGGACAACGGCCGTATGGTCAAATGGCAGCCCAGGACGGCAGGGATGGCCGATGATGTCGACATAAGGGTTCCGCAGCGCGGCAAGATACATGTCGGTATTCTGTGCGGCGGTACCGTCTCTGAAGCCGGGGAACATATGGATACTGGCGATTACGAGGTCGCGGGTTTTCAGCAGCCGTTCGCCGATTGAGACATCGCTGTCGGGAAAGTTGTGGGGAAAGCAGTCGCAGAAGGCAAGATGCCCCTGAAAATCAACGATGTCGATTTCAACGCCGTGCAGCACCCGGACGCCATTTACAACAGCCGGCAGCGCAGCGCGGTTGATCATCGGTCCCATTTCGGGGGAACCGTCCGCCCGGCGGGGGGTCATAAACGAGCTGAAATGGTCGGTCATACCGATCGCTTCCAGACCTTTGCGGGCAGCCTCAGCGGCGTTTTCGCCGATTGTGGAAAAGGCGTGTCCCGAATAGATGGTGTGGGTGTGCAGATCTGTCAGAATGGAATACATAAACTCATTTCCTGCCTTTCTTCATTAATATTAGTATACCACACTGTGAGATAAAAGAGAAGAACCGATTCCTTTTTTTCATAAATTGCAAATCTATTGTTTCCCTGAAAAAAAACTTGCAAAACATGGTAAATTTCGTTATACTATAATTATAAGTATCTGCGTAAACAACGGGTAAAATCCGGCATTTTGCCCAAAATGGAGAATATAGAAAGATATGAAATTCAGTCAGAAAAACTCGACTGCCGGCAAATGGAGACAGTGGCAGGAGACGTTCCATAAACGGTTTCCCGAGGTTCGGATTTCCGTTTCCCGTACCTGGATGATCTCTTATCTGGTGGTACTGATTGTGCCGCTGCTGATCAGCCAGATGTTTTATTATCAGTCTGCAAATCTTGCTGAACAGAACGCGGCTGAAGTTTGCGATATTGCGCTGGAACAGACGATTCGGACGCTTGATCAGACGTTTACCGACGTACGCGCTGCCGGAAGGGAACTGCTGACAAGTGAGGAAGCAGTCTCCCTGCAATACATGGATTCTCTCAATAGTGCCAACCGGTTGAAAATTGCCGAGCTGAACAAGGCTTTTCGGAAAAAACTTAACTACAATAGCTGCATAGACAAAATCATGATGATTTTCACCCGGAGTGAAGTGGCAGCAACCTCTGAAGGCTTTTATACCGACGAACAGGTAATCCGTCAGCAGATCACTTCCGTATGGGGAATTGACTATGACCAGGTAATTGAAGCGGCCAGTTCGATAGGTGATTTTCATGTGATTTTGACCCCGGTGGGGGGGATTAATCCGTCGATAGCTGATGGGGCGTGTGTGATCATGGGGCTTGGGGCTGATGGTACTTTGCCCGGGGTGATTTTGGTTGTCCGGCTGAATTATCTTCAGCTGCAGGATATTCTGTCGGGGGAGAGCGGTGATTCCCAGCCGGTAGTCTGGGCGGAGTCGGATGACGGACAGCTGGTGATCCCGACAGGGATGGATGCTGAACAGATGGGACAGCTGATAGAGCAGACTACTCCATATCTGGAGCAGGCAAGCCAGCGGGATGCAATCGACGCTGAATCGCTGATCATCGGGGTTTCCCGCAGTGAGCTGACCGGGTGGAAGCTGATATCTGTAACGCCAACTTCTTTTTATTCCGAAAAACTGGACGCAATCCGTGGGTGGTATCTGGTTTATCTGGCAATTTGCCTGGGGGTAGGCGTGGTGATTTCGTCTGNNAGTACCACACAGGAAGGTGTTGAATTTCAGGCTCTTGAAGAAGAAGTCTGTAAACTGCTGGAAAAAGAACGGGATTATGAGCGGGAGATTGAAAAGCGGCGCAAATCTTTACGCAGCACCTCTTTGGTGCAGATAATGAAAGGAATGTTATATTCCGGGGAAGCTTTTCGCGCAGTTTGCCGGGATTATGAGATGGAATTGGACGGAGCCTGTTTTTCGGTTGTTGGTATTGACATTCGGGATTATTCCAACCTCTTTTTTGACGGGAAGGCGACCCGAGACGAAAAAACGCAGGAGCTGGCGGACTATGTTGTAACATCGGTGACCGAAGAGATGATTCGGGAGTGTTATACTGCTTATTTCTGCGTGAGTGAAAACCGGCTGTATGGTGTAGTGTCGGTATCTGCCGGTCAGACGGTAGAAGAGTATCAGGAGAAAATCGGGGACATCTGCCGTCGGGCAGAGACCTTTATCCGGGAGCGGTTGGGAATCCGGCTGCAATATTATGTCAGCGGCCTGTATGGGGGTCAGGATTCCCAGGAAGATGCAGCCGAAAGCGCAGCTTCAGCTATCCATGCCGCATATGAAGAGGTACAGTGGGGATTGGAGCAGGTTATCGGATTTGAGCTGACCGATCCGGTCACTGCCCGGCGGACACTNNCACTGCCTTTTGAACGGACCGAGCCGGGGATTGATTTTTCAGGCCGGAGCATGCGCCGCCGTCAGTATATAGCAGCTGTAGGGGCGGGCGATTTTGACGAAGCCGACCGGCTGTATCTCCAACTGCGGGAGGACGGGATTTATCAGTTTGAGCATTCCTTTTCATCAGTTCGCGCTCAGACGCTGATGCTGTATGATCTGCTTATATCCAGCCTGCTGACTGCCAGGCAGGTCACCGAACAGGAGGAACTGCTGGGCGAGCTGTCCGGGCGCATCAACAAGGCGTGTGATCTGGGACAGCTGCAACTTGCGATCCGGCAGGCCGAGGAGACGATTTACGCGCTGCGGCATCCGAAGGATGAGCCAGAAGAGGAGCCGTATAGTGTCCGGGTGAGCCGGTATATTGAAGCACACTATATGGAGCCCGGGTTGTCGGTTGCGTCGATTGCCGAATATTTTGGTGTCAGCCAGTCCTATCTGTTGCGCGCATTCAAAAAGGATGGGAGCGGATGCAGTGTATCAGATTATATTCACCGGCGGCGGGTAGATGAGGCCAAGATTCTGCTTAAATCGACCAGTAAAACAGTCGGGGAAATTGCGCTTGCGGTTGGCTATGGGAATGCACTGGCACTGATTCGAGCTTTCAAACGACTGGAAAATGGAACGACGCCGACCGCCTACCGGAGTGAGAGATAGCCTGAAATCAATAAACAGATGGCTGGGACTGTTTCCGGCCATCTGTTTTGTCTTTTTCTCAGGTATCAATTGAGATGATTTCGTGGTGTTCCGCCATCAGGCTGAGAACATCTTCGGTGTTGAAGGTACGGGGGAAGACAACTTCCAATCCTACTTCCAGATTATGTTCATCAAAGACATTCAGATGGGTAGTCAAAACGTGTATCTTGTGATCTGCGAGAGCCTGCGCGATTTCTTCACTGCGGATATTGTCTTTTTGTAAGTGGAGGGTGATGTGGCCGGAGTTGCTGTCCTTAAAGATCCGCAGCTGTTTGTGAAAGAAATACTGGAGCAGTAGCAGCATCAGGGTGCTGCCGATGCCGAGCACCCACATTCCGGCACCGATGGACATACCGATTCCGAGGGTTGCCCAGGTTCCGGCGGCTGTTGTGACACCGCTGATTCCATTTTTGCGGTTCAGGATGATACCGGCACCGAGGAACCCGAGAGCGGAGACAACACTGGAAGCGACACGGGAGGCATCAAGTGAGATACCATCGACAGAAATCACGTCAAAGAACCCATATTTAGAGATAATCACCATGATGCTGGCAGCCATAGAGATGATGGTGTGTGTACGGATGCCCGCCATTTTCAGACGGACTTCCCGTTCGTAGCCGATTACCATCCCGCAAAGAGCTGCGACCAGTATCCGTAAAAGATAATCAGCCTGTGTCAGAAAAAATTCAGCCATTGTTGTACTCCTTTCTGAAAGAATGATGGATTGGTTAATGCCTGCAACATACAGGCAGTTTTTTTGTCAGGATACGTCCAGGTACCGTATCATCACAAAAGTACTGCCAATTGAATTTATTACCCGATTTTTGGCATAAAAATACCAGCCGGCCGTGCAGCAGGCCGGCTGGTACAGGCGCATCTTCTGTTCGCATAACAGGAAAACGACAGACAGACACGCCGGGGTGCTGTACAGGGTTATCCTTTAACCGAACCGATCATAACGCCGGTGACAAAATACTTCTGTACGAACGGATAAATAACCATCATAGGGATAATTGATACCATGATCGAACAGTATTTAATCAGCGGGCGGTAGATGTCGACTGTTTCGCCGTCAGCATTTGCGATAATCGAGTTTTCAGAGGACTGAAGGACGATTTCACGCAGCGTCAGCTGAAGGGGATACAGGTTGCGGTTCTGAATGTAGATGGATGCGTTGAACCATGCGTTCCACTGCTGGATTGCATAGAACAGTATGATGACAGCGATAATTGCCTTGGAGACCGGCAGAACGATCTGGAACAGGATACGGAAATGTCCGGCACCGTCGATGGTGGCAGCTTCCGAGAGTGCGTCAGGAATCTGCGAAAAAGAGGTGCGCATGATGATGATGTTATAGGCGACGCAGCATCCGGGGATAATCAGCGACCAGTAGGTATCCAGCATATTGAGTCTGTTGACAACCATATAAGTCGGGATCAGACCGCCGTTAAAGATCATTGTAAAGGTAACCAGGAAATTGAACGGCTTTTTCCAGTAAAGCCCCCGGACACTCATGACATAAGATGCCAAAATGGTTAAGAAGGTACCGAGTGCGGTTGCGGAGACAACGATCAGGATGGTATTGGCATACGAACGGACAATGGAGTTGTTCTGCATGACCAGCTTGTATCCGCCCAGTGTGACGTCACCCAGCGGATAGAGGATAATACCGGAATGTGCGCTGATTTTGAGCGGGTCAGACAGAGAGCCCATCAGGACATGCCATACCGGAATCAGAAAGATCAGCGAAAGCAGGACCATACCGGTATAGTTGAAAATTGCGAAAATCTTTTCGCCTTTTGTACGTTTAAGCATGGACAGTCCTCCTTTCTTACCACAGGCTGCTGTCGCTCAGTTTGCGGCTGATCGAGTTGGCCACAAACAGTACCAGCAGGTTGACAAGCGAGTTGAAGAAGTTGATTGCGGTCGAATACCCGTAGTCGGAATCTTTGATACCGACACGGTAGACATAAGACGCGATGACGTCAGCCGTTTCATAAGTCGCAGGTGAGTACATCAGGATTGTCTTTTCATAGCCGACGTTCATAATCTGGCCGAGGCGCAGGATAAGCAGAACGACAATTGTCGAAGAAAGTTCCGGCAGAGTGATGTAGATGGTTTGTTTCCAACGGCCGGCACCGTCAATAACCGCTGCTTCATACAGTTCCTGGTCGATGGCGGCAAGAGCGGAGATAAAGATGATCGAGTTATATCCGAGATGCTGCCAGATGTTGGAACCGACATACAGGGTTCTGAACCATTCAGGACGGGAGATCAGCGCACCGCCGGTATCGCCGAACATCGCTGCGATTTTGGTCAGGACACCGTCCGAGCTGCAAAAGTCGTAGATGATCGAAACGACGACGACGATGGAGATAAAGTAGGGCATGTAAGAGATGGTCTGTGTCAGCTTTTTGAACTTGACGTTGCGGATCTCGTTTAAGCAAAGCGCGAAGATGATCGGGAAAGGGAAGGAGAACAGCAGCCCGTAAAAGCTGATGAGCAGGGTATTGCGGATAACTCTCCAGCAGTAAACCGAATTGAAAAACCGGACAAAGTTGTTAAAGCCAACCCAGGTCGAACCAAAAATTCCCTTTTTGACCGAGTAGTCTTCAAATGCCATCAGGATGCCGCCCATCGGGATGTAATTGAAGATAATAAAGTAGACGATAACAGGAACGGCCATCAGATAGACAGCCTTGTTCAGCTGCCAGTCGCGCTTGGTCATGTGCATCCGTGAGGATTTGTCTGTCTGGCGTCCGGCTGCCGGTGCAGGTTTGGAATTTGTCATAAAAAACCTCCCAGTTCAGGACGTAACAGGAGCAGGCGGAGACGAATCTGTTCCGCCCGCTCCACACCAATGAATATCAGAATGTACGGTTGTTATAGCGGTCGAGTGCTGCCTGTCTCAGTTCGATGCAGCGTTCGATACCCATGCTGACCAGCGTCTCGCGGTAGCTGTCATAATCATCCAGGCTCATCTGGCCCATGATAAACTTGACGTTGCATTCCTGAACGTAGGTTTCGATATCGGTGTACAGGGAAGCGGATTCGGTGCCTTCCTCAGAAGTCATGGTCATGCGGGTCGGCAGAGCGTTGACCGGTTCATACTCTTTCCAAATTTCATAGCCTTCCAGCTTGATCGGGGTCGAGCATTCAACCTGCATGCCTTCATAGCGGATCGGCGGGTTCTTTGCGGAATAGAGGACCAGAACCATACCGGAGGAGAGACCGTCGGGGTTGGAGTAGCGGTAATCATAGTCGATCATGCGTCCGGTAGAGGTCGAATCATCGGAGTACCAGACGGTACCTTCAAATTCCTCGGTGCCGTAGTTTGCGTTGAGTGCGACATCGGTCGCATAGAAGCCGTCTACCCAACGGATTGCGATTTCTGCGTATTCAGAGTCGGCAGAAATCGAGTTGCAGCCGCCGTGCAGCATGTAAGAATAGGTGTTGTCACGGTAAGCGGGCTCAACATAAGTGGGATCATCCAGATCCTTGGTGGGCTGGGGAGCACCGACATAGCAGAGATCAGGGTTGGTGGCACCGCGGGAAATGTAGGTGTCGTCCAGACGGGTGCCATAGTCGGTCAGCGCGCCTACCTGATCGTTGAGGATCATGTCGTTGTCAGCGGTGACGCCGGAAGATGCACGGGTCGCGAAGTCAGGGTCAAGCAAACCCTTATCGTACCAATCTTTCATCATTACAAGGTAATCGCGGTATCCATCGTCCATCGGGCCATACTGTACCTTGCCATCTCTCTGATAGAAATAGGGAGCTGTATCGTAACCGGCCATCATTTCGCCCATATCAATGCCGTATTTGGAAGTATACAGCGGTGCCTTGATGCCCAGCTCATTCTTGAAAGCAGTCAGGACTGTCTCCCATTCGGAATAGGTGGTCGGAACTTCCAGACCGACTTTGTCAAGATAATCCTGACGGATGGCCAGACCATAGTCAGCGTAGGTGTGTTCAGAATCCATACCCGACCAGATGCCCCACAGGCCGTACAGTTTGCCGGTATCCGAGTAGGAAGCCTGTCTCAGTTCATCGTTGTTGGCCAGCCAGGAAACGTAGTTGGGCGCATAGTCAAGGTATTCAGCGATATCCAGGAAGTACCCATCGTCAATTGCCTTGTCCTGACCGTTGCGGTAAGAGTAGGTGGTCTGTGCAGGATAGCTGTAAACAATATCAGGGATCTCGTCGGCCGCAAACAGCAGCTGGAAGGATTCACCTTCAGAACCTGCCGGCGGGACAATAAAGTTGATATGGACACCGGTCAGTTCCTCATACCATTTGAAGAAATAGGAATCATTGAAGTCCCCCAACTCAGCCATCGAACCGGCATTCGGATACCAGTAATCCAGCGTAATGCTTTCTTCAGTGAGGGGATAGGTCTGCTGGTTGGTTTCACCGTTGACTACATCCGAAGTAAGTTCAGGGGTGGTAACATCCCCGCCATCATCTGAACCGGTAGACTCGGAAGTCGAAGTACTGCCGGAAGAGCCGCCACTGGAACTGGAAGTGGACGAGTCATTTCCGCAGGATGCAAATGCAGACGCTGCCAACGCACAGATCATGATCAGAGCAAGTGTCTTTTTGGCCTTCATAATAATATCCTCCTGTTTTTAAAATTGACTCCGATTATTTTTCGAAGTCGGATGACCAAACAGCTCGTTTTTAAAGCGTTCATAAATAATTATCAAAATCGAACGATTATTTTGACTGTTTCGTCATCATTTTGTCAACTTTATCCTAACATTCTGGAAAAATATTTGCAAGTAGCAGATTCAATTTTGAAATTATCATTTTCAGAACTTCGGAAAATGTCGTTATTTAGATTGCGTTTACAAAATTATTACAATAATATCATATTTACATCTGACTGAATCTGATGGATTTTCTGCTGGTTTCGTTGTCATTTGAACAAAGGTATGGTATCATGGAAACAGATGGTTTTGATTTTGATAACAGAAAGGAATGATTCTGAAATGAAGATACTGGTTACCGGATTTGATCCGTTTGGTGGAGAGAAGGTTAATCCAGCCTGGGAAGCAGTCAGTCGATTGCCTGAACAGCTGGGGGAGCATCAATTGATTCGGATGATGATCCCGACTTCGTTTGAGCGGGCACCGAAAATGATTCTTGAAAAGGCGGCTCTCTGCCGCCCGGACTATGTCATCTCAATCGGGCAGGCCGCCGGCCGGACGGCAATCACGCCAGAACGGATTGCAATTAATGTGATGAGTGCTTCCATCGCTGACAATGACGGTGATATGCCGCAGGAACAGACGATTGAAGCGGATGGACCGGACGGGTATTTCTCCTTGCTGCCTGTCGCAGAAATGGTCCAGGCGATTGAAGCGGCAGGGCTGCCGGGAAAGATTTCCAATACTGCGGGGACATTTGTCTGTAACCGGGTGATGTACTCGCTGCTGCACGCCTGTCATACCAGTTTCCCTGGCATGAAGAGCGGGTTTATCCATGTACCCTGCATCCCGGAGCAGAGGGTTGCTCACCCAGAGTGGTTTGCTCTGCCGGTTGATGAGATTACCAGAGGACTGGCGGCGGCGATTGCAGTAATTGGCTGATTTTGCTGCCGAAAACAGGTGTTTTGCAGTATTGCAATAAAAATGTTTCAAAAAAACTGAAAATTAACAAAAAATTCCCACTATTTTACCAACTTTTTGATATAATAAAGTGGTAAAACATCCATTCAATATCTGAACATCAATGAAAAGAAGGAGGACGAGACAAATGGAAAATTTGCATGAATTTTGCGGACAGTATGCTGATATCTGCCGGCAGTCGACGACCCTACCCTATGAACTGTATGACGAATACCAGGTCAAAAAAGGGCTGCGCGACAAAAACGGTGATGGTGTCCGGGCGGGATTGACCAATATTTCCCGTATTGAGTCGTTTGATTATATCAACGGAGAGCGGACTCCATGCGACGGACGGCTGTATTACCGCGGTATCAATGTCCAGGATCTTGTCCGCGGCTTTTTATCGGAAGACCGGTTCGGATTTGAAGAGACCGCCTATCTGCTGCTGTTCGGGAAGCTGCCGGACGCCGGCCAGCTGGATGAATTCACCCGCATGCTTTCTGCTGCGCGGTCGCTTCCCCGTAACTTTACACGTGATGTATTGATGAAGGGTCCCAGCCGCGATGTCATGATCTCACTGTCCAAAAGCGTGCTGATGCTGGCATCGTATGACCGTAGAACCGATGATATATCAATTGAAAATGTACTGCTGCAATGCCTGCGGCTGATCAGTGTTTTCCCGATGATTTCGGTTTACGGATATCATGCCTACAACCATTATATTCGTGGCAAGAGCATGTACATCCATCGGCCGCTGCCAGAGCTGTCGACAGCTGAAAACTTCCTGCGGATGCTGCGGCCGGACAAGAAGTATTCCCCGCTGGAGGCGAAGATTCTCGATCTGGCGCTGGTATTGCATATGGAGCATGGCGGCGGTAATAACTCGACCTTTACGACACATGTTGTTTCTTCGTCTGGTACCGATACCTATTCGACGATTGCTGCTGCGCTCGGATCACTCAAAGGTCCCAAGCACGGCGGTGCAAATATCCGGGTCGTTCAGATGATGAAGGACCTGAAAGCGCATGTCCATGATACGCGGGACGAGGAAGAAGTTGCGGCTTACCTGCTGAAATTGCTTAATAAAGAAGCATTTGATCAAAAGGGACTGATTTACGGAATGGGTCACGCAGTTTATACCAAGTCTGACCCACGTTGCCAGATCTTTAAAAAGTATGTTGGACGGCTTTCCGAAGAAAAAGGCCGCCGTAAAGATTATGAACTTTACAACATGGTTGAACGTCTGGCACCAAAGGTAATTGCTGAAAACCGCCGGATTTACAAAGGGGTCAGCGCAAATGTCGACTTTTATTCTGGTCTGATCTATTCGATGCTGGACATCCCGGAAGAACTGTTCACCCCGATGTTTGCGATTGCCCGTATTGTCGGCTGGAGTGCTCACCGGCTGGAAGAGCTGATCAATGTGGACAAGATTATCCGCCCGGCATATATCAGCGTTGGAGAGCCAGTTTCTTATCAGACGCTGAGCGAGCGCAACGGAAACGCATAAGTTTGTGATGATTGAAAATGAGGTCTTCTGTTCCGGGAACCCGGAGCGGCGGGCCTTTTCCTTTTATGGCAAGAATTGCTAAAAAATTTACGGCTGTGTCACGAATTTGCCAGTGACAAGATGGAAAAAAGGTGTATAATGGTAATAGTTGATTTTTTGAAATGGGAGAGATGATCGAGTGAAGATAGACCGGCAACTGTTTCAAAAATTGTTGATTGTTGTCGCCTTTGGTGTATTGCTGAACTTTGCGGTGCAGCATCTGGATGTACTGGGACANNGGGAGCGGTAGTCGAACCGTTTGTTCTTGGGGGCGTGGTCGCCTTCATTCTTAATGTACCGATGCGTGCGATCGAACGCTTTTTGTTTCCCGAAAAGAAAACATCAGTGATTGAAACAGTTATTATCAAGGAAAACGAACTGCAGGATAAAGCTGGAGAGATGCTGCTCAGCACACTGCCGGGTGGACGCAGAACACAAAGGCTGCCGCGGGAAAAAAAGACGCTGGACGTTTCCCGATTTCACCGTCCGATCAGCCTGACGGTTACATTGTTGCTGGTTGCTGCGGTAATTGCGTTTGTATTTGGCATGGTGATTCCTGAACTTGGGCGGACAGCGTCAGCATTAATAGCAGGGTTGCCGACCTATTTTGAGACGGCGAGAGCCTGGGCGATGAATCTGCTGGCTGGAAACAGCGAGTTGACCAGCTATATTGCCGGATTGGAACTGGACTGGACAGCACTCAGTTCGCGGGCGGTGATGATTATTGAAGAGAGTGGGCTGATTGAGACGATTTATGGAACTGCTTCTTCGCTGGTTGGGGGAGTGGTATCGGTGGTCATCGGGTTGGTTTTTTCAGTCTATCTATTGATGCGCAAG
>DCTE01000108.1:0-1094 GCA_002329405.1 Ruminococcaceae bacterium UBA1448 | reverse complement strand
AGATGATTTTGTATGCCTTTCTTCCTGATCAGCTCTGTGAACAGATTATACGGATTGCGTCGGTTTCTTCCAAGACTTTTTCCCGTTTTTTGTCCGGTCAGTGTACCGAAGCGGTTATTTTGGGTACATTGTTTTTCCTTGTGATGACGTTGTTCGGTTTTCCGTATGCACTGTTGTGTGGAGTATTTATCGGATTTACCGCACTTGTACCAATTTTCGGCTCATTTTTGGGATGTGCTGTCGGGGCGTTTTTAATTCTGATGGTTGCTCCCGAGCGTACGATCTGGTTTATTATCATGTTTTTGGTTTTGCAGCAGGTCGAGGGACAGCTGATCTATCCGCACGTTGTTGGCAACGCGGTAGGTTTGCCGTCCATCTGGGTACTGGCTGCGGTTTCGATTGGCGGCAGCATGTTTGGAATACCGGGGATGCTGTTTTTCATTCCGCTCTCATCGGTGTTGTATGCGTTGCTGAGGGAAGTAGTTTACAGACGGCTGGGGGATAAGAAGCTCAACCCGGAAGAATTGTAGCCGATACTCCGAGAGGTAAAAAGAAGGAACATGAAATTTAAAAAGATATCACAATTTATATTTCGCCGTGTAGTCATTGTNNTGCTGTTGCTGCAAATTGCGACGATGGTCGTCTTCCAGGTCCGATTTAGTTCCTATTCCAGCTGGTTTTACTTTGCTTCGGTATTGGCAAGTTTGCTGGCTGTATTTGCAATTTTAACCAGCCGGGCGAATCCTGCCTACAAGATCGCGTGGATTATCCTGATCATGGCGTTTCCGATCTTTGGTGGACCGTTTTATCTGTTGTTCGGTACCAGCCGGCTGTCCCGCCACACCAAAAAGAAGATGTCAGGGATTATGCAGACAATGCGGCATTATGATGCGCCGCACGAACACCTGAAAAAGCTGTTGTATGCTGAAAATCCCGATGCAGCACTCCAATCCGGGTATATTGAACGGGGAGCGCATTGTCCTGTATACAGCCATACCGTCTGCGAGTATCATGAAATCGGTGAGAAAAGCTGGAAACGGATGCTGGAGGAGCTGGAAAAAGCAAAGCACTATATCTTTCTGGAATATTTTATT
>DCTE01000065.1 GCA_002329405.1 Ruminococcaceae bacterium UBA1448 | reverse complement strand
CCCCAAAACAAGCACAGGACAGGGAGGGGCCATACACCGCAGTGTATGGCCCCGTGGGAAGACCCTTGCAAGGGGTCTTCCTTTGGAAAAGGCCCGCTCGATGCGGGTCTTTTCCAATAATCGCGAGGGCAGCATTTCCGGTTTACCCGCTCAGGTGGGACTACGCGGTGGCGGCACGCCGCTGACAGATTTTCCCACCCGTTTCCCTCTTAGACTGTCCGGTGGACAGTCTAAGACGGTAGTTCCCCGCTCAAATATCATATATTTCACTATCGCGGCAGAATACCAAAGGTGTACCCTTGCTGACGGGCCGTGTCGATAAAATCGCCCAGAATGGCCGCGTTGGTCTTGGAGACAGCATGCAGCAGATAGATTGCGCCCGGGTGCAGGGCAGAAGTCGTCTTTTGCAGGGCAGTCGACGTACTCATCTGAGCGGACGGGTCCCAGTCCTTATAGGCAAAGCTCCACAGCACCGTCTGATAGCCCATCCCCTGTGCCTGCGCCAGCACCTGTTCCGAGAAAACCCCTTCCGGCGGACGCATCAGGTACATCGAATAGCCGAACTTCTCCTCCACCCTGTCATGCAGGTCGCCGATCTCATCCGCCCGGCGGCTGATGCTGCACTGGGGGAGATTGGGATGGTTGACGGTGTGGTTGCCGACAGCATGCCCTTCCTCGATCATCCGCTCCACAAGCCCGGGCTGGCTGTCCAGATAAGCTCCGGTAATAAAAAAGGTTGCTGTCACCCCTTTGGCCTTGAGGGTATCGAGGATCGACGCCGTATAACCGTTTTCATACCCTTCATCAAAGGTCAGGTAGATCACCTTCTCGTTCGGCCCGACAAACTGTCCGCCCAGTGTCCCGTACTTTTCCTGGTAGGACACCGCGCCGACCGGCCGGTTATAAGAATCGACCTGTGTCCCCTGCCCCCAGCCGAGTGCCTTGTTGGACAGGGTGCTCAAATCCTTGGAGGAAACGACCGCACCGGAAGCATCCAGCGTGTATACAGTCGAACCTTCGGTCATTGCGCCGGTCTTCATCCCGCCGGACGGGGTCAGGTAATACCGCTTTCCGTTCAGCTCAAGCCATCCGGTCTGCATCGCACCGCTTTCGGCAAAGTAGTACCATTTGCCCCCATTATAGACCCAACCGGTCTTCATCGCGCCGCCGCCGAACAGGTACCATTTTCCGCCGATCTGCTGCCAGCCGTCCACCATCACGCCGTCGGCATCGAGATAATACCATTTCCCGTCCACCTCCCGCCATCCGTTCTGGCGGATGCCGCTCTCGGAAAGCAGGTACCATTTTCCGTCCAGCTGGACCCAGCCGGACATCGGCTCCCCTGTCCCGTCCAGCAGGACAAACTGTCCCTCCCGCTGTTCCCAGTGTGGAGACAGGACAACCGGACTTTGCTGTACAGATTCGGTTTCGTCTTCAACGGACGGCTGAGAATCGGAAGCGGCGGACGATTCTGTCGTTCCCCCTGATTCCGGGGCAGCGGTGTCATCTTCCGCCCCGATGGCAGCAGCCGGAAACGGCAGGGCCAGCAAAAGGGCCGCAAACAATGCTGTCAATCTTTTTTTCATATCGTAAACCCTCCCATCCGGGTACCATGCCGTCAACCGGCAAGGGCAGCAAACTGTTTCTTCTAACCTTATTGTACCAATATTCACAGAAAAAGGCAAGGAACAGCCGGTTAATTTTGCACAGTGCAATCTGCGTTCCTGTGCAAAAAGTAAAGAAAAATGTGGATTTATCGAAAAAATTTTCCAAATATTCACATTTTTTCTTGAAAATCCCTTGACCTTGAGTCCACTCCATGTACTAAAATAAAGAATGAAAGGGAAGGTGGTCATTGTGGTACGAAAACATCTGCTGCTCACCGGCGCGGTACAGGGGGTCGGCCTCCGGTACCGGACCAAGTATGCGGCCTCGATGCGGGGACTGACCGGATGGGTCCGCAACCGTCCAGACGGTTCGGTCGAAATGGAGGTACAGGGCAGAGAGGAAGAAATCGACCTGCTGCTGCAAACCCTCCAGCAAAACCGTTATATCGACATTACCGGCCTTTCCGCACGAACAGTCCCGCTCCAGAGCGATCATTATTTTGAGATTCTGGACGATGACTGATTCCTGTCAGATTCAGTTTTATTCACTTTTGTAAAGAAAGGGCGTATGAAAAATGGCACTGGGCGAAAACATTCCAAAACTCGGCTTTGGGTTGATGCGGCTGCCGATGATCGGCGATGAGGTTGATATCGAACAGACAAAGGAAATGGTCGACCTCTTTATGGCGGCAGGGTTCACCTACTTTGACACCGCTTACGGGTATCTCGGCGGCAAGTCGGAAGAGGCCGTCAAAACCGCGATCGTCGACCGGTACCCCAGAGACAGCTTTACCATTGCAACCAAGCTCCCTGCCTGGGCTGGCGCAAAAACAGCGGAAGAAGCAAAGGAGATGTTCTTCACCTCTCTGCGCAGAACCGGTGCCGGGTATTTTGACTTTTATCTGCTGCACAACCTCGGCGGTGAACGGACCGCAAAGTTTGACGAGTACGGCATCTGGGATTTTGTGCAGCAACAGAAGGCGAAAGGACTGATCAAACATCTCGGTTTTTCGATGCACGACTCGGCTGAAGCACTCGACAAGGTGCTGACCGCCCACCCGGAGGTCGAATTTGTCCAGCTCCAGATCAACTATGCCGACTGGGATTCGACATCGGTACAGTCCCGCCTCTGTTATGAAACGGCCCGCCGTCACGGTAAACCGGTCGTCATCATGGAACCGGTCAAGGGCGGCAGCCTCGCAAATCTCCCGGAAAGTGTCGCAAAGGTCTTTAAGGCGGCAGAACCGGACTCCTCGATCGCTTCCTGGGCACTGCGGTACGCCGCATCGCTCGACGGACTTGTGACGGTTCTTTCGGGCATGTCCACGGTCGACCAGATGAAGGACAACCTGTCGGTCATGAAGGGATTCACCAAACTGGACGAAAAGCAGATGGCTGTGATCGAAGACGCCAAAAAGGCACTGGCGGCTGTCCCATCCATCCCCTGCACCAGCTGCGAATACTGCATGAAGGGATGT
>DCTE01000094.1:8134-9193 GCA_002329405.1 Ruminococcaceae bacterium UBA1448 | reverse complement strand
ATTAGACTTATAGAAAGTAAAGTTACAGGATAAGGCTGGACGGCCTGCGCAAAAACCTGTCCAGCATTATCCTGTAACTTTACTTTCTATAAGTCTAATCAGTTAGGAGGGTTCAAACCCAAATGGAATTGCGCCCCGAAGAAATTACCCAGCTGATCAAAGCCCAGATCAAAAACTACGACTGCAAGGCTACCATGACCGATACCGGTACGGTCGTCACTGTCGGCGACGGTATTGCAAGGGTATATGGTTTACAGGACTGCATGTCCGGTGAACTGCTGCTCTTCCCCGGCGACGTCTACGGTATGGCACTCAACCTCGAAGAGGATTTTGTCGGTGCCGTCCTGCTCGGCTCGGATTCCGGCATCAAGGAGGGTGATACCGTCCGCAGGACCGACCGGATTGTCTCGGTCCCTGTCGGCGAAGCACTGCTCGGCCGCGTCGTAAACCCGCTTGGTCAGCCAATCGACGGCAAGGGTCCGCTGCTTACCACCGAGACCCGCCCGATCGAATCCCCGGCACCCGGCATCATTGAACGCAAGAGCGTTCACCAGCCCCTTCAGACCGGTATCAAGGCTATCNNGAGCTGATCATCGGTGACCGGCAGACCGGCAAAACCGCCATCGCGCTGGATACCATCATCAACCAGAAGGGCAAGGATGTCATCTGTATCTATGTCGCAATCGGGCAGAAAAGATCGACCGTTGCAGGCGTCGTCGAAACGCTGACGGCTAACGGCGCGATGGATTATACCATCGTCGTATCGGCGACTGCGTCGGAACTGGCACCGATCCAGTATATCGCGCCCTATGCGGGCTGTTCAATGGGCGAATATTTTATGTACAAGGGAAAGCATGTGCTGTGCGTCTATGACGACCTGTCCAAGCACGCGGTCGCCTACCGCGCCCTTTCCCTGCTGCTCAAACGCCCTCCGGGACGTGAAGCATACCCCGGCGACGTCTTCTACCTCCATTCCCGTCTGCTGGAACGTGCTGCCTGCCTCTCCCCGGAACTGGGCGGCGGCACACTGACCGCTCTGCCGATCATCGAAACCCAGGC
>DCTE01000094.1:0-8043 GCA_002329405.1 Ruminococcaceae bacterium UBA1448 | reverse complement strand
GGCGGCGACGCCCAGATCAAGGCAATGAAAAAGGTCTCGGGCACCCTTAAGCTCGCTTACTCCCAGTACCGCGAATTGGAGAGCTTCGCCCAGTTTGGCTCCGACCTCGACCGCGATACCCGCGAACGCCTTGATCAGGGCGCACGTATCGTCGAGGTACTCAAGCAAAACGAAAACTGCCCTGTCCCGGTCGAGCATCAGGTTATCATCATCTACGCAGTTGTCAACAACTTCCTTTCATCGGTACCGGTCGACCGGATCTCCGACTTTGAAAAGGAACTGATCGCCCATATCGAGTCCACCCGCCCAGAAATCAGTACGGCAATCCGCGAAACCGGAAAGCTGGAACCTGAAACGGAAAATCAGCTCAAAGAACTGCTGACTGTATTTACAGGGAAGTTTAACAATGAATAATATTGGAAGGAAGGTGATCTGATGGGCGCTTCAATGAAGGATATCAAAAATCGCATCAAATCGGTTGAAAGCACGATGCAGATTACCAAGGCAATGGAACTGGTCTCCTCTTCCAAACTGCGCAGGGCCAAGGAACACGCTGAAAACGCGCGGCCGTTTTTCAACGTCCTGTACAAAACTGTCGCCGATCTCGCTGCTGAGATGAACGGAGATGAGACGATCTACAGCTGTGCCCCCAAAAATAAACCGGCACTGTATATCATCATCGCCGGTGATCGCGGACTGGCGGGCGGCTACAACGCCAACATCTTCCGGCTCGCCGCTGAACAGCCAGATTTTAAGGGTGCTAAGGTCATCGCAATCGGACGCAAGGCGATTGAAAAATATGCGCATAGCCCCGACGTCCAAATGATTGCGGAATATCCCGGGCTGGCGGAGCGGATGCGTGTCTCTACCGTCCAGACGATTACCCGTGAGCTGCTCCGGCTGTGGAACAACCGTGAGATCAGCAGGGTCCGGGTGCTGTTCACCCAGTTCGTTACCGCCCTCAACCAGCAGGCGTCTATCCTGGATGTCCTCCCCCTCTCGCTGCGCAACCCTGTTGGCAGACAGTCGACTGAGATCATCTATGACCCCAGCCCGCAGGCTGTCTTCTCCGCGATCATCCCTCAGTACCTGNNCGGTGCTGTCACCGAAAGTTACGCTTCCGAACAGGGCGCCAGAAGGACCGCAATGGAGGCTGCAACCGGAAATGCCGAAGAGATGATCCAGAGCCTCTCCCTCAGCTATAACCGCGCAAGACAGGCTTCGATTACCCAGGAACTGACCGAGATCGTCTCGGGTGCGAACGCCGCTCAATAGCATTTGATCCCCTGTATCGGCGGCATTGATACAAAAATACCAGGTATGAAAGGAGATATTCATGCCAGAGAAAAATATTGGCAAGGTCATTCAGATCATCGGACCTGTCCTCGATATCCGGTTTGACGCCGACCATCTGCCAAATCTGCTGAATGCGATCCATATTCAAAACGAGGGCAAAACGCTGGTCGCCGAAGTCGCCCAGCATATCGGCGGCGACGTCGTCCGCTGCATCGCGATGAGCTCGACCGATGGGCTCCGCCGCGGTGTCGACGCAGTCGATACCGGTTCCCCGATTACGGTGCCGGTCGGCCCGCAGACGCTTGGCCGGATCTTTAACCTGCTCGGTGAACCGGTCGACAACAAACCGGCTCCTGATATCCAAAAACGGCTCCCCATCCATCGTCCCGCACCCTCCTTTGAGGAACAGGTCACCTCGACCGAAGTCCTCGAAACCGGCATCAAGGTCANNCAAGATCGGCCTGTTCGGCGGTGCAGGCGTCGGGAAAACCGTCCTGATCATGGAGCTGATCAACAACGTCGCGACCCAGCATGGCGGTATTTCCGTCTTTACCGGGGTCGGTGAACGTACCCGCGAGGGCAACGACCTGTACAACGAGATGATCGAATCGGGGGTTATCAACAAGACCGCCCTCGTCTACGGTCAGATGAACGAACCGCCCGGAGCTAGAATGCGGGTCGGCCTTTCAGGGCTGACGATGGCGGAATACTTCCGGGATGAAGAAAACCAGGACGTACTGCTGTTTATCGACAACATCTTCCGCTTTACCCAGGCAGGCTCGGAAGTTTCGGCACTGTTGGGCCGTATGCCGTCGGCGGTTGGATACCAGCCGACGCTGGCGACCGAGATGGGTGCTTTGCAGGAACGGATTACCTCCACCAAAAAAGGCTCGATCACCTCGGTCCAGGCGGTCTNNAGACGACCTGACAGACCCTGCCCCCGCGACAACCTTTGCCCACCTCGATGCGACCACCGTTCTTTCGAGAAGCATCTCGTCGCTGGGCATCTACCCGGCGGTTGACCCGCTGGAATCGACCTCCCGTATCCTCTCCCCCGCTGTCGTCGGAAAGGAACACTACGAGGTTGCACGCGCTGTCCAGGCCACCCTCCAGCGGTACAAGGAATTGCAGGATATCATCGCAATCCTCGGTATGGATGAGCTGTCGGAAGAAGACCGGCTGACCGTCGCACGGGCACGTAAAATCCAGCGTTTCCTCTCCCAGCCGTTCACCGTCGCGGAACAGTTTACCGGCATGCAGGGCAAATATGTGCCGCTATCGGAGACTATCCGTGGATTTAAGGAAATCATCGAAGGCAAGCACGACGATCTGCCCGAATCCGCCTTCCTGTTTGTCGGTTCCATCGACGAAGCGGTCCAAAAGGCTAAATCCGGGCAGGCTTAAAGGAGCGGTCGGATGAAGAGCTTTAAATTGCAGATTGTCGCCCCTGACCGGGTCCTCTATGACGGCGAAGCAACCTTCCTGCTGGTCCGCGCGGCCAGCGGCGATATCGGCATCCAGGCCAATCATCAGAAGCTGGTTGCACCGCTGGCTATCGGCAAGATGAAGGTCGAATTTGCCGACACCCAGCCGCGTTTCGCAGCGATCACCGGCGGGTTTATGAAGGTCGGCGACAATGTCGTGACCGTCCTGACGACTGCCTGTGAATGGCAGGATGAAATCGACGTCGAACGGGCAAAAAGGGCCGCTGAACAGGCCAAAAAGGACAAGCTCGCCGCCCATTCCAAGATTGAAATGGATCATGCCGAGGTCCGGCTGAAACGGGCACTCAATCGAATCAGCGTCGCGAAAAAATAACAAATGGTTTGGTGCAGGCACTCCTGTCAGTCAGGATTGCCTGCATCCGTTTTTTGGCCGAATAAGTAAAACCGGTATCCTTACCCACTGTGACGGTGGATTAAAGATACCGGTTTTTTATTTGGCTTCCAATGCTGCCTATTCATCCAGCAATGAACTGGGCAGTTCAGGCTCAGATACCGAACTCTCGCTGGATTCTTCGAACGACGACGAAACCTGCGTTGTTTGCTGCTGCTCTCCGACTGCAAACAGCACCATCGCGCAGACTCCAAGCAGGACAACCACCCCGCCCAGCAATCCCAGCAGCCGCAGGTTCCTTTTAGAAAAGCCGCTGCTCTCCAGTGGGATAAATTCCTTGCCGTCCAGCCGCTGGCCGCATACCGGACAGGCTGACCCTTCCAATGGGATACCGCATTTGGGACAAAGTTTTCTGGTGCGCACTGAAACATCTTCCTTTACTGAGGATATTCCACCTTCCGACATTCTCCTATGCCAGTATACCACATCCTGAAAGCTGGATAAAGGGAGATCGTGTGAACTGGTTCATAAATATGCCGATATAAAACCGGACAATATTCGCCTGATGTTCATTTTATTCATCTGTTATTCGCAAAATGCTTGCAAATCTGTCAAAATCAAGTTATAATAAAAATGTTGAAAACGGGCATGATACGAAGGATTTACAGTCATTCCCGGATTCCGCTATTCTATTTTTCAAGGAGGTTTTACCTTTGGAAAAGCTCTTCAAACTGAAGGAAAACGGTACCTCTGTGCGGACGGAAATCGTCGCCGGTGTGACCACCTTCATGACGATGGCTTACATCATCGCTCTTAACCCCAACCTTCTGACCAACTTTGACGTTGGAAGCGCACTCTGGAACGGCGTCTTTCTCGCCACCTGCATCGCTTCGGCGATTGCCATGTTCTCGATGGCCTTCCTGGCAAACAAGCCCTTCTGTCTCGCGCCCGGCATGGGACTGAACAGCTTTTTTGCAATTGTTGTCGCCAACATCGTCAGCCTGACAGGACTGACCTATCTGGAATCTTTCCAGGCGGCACTCTGCATCATCTTCATTGAGGGTATCGTCTTCATTATCCTGTCTATCCTCAATATCCGCGACAAGATTGTCGACGCAATCCCGCTCGGCGTCCGGCTGGGCATTGCTCCCGCAATCGGCCTGATGCTGCTGAACATCGGGTTGGGCTCAAATGTCGGCGTTTATGACGACCAGGGTAACTGCTTCTATGTCATGCGCGACTTCTTCGGCTCGCTGACCGCCGGCCTTGCTCATGACAACATGGGAAGCGCTTATCCCCAGATGGTTCTGACGGTTGTCACGATGTTTGTCGGATTGTTTATCATCATTATCCTGGCCCACAAGAACATCAAAGGCTCGGTTATCCTCGGCATGCTGGCTGCCTGTGTTGTCTACTGGGCGGGCGACGCTTTCATCCTCGGCAACAACCCCTTCGCTTCCCTTCAAACAGCGTCCTTTGTCCCTGCATTCGGCGACATGGCTTCCACTACCCTGTTTAAACTGAACTTTGCGAATCTTTCCCAGATTGGCTGGTTTACTGTAATCACACTGATCATCACCTTCTGCATGATCGACATGTTTGACACCATCGGCACCGTCGTCGGCACCGCAAGCCGTGCCGGTATGCTGGACAAGAACGGCAATGTTCCGAAGATGAAGGAAGTCCTGCTCTCCGACGCGGTTGGTACCACCGTCGGTTCGCTGACCGGTACCTCGACTGTCACCACCTTCGTCGAATCCGCTTCTGGTGTTGAAGCGGGCGGACGCACCGGCCTGACCGCTCTGACCTGCGGCCTGCTGTTCCTCGCCTGCATCTTTATCGCCCCGATTGCAGCGGTCATTCCCGCTGCNNAAACCTCTTCGGCGCTGATCTATGTCGGTATCCTGATGGTCGCCGGCCTGAAGAACGTCCATTTCGACGATATGTCCGAAGTTGTTCCGGTCGCGCTGATGCTGATTGCAATGCCCATCTCCGGTTCGATCGGCCACGCAATCGGTATCGGGCTGATCTCCTATACCGTTATCAAGGTATTCACCGGCAAGTTCAAGGAAGTTTCGGTGCTGACCTATGTGATCTCGCTCCTCTTCCTGGTCAAGTTCTTCCTGGTTGCGTAAGATTTACGAAAACACACCGGCGCAGTTTAAACTGTGCCGGTTTTCTTTTGGGCTGTCCGGGTTTGTTCCTATGTCAAAGCTCCTCTGCGAACCATGCAGAGGAGCTTTGCATTTATATTTAATGCAGTGGCTCGCTGTTTTCATCCAGCATCATCGCAAGCTGCAAAACAAACTCTTCGGGTGTCGGCTTATCCCCCCTGAAAGTCATCTGATTCAATACAGGCTGTGCAGCTGCGTTTTGCTGTTTGTAAACCTCATCAATGGCGCGCTGCATCTCAAGCCGTACATCTTCGGGGGTTGTTCCATTTTCTTTTGCAATCTTATCAAGGATTTTCTCAAAGTTTTTCATCTTTGCATCCTCCGTTCATCACTTTTCGAGCAATGCGTTTACGACCTTCAACACACGCATTTTTTCATCGTGCGGCAGATCCTCGATTGCGGCGGAAAGTTCAGATGCAACGCTTCCTGCTGCATAGTCTGCAACGTCAACCAGTAAAGAATCTACAGAGACTTCAAGGACATTTGCGATTGCAACAAAGGTGTCCATCCGTGGGATTTTTGCACCGCGTTCGATTACACTCATATGTGTCGGGCTGATCTCAATGAGAGCAGCAAGGTCTTCCTGTGTCAGATGTTTCTTTTCCCGTGCAGCCTTAATCCGTTGCCCTACTGCTTTTGCATCCATCGTATCATTTCCTTCTTCAGAACATAAATTGCTCTAAAGATAGTATAATATGATGATGTACATTCGTACAGAATCAAAAGAACAAGTTGTCATCCTAAAGAACAAAAATGCAAAAAACAGCCCCAGTCGGCACCCATTCGGGTATCGGCTGAGGCTGTTTCATCTGGCTATAATCATTAACGGTGATAAAGTTTTTCGGTCTGGTACTTCGGCTCGCAGGTCAGGTTGACCCCCAGGCGGCTGAAAACATTCTCGTCAACCGACGAGAGGATGACCGTCGAGTGGACTTCGCATCCCCGCAGCTTGGACAACTGCTGCATTGCAAGTTCCGCGTTCGGGTCGGTGTTGGCGCAGATGCACAGCGCCAGCAGCACCTCATCGGTGTGCAGCCGGGGGTTGTGGTTGCCCAGATGGGTGACCTTCAGCTTCTGGATGGGTTCGATAATCGTCTTGGAGATCAGATGAATCTCGTCCGGGATACCCGCCAGCTTTTTCAGCCCGTCCAGCAGCATCGCCGACATCGCACCAAGCAGCGGGCTGGTCTTGCCGGTGACGATCGTCCCGTCCGCCAACTCAATCGCAGCGGCCGGGTCCCCGGTCCGTTCGGCGACTTCATTTGCCGCCGCAATGATCGGGCGGTCCTGCATGCCGGTTTTCGCCTGCTTCATCAGCAGCTCAAGTTTATAGATCACATCATCCGACAGGTTGCCGTTGCGGCGGTCGCACAGTGCCTTGAAATACCGGCGGACAACCTCCTTCCGGGCCGCTTCCTGCACCGCTTCATCGTCAAAGATGCAGTTGCCGGCCATATTGACGCCCATATCGGTCGGCGATTTATAGGGAGAGCTTCCATAAATCTGCTCAAACATCGCGTTCAGCACCGGGAAGACCTCAACGTCGCGGTTATAGTTGATGGTTGTCTCGCCGTATGCCTCAAGATGGAAGGGGTCGATCATGTTGATATCGTTTAAGTCGGCGGTCGCTGCCTCATACGCCAGGTTGACCGGATGGCGGAGCGGCAGGTTCCAGATCGGGAAAGTCTCAAACTTTGCGTAACCGGCCTTGATTCCCCGTTTGTTTTCATGGTAAAGCTGGGACAGGCAGGTCGCCATCTTGCCGCTGCCGGGGCCGGGAGCGGTGATGACCACCAGTGAACGCTCGGTTTCGATATAATCATTGCGGCCGTAGCCTTCATCGCTGACGATCAGCGGGATATTCGACGGGTATCCTTCGATCGGGTAATGCTTGTACACCCGCAGGCCAAGTGCCTCCAGTTTCTTTTCGTAGGCGATCGCGCTCGACTGGCCGTTGAACTGGGTCAGTACGACGCTCCCAACATACAGCCCATATCCGCGGAAGGCGTCAATCAGCCGCAGGACATCCATATCATAGGTTATGCCAAGATCGCCGCGTACCTTGTTTTTCTCAATGTCACCGGCGTTGATAACGATGACGATTTCCGCCTGATCTTTCAGCTTAACCAGCATATTGATCTTACTGTCCGGCTTGAACCCGGGCAGGACACGGGAGGCATGGTAATCGTCAAACAGCTTTCCGCCAAACTCAAGGTACAGCTTTCCGCCAAATTGAGAGATCCTCTCCTGAATCCGGCTGGACTGCATCTGGAGATACTTCTCATTGTCAAAACCTATGCGCATCAAATATCTACTCTCCCATTCTTTCAAAACTTACTGTACTATTATACCGCAAAATCCGGCATTTGACAATTGTACAATTGGTACGGTTTTGCCCCTGTTTCACCGCCGGAACTGTCGGCCCTGCGCAGGCAGCAGACAATATTGAACACCACACAACCTCGCCATCCGTAAATGACTGAGAGGGCACAGGCGGGAAGCAACGTTCGTTTTCTGAATTGTTGGAGCGTGGTTGCGCATTGTGACATTGAGTTAGCACCGACGCCGGTTTCCACACCTCAAGCCTCCCTCTTGAGGGAGGTGGCACCGCTTTAGCGGTGACGGAAGGAGTAAACTAGCGGCGAAAAAATGTGTGTTTGCTGAGCATTTAGAGCGGGGTACAGTGTCGGTATTTAGTCAATAGGGACACCCCATCGTCTCAAACTGTCCACCGGAC
>DCTE01000126.1:11195-11523 GCA_002329405.1 Ruminococcaceae bacterium UBA1448 | reverse complement strand
TCCCTGTTCCAGCACCATAATGGCCTTAGAGTTGCGGACGGTAGAAAGCCGGTGCGCGATGACAAATACCGTCCGGCCATCCATCAGCGCGTCCATTCCGCTTTGTACAATCGCTTCGGTTCTGGTATCAATCGAAGAGGTTGCTTCGTCCATAATCATGACCGGCGGATTGGCGACAGCGGCACGGGCAATCGAAATCAGCTGGCATTGTCCCTGGGAGAGGTTGTTGTTGTCCCCGTTGATCATCGTCTGATATCCTTCAGGAAGCCGGGAGATAAAACTGTCTGCCCCGGAAAGTTTAGCGGCCGCGATGCACTCCTCATCGGTC
>DCTE01000126.1:167-11117 GCA_002329405.1 Ruminococcaceae bacterium UBA1448 | reverse complement strand
AAACGGTTGATCAGGTTGGTGATGGTTGTCTTGCCGGCACCGGTCGCCCCAACAAACGCAATTTTCTGTCCGGGTTTTGCGTAAAGGGAGATATCATGCAGTACCAGTTTCCGCCCATCGTAGCTGAAATCGACGTGATCCAGCACAACATTTCCCTGTACCTTGGTATATGTCAGGCTTCCATCATGATGGGGATGTTTCCAGGCATAAATATCGCCATCTTCAGACTCCACCAGTTCCCCGTTTTCTTCTTTGGCATGAACGAGGGTCACATAGCCTTCATCCCGTTCCGGTTCATTGTCCATCAGTTCGAAGATACGGCCAGCCCCTGCAAATCCCAATACAGCACTGTTCATCTGCTGAGCGGTCTGGGTGATCGAGGAGGTAAACTGCCGGATTAAGCCCAGGAAAGAAATCAGGGTTCCAAGCGTTGTTGAAAACATCCCATCCCCGAAAAGTGCCATCGCGCCGCCAATAATGGCGACCATCAGGTATTGCAGGTTGCCAAAGCCGGACATAATCGGCATCAGGGCACCGGCGGTACCATTTGCACGCAATGCGTTGGAATAAAGTTCGTCATTGAGTTTGCGGAGCTGTTCTTTTGCCTGCTGTTCATGGCAAAAAACCTTGATCACTTTCAGGCCGCCGAACATCTCCTCAATATAGCCGTTGACCTTACCGGTTGAGCCCTGCTGACGGGTGAAGTATTTCCCGCTGTACCGGACCATAATTCTGGCCACCAGCACCATGATGGCCGACATGACCACTACAACCGCCGTCAGAATCATATTGAACCGCAGCATGAAGCAAAAGGCAAATACAATCGTAACCATCGAAGAAATCATCATCGGCAGGCTCTGGGCGATAAACTGACGCAGTGTGTCGGTATCGTTGGTATAAACGCTCATGATATCGCCGTGGGTATGGGAATCAAAAAAGCTAATAGGAAAGGTCTGCATCTTGACAAAAAGATCGTCTCTGATTTCCTTGAGCACCTTCTGGCCGATCACCGCAATCAGGCGGTTGTAAAACAGGGTTCCCAGTGCGCCGATCAAAAAGACAGCCGCCATCACGGCTACTACGCCCAGCAGTTCACTGAACAGATTTTCCCCTGTATTCAGCATTTCCAGGATATAGTCATCAATGATCACCTGCATAAAGGAGTTGCCGACCATCGCGGCAATGACACTGACCAGGATACATGCCACGACAATCGCAAATTCTTTTTTGTGCCGCGCGGTGATATAGTCCATCAGTCTGGCCATTGTTCCTTTTCTGGATTTATTCATTCTCGTTTCCCCCTTGCTGCTGAGAAGCATAGACTTCCTGATAGATTTTATTGGTTTTGAGCAATTCGTTGTGGGTGCCGATGGCGTCGATTCTGCCGCCGTCCATTACGATAATCCGGTCGGCATCTTCCACCGAGGAAATACGCTGGGCAATAATAATCTTGGTCGTATCAGGAATATAGGAACGGAACGCCATTCGAATCAGCGCGTCGGTCTTGGTGTCCACAGCACTGGTCGAATCATCCAAAATCAGGATCTTGGGATGCTTGAGCAGGGCACGGGCGATACACAACCGCTGTTTCTGGCCGCCGGATACGTTGGTTCCGCCCTGTTCAATGTATGTATCATATCCATCCGGGAAGGTGGAAATAAACGAATCAGCCTGTGCCAGCCTGCAAACCTCCATCAGCTCCTCATCCGTTGCATTCGGATTGCCCCAGCGCAGATTCTCCTTGATTGTTCCGGCAAACAGGACGTTCTTTTGCAGCACCATTGCCACCGCGTCCCGCAGTGCTTCCATGTCATATGACTTGACATTTTTCCCTCCGACTTTTACTGTCCCGACAGTAGCATCGTACAGTCTGGGAATCATCTGTACCAGAGAAGATTTGCCCGAGCCGGTGCCGCCGATAATCCCGATCGTTTCGCCCGAACGGATATGCAGGTTGATATCCGACAGGCAGAGTTTTTCCGGGTCGCCGACATAGCTGAATCCGACATGATCAAACACGATCTCTCCATCCTGAATTTCTTTTTTCGCATTTTGGGGATTGACGATACTGGACTTCTCATTAAAAATTTCCCGGATTCGGATGACCGATTCCCTGCACATCATCAGCATGACATATATCATCGACAGCATCATCAGCGACATTAAAATCATCATCGAATAACTGATCAGGTTTTGCAGGTCGCCAGTGGTCATCGGGATACCGGACAGGACCGCACCATTTTGCGAACCGACAATCGCTTTGGCTGCAAACCATGCAATCAGCGTAATGCAGGTGTAAATTCCCATCTGCATCAGAAAGGGGTTAAATGCAATCCTCGTCTCCGCTTTAGTAAAATCACTGCGAATCTCGCCGGAAATCTTTTTGAATTTCTCTCCCTCGTAGTCTTCCCGCACAAAACCTTTCACCACACGGATACCATGCAGGTTTTCGCGAACAACGCCGTTGAGCCGGTCATAGGTCTTGAACACCCGGTGAAAGATCGGATGGGTCGTCCGCGCAATGATCATCAGGCAGATAAACAAGATCGGAATGACTACCAGATAAATCAACCCGACCTGCCAGTTGATTGAAAAGGCCATTACCAGCGCACAGCAGATCGAAATCGGTGCTTTTGCAGCGACGCGAAGAATCATCATTACGGCGTTTTGTACATTCATGACGTCGGTCGTCATACGGGTAACAAGGCTGTTGGTGGAAAACTTGTCAATGTTGGTAAACGAAAAATCCTGGATATGATCGAACATCTCGTTGCGCAGGTTTTTTGACAAGCCGGCAGCCGCCTTGGTCGACGTCAATCCGCCGATTGTCCCAAAGATCAGGCAGATCAGTGCCAGCAGCAGCAACCGCAGCCCATAACTCCAGATGGTACCCATTGTCGTATCGGACCTGGACAGCTCATCAATAAAACGGCCAATGGTTACGGTCAGCACCAGTTCGGCGACCGTTTCCAATACCACCAGGAGCGGTGTTAGGACAGCGTCTTTTTTATACTCTCTCAGATATTTCAGCAATTGAAACATTTTTAAAATGAACCTCCTTTATGTTATCTTTATTGATCTGTTTTTGGTGGACAGTTTTTCTGTCCAATGACACTTACATTTGCTCCTTTCATACACAATTTGTGCAGCGGAAGGCTATGCTTCCTTACACTTATTATTATAAGGAATATCCCCTTGAATGTGAATTTAGATTATGTTATTATAAATAAGGAAATCTTATCAATTTGGGGGAATGAATATGAATACCATGCAGCTCGCCTGTTTTTTGTCAGTTGCTGAAACATTGAGCTTTGCCCGCGCCGCCGAACAACTCCATGTCACCCAGCCTGCCGTCACCCAGCAGATACACTCTTTGGAATCCGAACTCAATGTTAAACTTTTCCGGCGGACCACTAGGACTGTTGAGCTGACACAAGCTGGACTGGTATTCCTCAGCGATGCAAAAGCGATGCTTGAAATCTCAGAACGTGCAAAAAAGCAGGCGGAATATTCTGTTACTGATATCCGGGAACCTTTTGTAATCGGATGTCATGCCCATAATGATATCCTGTATCTGACCCAGGTTTTACAGCAGATGCGGATCCTTTTTCCCAATTTATACCCGATCTTTCAGATTATCCCGTTCCAGCACATCTACCAGCGGCTGCTGGAAGAAGCGGTGGACGTAGTGGTTGCTTTCCGGGAAGATGTTAAAAAATCTATTCAGTATCAGGAACTGATCAAGATTCAGCCGGTTGGGATTATGACGTCCAATCATTCCCTTTCCCGAAGAGAACAGCTGAGTCCCGATGATTTCCAGCAGGATACCATCATCAGCCTGAATCCCCAGAAATGCCCGGCCGACTATAAAAAGATGATCCATCCGATTTTACTTGACCGTTCACCCGCGGAAGTCTATTTCTGCGATTCGGCAGAGGCCGCAACCGTCCTTGCGCAGGCCGGATATGGTGTTGCCATAGTACCCGATATTCTGGAACGGAACCCAGTGCTTAAATATCTGCCCATTGAAGGTGCAGAAGCGATGTCTTACGGGATTTACTATAAAACGCTGACAGGCCGTCCAGCATGCCGGGCATTTGTAAAACTGGCAAAAGAAATCTTTTTAAAATCTAATATATCCAAACCCATAAGCTGACAAAAACGGCATCAGAAAAGTCCTTAGAATCCGATGGATTCTAAGGACTTTTCTAGTCTGGCAGCTGCCAAATTTACTTATAGATTGCTGAGCAGATACCAAAAATCAATATACTATCAGCAGTGTGCATTTTCACGGTTATACTTTTCGTTACGCTCGTCGTGGATCACACCAGACCAGTTCAGCCCATACCCAAAGTCATAGGTATGCCCTTCCGAATCGGTATAAGGCGTCATATCAAACGGTAAATCCTCACAGTGGGTCTCGACCGTCTCCATATCCGCCGGCATGATAAAGGGCAGCAGTGCCGATGGTTCAGCACCGCCGGTCAGGAGGGTATAGGTTGCCTTCCGGTCGACATAAAAGTCAACCAGCAGCGCGTCCAGATAAGGCTCAAACTCAGCCGGCACCGTCATATTGGCGACAGTCAGCACCGCAATGACCGGTTTATCCCCCATTACCCTACGCATCTCGATGACATTATCGAGGTCCTTTTCGTTATAGCAGACACCGGTTTTCCCTTTATAGCTGCGGTTGGGATTTTCGGTTTCGCGGTAATCCCCCTGTCCGATGCTCTCGGCTCTGGCAGAAACGGCGGTATAGGGGCGATATTGCAGGCTGATCGGCAGATACCCTTTTTCTCCCAGCCGGTCATCGTCATTATATCCAAGGCATTGCGGGCTTTCCATCAGCACCAGCGCAACATCCGCTTCTTCCGGGCTGTCCACCAGCGTCAGGAACGGTGCAATCTGTTCTGGAACAGCAGGTTTGATTACCTTATCCTCTTCCAGGTTGCCGAAGAAATTGATCTTACCCTTTTCCAGACGGTCAGGGACATAAACTTTGGTACCCGGCTTGAGAGGAAGGACGTTGTTTTTATTTTTCAGCAGGACAATTGACTCCAGCTGACGTTTAAAGCCGAGGTCGACATACTCCTGCTTACCAATCACTGCACGGCTTTCATCCGCAACCAGATAGGGATTTTCAAACAGCCCGGTCCTGAACAGCGGCAGCAGAATCCGGTAGGCAGTCTCTTCAAACCGCTTTTTCATCACCTCTTCGCCGTACTTTTCGACGCCGAGATTGTACGCTGCCATAACCGGCTCGACCTCATTGTCGCCGCCAAACTGATCAACGCCGTTCATAATCGCCTTGAGGATACGCGCGGGACGTTCCATCGTCTCAACACCATGGGAAGCGTGGGCAAACGCCGACACCTTTTCGCCTGTCTCATGCTGGGTGACGCCCCAGTCGGTGCAGACAATGCCGTCATAGTGATACTTCTCTCTGAGCAGGTCGTGAATAATATAATGGGAATAGGCGTTGCCGACATTCTCATCCGGGTCAATCCCGGTCGAGATGGTATAATACGGCATAATCGCGCCGCACATCCCGGTCGGCCCGTCCAGCTTGAATGCGCCTTCGGTAAAGACACTCATGTGCATGTCAAAGTTATTGCCGGGATAAACCGCATATTTGCCGTAAGCATAATGCGCGTCCCGTCCGCCTTCACCGGTACCGCCGCCCGGCCAGTGTTTGGCCATCGCGTTGACCGAACCGGCACCCCAACCGTCTTTTGCGCCTTCGGTGGTCTGGATGCCATCACAGTAGGCGCGTGCCATATCCTGCGACATCGTGACATGGGCACCGAAGGTATCTCTTGTCCGCATCCAGCGGGGATCAGAGCCAAGGTCGATCTGGGGAGACAGTGCGGAGGTAATGCCCATTGCGCGGTATTCTTTGGCTACGATTTCCGCATGCTCCTTAACGACCTCGGGGCGGAAGGTCGCAGCCAGTCCAAGCCCCTGCGGCCATTTGGAAGTTGTAACAACTTCGCCAGACTGGCGGCCGGTAGGGTTACGNNGGTCAGAAGAGGTCGAAACCGGAATACCGAACGGGGAACTTTCGGCAAGGCTCTGAAGGTTGTTATTCCAGCGTGCAAGCGTTTCGATACCGGCGACATCAGTCACCAGCACGGTACGGATACCATCTTCCGGGATAAAACGTTTCTGCTGATCAGAAAGGTCATACGGCTTTGCGTCGCTTTCACTGAACTTCTTACCGCCGTACGTACCGCCAAAGCGGCCAAATTCTGCGGCAGGGACCTGCTGGTGGGAAGAAAACAGCGTCAATCCCGCGATTGCCTTTGCATCCAGCCGGGAAGCGAGGTCTCGCGCCCGCTCTTCACTGGACAGCCGCCAGTCCTCATAGGGCAGCAGTTCACCGGTACCGGCGAGGTCCTTGAAAGCAAAGCCATCCTTTTCAATGATCGCCGCGGTGGTGACGCCGAGCACTGCGCCGCCTTCGTTCTCAATCCGGGTATAATAGCCATTGTCCTTTTTCTGATAAGCCATAAAACAAAATCCTTTCCTGTAAAAATATTGTACGCTATTTAAATCTATTATACAAGAATCCGAACAATACCGTCAATGTACAAAACAGGAATCCTTTCCGGCTTTTTTTGTTCAAACCGCAGACAGCCCCCCAATTTATTCCCCCAGAATATAAAAATCAATAATATCGGGCAGCAGCTGTCCATCCTCCGCCTGTTTCGCCCAGGTATCCTTTTCGTTCCCATTGAGCAGCAGCTGGGGTTTCCCGACCCGGTCAGCCCGCAGCCGGATAAACCAGATCACCGGCTCCGCGTCCTGATCGGCAGCACCGGACAGGCTGATATCCAGTCCAACCCTGCCCCAGTAATTCGGGTCACCGTCCGTATCCAGCTCCGCATCCCGGTATCCGCGCAGATACAGATACCCGACCAGCGTCTCCTTTTCCCCGTCTTTTCCGCCCAGCACCTGCTGGTTCCACAGCAGATAGGCACCGTCCTCCTGACACTGCTCCAGCCATCCATTGAAAGCGGTATCCTCCACCAGCCCGGGCTGCGATTCAAACAGTTCCCCAACGGTATAAGGCCCATCCTGCACCGTGCTGAACCCGCCATGGTTCAGCGGGCTGGACAGTGCCACTGCCCCAACCATCAGCAGCGGTACCACGATGCTGAGCGCCAGCACCCAGCCAAGCCAGTGTTCCTTTTTTTCGGCGACCGGCGGCGTCCGCTGGGGCAGTTCCGCTCCGCAGTACGGGCAGAGCTTCCAGCCGTATTCTACCGTCCGGCTGCAGGAGGGGCAGCGCAGTTTCAGTTCTGTCCCGCAAAACGGGCAGAGGGAAAAATCCGGTGAAGCCCGTTCATGGCAGTTGGGGCATCTGATCGCCGAACGGCCGGAGCGGGCGATCAGATAGAGTGCCAGCCCACAAAACAGCGGCAGAAAAACCGCGCACAGCGTCCAGCCAGCCGCGTTCATTCCTCTAGCCCGCGCGTCCCTCCATACCGATACCCCGATCAGGACCAATGATACCACAATCAGCAGACTGATTCCTCCGATCAGCAATCCCATCCTATTCATCTGAACACCCCTTTCTTTTGCTGGCACTCCCGCTCCCTGCAAAAAAGTACCACCGCCGCCAGCCCGACAGGGACTGCCAGCCCGATATAACCGGCGATTACGACCGCCAGCCAAACCCCTTGTGCGCCAATACTGCCCGACAGCCCTCTGACCACTCCGGCCAGCAGAGCCGCCAGCATCAGCAGCCCGCCAACTGTCAGAATGATCAGCTGCCGGCGCAGTTTCCGCCGGGCTGCCTCTCGGATGACTGCCTCAGTATCCAGTTTTGGCGTTTCGACATGCTGTTCCTTTGCAGCCTGAGCGATCATCTGCGGCAGATTGGCTTCGTCCAATTTATTCATCCCTGAGTGCCTCCTTCAACAGTTTTTTGGCCCGGGAAAGCCTGCTTTTGACCCCGCTGACTGAAAGCCCGAGGATTTTTGCTGCCTCCTTTTCGGTCATGCCCTCGATAAACACCAGCACCACCACAATCCGCAGGATATCCGGCAGTCGGTCGACCGCATCCATCAGGCTGAGCCGTTCTTCGCTGGAAAGGCGGGCAGGCGGCGTGCTCTCCAGCCCGGACAGCGGCAAAAAATGCCGCAGTTTCTGCCTGCGCAGGGAATCACGATAAAGATTGACACAGATTCTGGTCAGCCATGGTTCAAACGGTGCACCCTCCCGGAAACTCTGCTGTTTCATCAACACCCGGACCCAGGTTTCCTGATACAAATCCTCAGCCGCGTCCCGCTGCCTGCACAGGTGCATACAAAGCCCGAACAGCCGATCACCATATTCATTTACCAGTTGCTGAACTGCTGGCAGCATATCGGATTCCCCCTTTGTCCTTGTGTTCAGATATACGCATCAGTCTGGCGGATGGTCGCACCCGGTACAAAAAGATCCGTCCACCCAAAACAGGCAGACGGATTTTTAGCAGGCAGTGGTAACATAACCTCTGCCATTCAGAAGATTACTCCTGTTTGATCGCGGAAAGGGCGCTGATTTTCACAGCACGGTTCGCCGGCGAAAAACCGGACAGCAATCCGACCAGCGTCGCAAACAATACCGAGCCGATCGCCAGCCAGAACGGGATAATCGAGCTGCCGCCGATGGAAGTCATCCCCATCATGCCGCCTGCTTCACCGCCCAAGCCACCATAGTGATTGATGATAAAGCTGATGATATAACTGATGCCGACGCCGATCACGCCGCCGAAAAAGCCGATTGCACCTGCTTCCATCAGGAATACCCCGCGGATATCCGACAGCGAACAGCCCAGAACTTTCATGACACCAATCTCACGGGTACGCTCATAGACCGACATGACCATTGTATTGGTAATCGAGAGTGCCGCGACGAAAAGGCTGATTGCACCAAGGCTGCCAAGGATCATCTGCTGCTGGTTGGCCTGGTCCTGAATGGGTTTGCGGACGCTCTCCATTGAGTTGGTATTGTATNNCGAACATCATCCATCGACTCAACCTTTACGACAACATTATCATAAGCCTCGACCTTGTTCTTATCTTCTTTAATCCCATTATACTTTTTGTATTCCTTTTCCAGGCTCTTCATGTAATGAACATCCATAAACATACCATAAGTACTGGGGTTACGCTGATAATCACTGGTCAGGATACCGGTACAGGTAATTTTAAAGGAAGGCTGTTTTTTGGTATTGGTTTCATCCGACTTATTGACGGTCAGGGTGATTTTATCATTCATGATATCGACCGGCGGATCAACCGGGGTTCCATCCGCTTTGGTGGTCTGCTGGAAATACTTTCCCTTTTTATCAGTATAGCTGTAAAGGGAGTCCTCCCCCATCACAAATACACCCTCATATCCACCGTCGCCCGACGGGAAATCACCTTCCAAAAAGGTATATCCCATTGCACGGAGGGCGTCAAAGTCGACGCCGGTAATCTGTCCGTCATAGGTATACTTACCGTTTGAGATGGAATAGTTACCCCATCGGGAAGCATAGGTGCTGTACACCGGCGTGACTGCGACGACACCTTGCTGTGCGCGGAAACTCTCAAGCATCTCATCATTCAGCGGCTGGTCGGTGGAAGTGCCGTAGTTATAGATATTGATAATGGTCAGGTCACCCAGCTGTGCAAGGGTTTCTTCCAATGTCTTCTGCATCCCGATACCCAGCGAGACCATAACGGTGATCGCGCAGGTACCGATGATAACACCGCTGACGGTCAGAGCTGTACGGACCTTGCGGCGCAGCAGGTTTTTAATGCACATCAGGATGGTATCAAGCCGGGTCATCCCATTATCGACATGAGGTTTTTTTCTTCTCAACCCCTTGCTTGGTATTTTCCGTCCGGGCGGCGGACTTTTCGCTGCCGGGCGTGCTTTAGAGATCTTATTCATCAAAATCGTCGTCTCCGTAATCGTCATCGTCCTCATCATCAAAGACAGGGACAGCCTTTCTCTTCTTTCTGCGAATGCGCAGCACGACTACAACGATACCGCCTGCAACCACAACACAGCCGGCAATAATCAGGATTTTCCCCCAAAGCGGCATCGACGGTTCGACATCGACCGGCTCCATCGGTTCCATATCATCCGGCGTTCCCCAGTCCATTTCCATAACTGTTGCGGTAAAGGGGCGTTCGAGGGTGGTCTGCGTACCGGCGGAATCCTCATATGTAATCACAAACTTACCGTCAATGGTACCGGGTTCGGTGACATTGAGGGAAGTTTCAAAATAATCTCCGTTACCTGCTTCGACGTTACCGACATAGGTATTGGCATCAGCCGTGGTAAAGCCGGTACCTTCGACGGCGATGGAAAGGTTATAAATCGCGCTCTTGCCCTTATTGACATAAGAGATTGCGCAGTATGCGGAATCGCCGACATAGACGGTACTGCTGATCTGGGCGTCCTCTACCTCAAAACGGTCAGGCTGGGAAACCGGAATGGTAATCCGTTCGGTCGCAGTCAGGCTCTGACGGGTGCCGTCGACAACTGCGTCATAGGAAATTTCCACATCAATGCCATACGATTTGGGAGGTGCATCCGCCTTGACGACGAGATCAATACTTTCGGAGAAGGTTTCCCCCGCGCCGACTTTTGCGATAAAAAAGGAATTGGAGGAGCTGGCCGGGGTAAAGACGCCGCCGGTCGTTTCATCCGCCGCAGAGGATACGACCATCTTAATGTTTTCAATCGCCGTCGATGCAGAAGTATTGCGCAGCGTCATGCCAAGGGTAAAGGTACTGCCGCCGATAACGCTGGTGACCCCTTCTTCCCCGTAGGTATAGCTTTCAATGATCACCTGCGGTTTGGAAGAACCGGGGCCGCTTTCACCATCGCCGCCGCTGCTCTCCTCCGGCTTGCCGACACAGGGAACAAATACCTTGGCGACTGAATTTTCCTCGCCGCAGGCAGCTC
>DCTE01000126.1:0-157 GCA_002329405.1 Ruminococcaceae bacterium UBA1448 | reverse complement strand
AAGCGCCTCATCGCCGTGCAGCTGATAGGTAAAGGTCGACTGCTGGCCGGGAGCAAGCTCGACCAGGGTCTGGACGTCCATACCGCTTCTAAGCGTGACAGAACCGGTCGACATACCGTCCAGTGTCATCGTGATATCCTTCATCGTGGAGGTACCG
>DCTE01000194.1:5185-6523 GCA_002329405.1 Ruminococcaceae bacterium UBA1448 | reverse complement strand
GCAATGGCGGCAGCAACCGCCCTGACCCTTCCAAACCCGTGGTGGAATGGAACCGGGACGAGGATGGGACCCGCCTGACGGTTGACGGTGAAATGGTGACCGGCTGGTACCAGGATGAAAACGGCTGGCACTGGTTTGACCAGCAGTCCGGCATCATGGCTGAGGACAGCTGGGAAAAAGTCAATGGCGTCTGGTACCTGCTCGGCAAAGACGGTGTCATGCTCACCGGTTGGCAGAAGGTGGACGGNNCCTCAAGGATTGGGGCGGTATGGCTTCCGGCTGGCAGCAGATCGGCGGCGTCTGGTATTACCTCAGGGGCAACGGCGCGATGGCGTCGGACAGCTGGGTGAAATCCGGCGGCTCCTGGTATTATCTGCGCGGCAATGGCGAGATGGCCACCAACCGCTGGGTGGAATGGAAGGGAGACTGGTACTTCCTTTATTCGACCGGCGCGATGGCTGCCAATACGACAATCGACGGCTACCGCATCAACGCGGATGGCGTCTGGGTAAAATAAATATTATCTTGTGCATCAGGTCCACCTCTGTTTGAACAGGGGTGGACTTTTTGCGTCCGCATGGTGCCGGGATGGGAGAAGCGGCAGCGGGCCTTGCAAAGCAGGGAGGCTGCAAGATGATCCCAAATGTTTTATAAAACATTTGGGATCATNNGTGTGTCTGGAAAGGACGTCCTCCACAGCAGGGCTGTGGCGGGTTTGCTGCATTTGGGGCGATGGCGGGAGGGGTGCGGGCATACAGCAAAAAATAACTAAAGATTAAATACATTCTCAAATTGGCTGGAAATATTTGGCATTTTTAATTAATAGCCCGGCTTTTCACAAGACGGTATTTCAAAATGCTATTAGAAATACAAATGGAATATCAGATTAAAATAGAATTATTTTGGATATAAAGCACAACCGGTTTGTAAAAGTATATAATTTATGCGGATTGTTACCTGTGGTTTTTAAGCAGCCTTTCTTTATCCGTAAATGGAAACCATGGAAAATAAATACTCTTGCTTTTTGCCCCCAAATTGCTTTATAATAGCATTGCTCCGGGGAATTTGTGTCAAACAGGGGCACTTAAAGCATTGATTTTTTAAATAGTATGGATAGATATTGGAAGGAGCTCATTTATGTATGATCAGAAAGATACCATAGAAATAGACCTGCTGGCACTTGCGCAGGCGGTTTGGAAAAGGATATGGCTGGTCCTGGCTTCGGTCGTCATTGGGAGCGTGGCGGCGTTTATCTTCGCGGCGTTTCTGATCACCCCGCTGTTCCAGTCAAAATCCATGCTCTATGTCAACAACAGCTCCATCTCGGTCGGCAGCACC
>DCTE01000194.1:0-5179 GCA_002329405.1 Ruminococcaceae bacterium UBA1448 | reverse complement strand
CAGCATTTCGACCGGCGAACTGTCCGCCGCACAGAGCCTGGTCAAAACCTATATCGTCATCATGCAGAGCCGTCAGACCCTCAATGCCGTCATCGAACAGGCCGGGCTGCCTTATACATATGACGAGCTGAAAGAGATGGTCTCGGCCGCGTCTGTAAACAACACCGAGATCTTTGAGATTGTCGCGACCAGCCCCGACCCCGAAGAGGCGGAACTGATCGTCAACACGATTTCGGACATCCTGCCGGACAAGATCGCCGATATCGTCGAGGGAAGTTCGGTGCGGGTGGTCGACTATGGCGTTGTCCCGGTGTATCCTGTTTCACCCAACGTCACACGGTTTGCACTGATCGGCTTTCTGCTGGGCGGGGCGGTGAGCATCGGGCTGATTATCCTGCTGGAGCTGCTGAACAATGCCATCCGCTCGGAGGATTACCTGATCCAGACCTATCACCTTCCGGTGCTTGCGGTCGTGCCGGCGATGGCGGGTAAATCCCGCCGCAGGAAAGGCGCGGCGGCCAGGACGGACGGGAACCATGAGAGGAGAGACGCTTGATGTTTGGTTTGTTCAGAAAAAGGCACCAGAATGAAATCCATTCGCTGGATGAAGAACAGCAGAAAATGATCGGCGGCAACTTGAACTTTGCTTCCTCCGAAGCCTATAAGCTGCTGCGTACCAACCTGACCTTCTCCTTCACCGAGGAGGATACCAGGCGGGTGATCGGCGTCACCAGCTCCCTCAAGGGCGAGGGCAAGAGCCTGACCTCCATCAACCTCGCCTATACCATCGCTGAGACCGGCAAAAAGGTCCTGCTGATGGAATGCGACCTGCGGCTGCCCAATATCGCCAAAAGGCTGCAACTTGAATCCACCCCCGGCCTTTCCAATCTGCTTGTCGGGTTGAATACCGCATCCGAGGTCATACAAAAAGGCGTCCTGCAAACCGGCCTTGACGTCATTGTCGCCGGTGACCTGCCGCCCAATGCTTCCGAGCTGCTTGAGTCCAGCCGGATGCAGTATGCGCTGGAAAAACTGTCGGAATACTACGACTATGTGATTCTCGACCTGCCGCCGGTCACAGCGGTTGCCGACGCGCTGGTCGCCTCCAGGCTGACAAGCGGGATGGTGGTCGTCGTCCGGCAGGACTATGCGACCCGGGCGGCACTCGCCGAGACGATGCGGCAGATGCAGCACGCAAACGCGCGAATCCTCGGCTTTGTCCTCAACGGTGTGGCCGATTCCGAACGGCCGTATCAGAAGCGGTACTATAAGTATGGCTATGAATACGGTTACGGCTATGGGGAACAGGGAAAGGATGACGGATAATGGTTGACTTTCATACCCATATCCTGCCGAAAATGGATGACGGCAGCCGCAGCAGCGAAGAATCGGTCGCAATGCTCGGGATGCTCGCCGGACAGGGAATCAATAGGGTCGTGCTGACCCCCCACTATTACCCCGATGCGGAATCCCCTGAGGATTTCCTGAAGAGAAGGGCTGCTTCCTTTGCCCGGCTGCAAAGGGCAATCGGTGAACAGCCGCTGCCTGCCCTCCACCTTGGTGCGGAGGTCCGGTATTATGATGGGTTCAGCCATACCCCCTCGCTTGCCGGGCTGATGATATCCGGCAGCAGGCTGATGCTGCTGGAAATGCCGTTTACCGGATGGGAACCGAGGATGTTCCGCGAAATCGAAAGGGCACAGCAAAACTTTTCCTGCCAGATCATCCTCGCACATATCGAACGCTACCTTCCCTTTCAAAAGGATGCGCACTTCTGGGAAAATGTGCAGCAGACCGGCGCGTTGGTCCAGGCCAACGCGGAATTCTTTCTTTCGTCCATGCTGGCCAGACGCCAGGCAATCCACCTGCTGCGGCAGGGACGGGTCCATCTGCTGGGGTCTGATTGCCATGGAATACAAAAACGCCCGCCCCGCCTTGGGGAGGCAATCCATCGGATCAGCCGCTGTCTGGGCTGTGATGCGCTGGATGCAGTCGCCCGGCGCGGACAGCGGTTGTTCAAATCCTATACATGAAAGGAATGTGTCAACATGAAAATCAAAAGACTTACGGCTTTGATGGCGGCACTGCTGGTTTCTGCCTGCATGGCCGCGTCGGTGTCGGCGGCAGACTTTACCCCCAGTGTCGTGGGTAAGGACGCCCCCTCCGTCGTAACGGTAACCACCTCCGACGGGAGCACCGCCGCCGCGATTATCCGCGACGCAAACGGAAAAGAGATCGGCAGCGTCGCGCTCGGCAACCTGGTCGTTACCCCCGTTTCCAAGGCTTCCGAGGCGTCCTCCCCTGAGGCGGCTGCCCGTTTGCAGGAGGCTTACAAGCAGGTGATGGCAGCCAAGACGCTGACCGACCTGGCCCCTGAGATCGGCACCATCCTGATGCAGATGCCCGGCAATCTGTCGGCAGACAAGCTGGTCGTCCGCGACCTGTTTGACGTAGCGGTCGACGAGGAAACCCAGGCACTGCTGGATGCCGGCAACTCGATCACCGTCAGCATGGAGGCAAATATCGCCGAAGGCAGGGCACTGGTTGTTTTGCAGTTTGTCGACGACGCCTGGACGGTGATTGACCCGGAAAATGTCGTCATCAACGCTGACGGCACCGTCTCGATTACGCTGGATACCGCCGGTACCCTCGCCTTCGCGACTGAAAACGACGCGGAGGATGCAAACGCCGACGGCGTTGGCTACCTCTTCCCGTCCGACAGTGAAGGCGGCAGCAATGGCTACACCGTTTCGGCCACTGCCAGTGAACCTGCCGCGCAGGAGAATGCACAGTGGCCCTACCTGCTGGGTGCAGGCGCAGCGGTACTGGTTGCGGCCGGCGCGGCTTCCGCACTGCTGATGAAAAAAGACCGCTGATTATTGAGGTGATACGGAAATGCCACGGTTTCAGGTGAGCAAAAACCATTTGCACAAACTCTTGATCCTGGTGTTGGCATTGGCCTGCTTTGGTGGGATTTTCAGCCTGATGGGGCTGTGGGAATCCCACCGGCAGCGGCAGGCTTCCTTGCAGCAGCAGCAGGTCGATGAGGCTGCCCGCCGCCGGAGGGAAGGCTGGGTCCAGTTCGAGGGGGAATGGTATTCCCCGCGGCAGGAAATCGAGACCCTTCTGGTGATCGGTGTGGACCAGCTGGAACCGTTTGCGGATTCCGGCAGCTACAACAACAACGGACAGGCCGACTTTTTCATGCTGGCGGTGTTTGACCGCAGGCAGGAAAATATGACCGTCCTGCATATCAACCGGGATACGATGACACAGATCCCCGTCCTCGGCGTGACCGGCCAGCAGGCCGGCACCATCACCGGCCAGCTCGCCCTCGCCCATACCTACGGCAGCGGGCTGGAGGACAGCTGTGAAAATACGGTGGACGCCGTCTCGATGCTGCTCGGCGGGGTGGAGATTGACCACTATCTCGCGATGACGATGAGCGCGGTCCCGCTGATTAATGATCTGGTGGGCGGGGTTCCGGTCACCGTCCTGGACGACTTTTCGGGGATTGATGATTCCCTGGTCGCCGGCGAGGAGATCACCCTGAAAGGGGAACAGGCGCTCAACTACATCCGCGCCCGCGGCGGGATGGAAGACAGCTCCAACCTTGCCCGGATGCGCCGTCAGCAGCAGTGGTTTTCGTCGTTTATGGGCCAGCTCGATCTGCTGGACCCGTCATGGGTGCCGTCAAAGGCGGAGCTGGAGGCACTTTCCGGCAACATCATTTCCGACTGCACCATCAACAAACTGCGTGATCTTGCCGGTCAGTATGCCGGTTACCAGCTGCTGGAATTGCAGCAGGTAGCGGGCGAGGCAAAAGAAGGAACCGAGTATCTGGAATACTACCCCGATCTCCCAGCCTTGCAGTCACAGGTTTTGCAGCTGTTTTATCAGAAGGAGAACGCATAAATCACCATGGATATCAGGGGGACCGTTTTGATCGGCTGATTGGAAGGGCCCCTCTTTTTTGCTGCCTGGCAGATTGTGACAGCTGAGGGAGAGGCTCCCATCAGCAGCATTTTTGAGAAGGAGCGTGTCATGGACGTCAAAAAAAGCAGATGGAAAATCGAACACTGGCATGCGGTCAATGTCTTTTTGGTCGGCTATGACATCTTTTCGGCCATTGTCGCCTATCTGGCCGCCCTCTGGCTGCGGTTTGACTGCCGGATGAGCCAGATCCCGGCTTCTTATATCGACGGCTATGTCCGGTCGGCCTGTTTTTATGCCGCCTTCTGCGTTCTGGTGTACTGGGGGCTGCGGCTGTACAGGAGCATCTGGCGGTTTGCCAGCTTCAGCGAGCTGAAACGGGTGGCGTTGGCGTCGCTGGTGACGCTGATCTGCTACGCGGGGGTGATGACGGCGTTTGTCTGCCGGATGCCGGTTTCCTACTACCTGTTCGGTATTGTCATCCAGTTCTGGATGACGCTGGGCATCCGGTTCGCCTACCGGTTTGTCCTGCTGTCCCGCAAGCGCGCCGCCGGTGAAACGCCCGAAATTCGGGTCATGCTGATCGGCGCAGGGACCGCCGGCCAGATGATCTTGCAGGATATCCGGCATGCCCGGACGGTCAATGAAAAGGTGTACTGCCTGATCGACGACAACCCCAACAAATGGGGACGGTATATCGACGGGGTGCCGGTGTACGGCGGCCGGGAACGGATTATGGAGGCAGTCGGGAGGTTCGCCATCGAAAAAATCTATATCGCCATCCCCAGCGCAAAACCGGAGGATAAACGGGATATTTTGCAGGTTTGCAGCGAGACCCCCTGTAAAATCATGAACCTGCCGGGTATCTCCCAGATTCGGGCCGGCGAGGTCAGCATCCGCAAAATGAAACCTGTCCAGCCGGAAGACCTGCTGGGCCGCGACCCGATTGAGCCGGATATGGCCGATGTGTCCGGCTATCTCGCGGGCAAGACCGTGCTGGTGACCGGGGTGGGGTCGATCGGCTCTGAACTCGCAAGGCAGGTCGCAAAGCAACATGCCGGGCAAATCGCTGCTTCGCGGCCGGGGCGGCTGGTTTTGCTGGATATCTATGAAAACAATGTCTATGATATCCAGCAGGAGCTGAAAAAACAGTTCCCGCAGCTTCAGCTGGACGTCGTGATCGCTTCGGTACGGGACAGCCGGGCAATCTTCAAGGTATTTGAGACCTTCCGCCCGGATATCGTCT
>DCTE01000034.1 GCA_002329405.1 Ruminococcaceae bacterium UBA1448 | reverse complement strand
TGGTACTGGTTCAACTCCAACTGCGGCGCGGCTTGCGGCTGGGCTAAGGTTGACGGCGAATGGTACTACTTCAAGGGCAACAACGCTATGAAGACCGGCTGGGAAAAGGTTGACGGCAACTGGTACTACATGGCTTCTTCCGGCAAGATGGTCACCGGTTGGTGCGAAGTCTCCGGTAAGTGGTACTACTTCTCCAAAGAGTCCAACTCTCTGGGCCAGATGCTGTACAGCACCACCGTTGACGGCTACAAACTGGGCGCTGACGGTGCTTGGATCAAATAATTGAAGGCTGATACAGCTTTTGGTTATTCACAACTGAACAACTAACGGTTCTTTGGGCCGCTCCTCTGCAAAGAGGGGCGGCCTTTGTGCTGGCGTGATTGGTTGAATTGGGTGGCAAAAAGCCGCGTAAATATTGACAAATCTGTTAAAAAGTGATATGCTTTAAAGCAACAGCATATAAAAGAATATAGGATGAACAAGATGAAACAGATCAACCTTACCAGACGATTTAACAGCACAGGCAGACGGGCTGCCGCAAACCGATAACCAAAAGGTTTATCCGGTTTGTTCTGTTGCGCTTTGGCAAGGACAGAAAAACGGTACGTCTGCGGGGAATAGCTGCCGCAGGCGTTTTTTTATAGCATCGGAAGGGCGGGTAAGGATGAAAACGCTTCATGTTAATCTGAGCGAAGGACGCAGTTACGATATCCATATTGAGCGTGGATTGCTCAAAAAGGCCGGGCAGATGATCCGGTCGGTATATACCGGGAACCGTATTGCAATTATTACCGATTCAAATGTAGAAAAGCTGTATGCCCAAACGCTGGAAGACGCTCTGGACGCAGCTGGATTTGTCACCAAACGGATTGTTTTTCCTGCCGGGGAAAAGAGCAAAAACCTTGCGGGACTGGAACAGCTGTATGATGGGCTGCTCAGCGCAGATGAGTTTACATTGACCCGGACTGATCTGGTAGTAGCACTGGGCGGTGGTGTGACCGGAGACATGGGCGGATTTGCGGCAGGAAGTATACTGCGCGGCGTGCCTTATATTCAGATTCCGACGACCCTGCTGTCACAGGTCGATTCATCGGTCGGCGGAAAAGTTGCGATTGACTTAAAGCAGGGGAAAAACCTTGCCGGACTATTTTATCAGCCGAAGATGGTGCTGATTGATTCCGATACGCTGGACACCTTGCCAGACCGCGTTTTTTTTGATGGGATGGGGGAAGTCATTAAATACGGGATGATTCGGGAGCCTGCCCTTTGGCGGCTGTTGGAGCAGGTAAAAGGCAGAAAAGCGCTGGTTCCTTATATGGATGAGATCATCTATACCTGCTGTAACTGCAAGCGGAAGATCGTCGAACAGGATGAGCATGATACAGGGGAACGGATGCTGCTGAACTTCGGACATACAATCGGACATGCCTATGAAAAGCTCGGCAATTATGAGAAATATATGCACGGCGAAGCGGTCTGCTGCGGAATGTATTCGATCCTGCGGATTGGTGAGCAGCATGGATTGACTGCTCCGGGGCTTGCTAATAGAATGCGCAAGATGCTGGAAGGGCAGGGAATGCTGTGGGATGCCGGACAGGTTTCCGAAAAGGCACTGACGGAAGCACTTGCCTTTGATAAAAAGGGCAGCGGCGGGACAATTCGTCCGGTTTTCTGCCGCGAAGTCGGTGACAGTTATTATACCCCTGTTGACCGGGCAGAATTTGTCCGCTGGGTACTGGCGCGGGACGAAGTGCCGGAAATGGCGGCTGATGGCACAGATTCGCTGCCTGTTCCAAAGCAGAATCGGGCGGTGTTTCCGTCCTCTCTGTTGGGAGAATTGACCATTCCTTCTTCCAAAAGCATGAGTCACCGGATGGTCATTGCTGCATCGTTGGCTGGAGATGCAGTGAGTGAGATCGGCAACCTGTCGGGGTCAGAGGATATCTCCGCCACTCTACAGGCAGTTGCCGCACTGGGTGCAGCCTATCGGCAGATCGGGCCGAAAACGGTTGAGATCACCGGGATAACGGGAACGCCCAAATCAGGACTGCTGATCGACTGCGGGGAATCCGGGTCGACACTGCGCTTTATGATACCGGTAGCGCTTGCTTTAACCGGCGGCAAACCGGTATCCTTTACCGGACGCGGACGGTTGATGCAGCGGCCGCTGGAACCGTATTATGAACTGTTTGACCGGATGGGGATTGCTCACCGGCTGGAAAACGGGGTGCTGACTGTTGAAGGTGAGCTGCTGCCGGGTGAATATCTTCTGAGCGGTTCGGTCAGTTCTCAGTTTATCACCGGGCTGTTGTTTGCGCTGCCGCTGCTGCGCCCGCAGGTGGGAGCAACAGAGAGTGTCATTGCAATTACTGACCGTCTGGAATCAGCTGCATATGTGGATATGACGATGCAGACATTGAAGATATTTGGAATCGACATACAGATGACCGAAAATTATCTGCGCTTTATCGTCCCTGCCGGACAGAAATATCAGCCCCAAAAAGTTTTAGTGGAAGGGGATTATTCACAGGCGGCTTTTTATCTGGCTTATAATACTATCTGCCTGTTGCAGGGAAAAGCAGGGCGGGTTACCCCGCAGGGATTGCGTGCCGATTCTCTCCAGGGAGATCGTGCGGCGGAGGAGATTTTGCAACGATATATCCAACCGGGTGATCTGGGGATTGATGTTTCCGGGATACCCGATCTGGTTCCGGCACTGGCAGCTGCTGCGGCTTTTCGTACAGGAGGGCGGACAGCTTTTATCCATGCGGCCCGTCTGCGGTTAAAAGAAAGTGACCGCATTCGCACCACCTGCCGAATGATCGAGGCATTGGGTGCCAGGACAGAGGAATGGGAGGATGGATTTGCAGTGAACGGTGATGGAAAACTGCCGGGAGGTGGTATCGTCGACTGCTGCAATGATCATCGGATTGCGATGAGTGCGGCGGTAGCGGCAGCCTGCTGCGACAACAGCGTAACCCTGCTGGGAACAGAATGTGTAGCAAAATCGTATCCGCGTTTTTGGGAAGATTTCACCTCCCTGGGTGGAAAGACAGTCGAGAAATAAGAAGGGATGGAAGGCCATGCAGCTGCGGTATTCAATATTTGGTGAGTCGCATGGCCCGGGAATCGGCGTCGTATTGGAAGGACTGCCGTCCGGGCTGGTGATGGATATGGAGTTTATTCAGTCGGAGATGGACCGGCGGCGTGCCAAAAAAGGCGGACTTTCGACGACCCGTCTGGAAGGGGACCAGCCGGAGATAATCAGCGGCGTGTTTGAAGGACGGACGACCGGTACCCCCCTTTGTGCAATCATCCGCAATGAAAATACCCGTTCAGGCGATTATACGAGGACAATGGATCTGGCGCGTCCGTCCCATGCGGACTATACCGGCCGTGTCCGGTATGGCGGCTACAATGATTATCGCGGAGGCGGGCATTTTTCCGGGCGGCTGACCGCACCGCTGGTGTTTGCCGGGGCTATTGCAAAGCTCTGGCTGGCGGAACAGGGGGTACGGGTCGGTGGACATATCCTGCGGGTTGGCCCGGTGAAGGATATCCCGTTTGACCTGGTCGCTGTTTCGGCTGATCAGTTCGCCGCTATTGCTGCCCGCACTCTGCCGACGATATCGGAACAGGCCGGTGAACAGATGCAGCAGGTCATTCAGCAGGCCAGAGCGGATCTGACATCGGTCGGCGGGATTATTCAGATTGCAGTGACTGGTTTACCGGCGGGGATTGGATCGCCGGACGACAGTCTGGAAGGGATTATTTCCCGGAATATCTTTGCAGTTCCCGCTGTCAAGGGAATTGAGTTCGGACTGGGATTTGGGTTTGGTCAGGCTTACGGCCACGAGGTCAATGACTCAATGCGGATGGATGGAGAGCGGGTCGTCTCAACGACCAACCATAACGGTGGTATCCTTGGCGGTATCAGCAGTGGAATGCCGGTTGTTTTCCAGGTCGCAGTCAAGCCGACACCATCCATTGCCCGTAAGCAGCAGACGGTGGACATGGCACATCATACTGATGCGTCACTGGAGATTCAGGGCCGGCATGACCCCTGTATCTTGTCCCGCGCGACCGTCGTAGTGGAAGCGGCCGCAGCGCTGGCTGTGATGCAGGCGATGCGGGATCAGTGAAAACCGGATGGGAGGAAATAAGATGCAGGAAAAGATCAAGGCCGCCTATTCGGGGGTTCCCGGATGTTTTGCGGAAGAAGCAGCAGTGCGATATTTTGCACAGCAGAGCGAGAGCGGAAACTGGTCGGCTATCTGTGAACTGGTACCCGAAAGCTCCTTTGCCGCCGCATTGCAGGCGGTGGAGGCAGGCCGGGCAGACTGTGCAGTGCTGCCCATCGAAAACAGTTCAACCGGTTCGATTCTGACAAACTTTGACCTGATTACCGATTATGGTTTTTATATCACCGGGGAATATTCCATTTCAGTCAGCCAGTGCCTGATGGCCAAGCCGGGGGTTTCCATTGAAGAGATCACCGAGGTTCTGTCCCATGAACAGGGGCTTTCTCAGTCGCGCGAGTTTCTGGCACGGCGGCTATGGAAACAGACGGCGGTCTACAATACCGCCTATGCAGCTCAGCTGGTTGCCGAGTCGGAGCGGCGGGACATCTGCGCGATTGCATCAGCGCGGGCGGCGGAAATATATGGGTTGAATATCCTGGCTGAACGGACCAACTTTAAGGATATCAACCAGACGCGGTTTGTCGTTCTTTCCCGCGCAGTCCATCATTCGCCTGACAACAACAAAGTTTCGCTGATGGTGACGCTGCCGCATGTGCCCGGTTCACTCTGCCGGCTTCTGTCAATTTTTGCACGGGAGAATATCAATCTGCTCAAGATCGAATCCCGTCCGGTTCCCCGCAAAAACTGGGAATACCTGTTTTTTATTGACTTTTCAGCGGACACAATCGACGCACGGATTCGGGATATTTTGCAGGAAATTTCCGATTTTGCCCAGACACTGCGGGTGCTGGGATATTACCGCAAATTTGAATCGTAAGGGGATTGGATATGAAGTTGACCAAAAATATTGTGCTGATCGGATTGTCCGGCAGCGGCAAAACTGCTTTCAGCAAACGGTTGGCGGCGCGGTATGGACTTTCTCTGGTGGATATGGACAGTGAAATCGTGAAAAAAGCCGGTAAGAGCATCAATGAAATTTTTGCTGAACAGGGCGAAGAGGCTTTTCGCCGGATGGAGACAGAATGCGCCTATGAATGCGGCAAGCTGACCGGAACCGTAATTTCGACTGGCGGAGGCGTTATTCTGCGGGAAGAAAATATGCAGGCGCTTAAACAAAACGGACTGGTTATCTTTATGGACCGTAAGCCGGAGGAGATTCTGGGAGAAGATTTGTCCGACCGTCCACTGGTTGCAGATGACCAGCAAAGAATCTATCGTCTGCGGGAACAGCGATACCCGCTGTATGTCCGTTATGCTGATGCAATTGTGCAAAACTGCAAAGCAAAAGAGGATACCGAAGCTGTCCTTATTGCGGCTCTGGAAAAATTGCTTGTCGAAAATAATACTGCAAAATAAATGAACAAGCCGCCCTTCCATATTGCGAAAGGGCGGCCTGTTCTGTTTATGGCTAAATTCAATTAAGCAGCTGTTTGAACACATCCGGCAGACAGCGGATGACATCCTGCGGCAGCATCGCATAGGCAGTCAGCTGCTGTTCGGCAAGATCTCCAGCCGCTGCGTGCAGATATACACCGCACAAAGCGGCTGCCTTGGGAGAAATACCCTGCGCCAGAAAAGCGGCGATTATACCGCCGAGAGTATCACCGCTGCCGCCTTTGGACAGTCCGGGATTACCGTTTTCATTGATAAACAACTGTCCATCCGACGCAATCACAGTGGTCGCATCTTTTAGTACCAATGTGACCCCGTATTTCTGTGCAAAATCTGCCGCGACTGCAAACCGGTTTTCCCGAATGTCGTCAATCGTCAGTCCACTCAGGCGGGAAAATTCCATCATGTGCGGCGTCAGGATGACCGGTGCCTGTGCTTTTTTCAGCTTCTCTGCTCCAATTTTTGCAAGAGCGTTCAGCGCGTCTGCATCCAGCACCATGGGGACTTGAGCATTATCCACTAGATCGGATACCAGTTGCTGCGTTTCATCCGTCAGGCTCATTCCACAGCCACAGAGGACAGCTGTTGACCATCCATTTATTTTCTTCAACAGCACAGAAGTGGCTTCGGGCGATACTGCCCCCGATTCAGCCAGCGGCAGAGAACATTGCAGTGCTTCCGGCAGACAGATGCGGATGGGGAGCAGTGCCTGTTCCGGAGCCGCCGCCATAACCAGTCCCACACCGCATCGGGCGGCGGCCTGAGATGCAAGCAGGACTGCTCCGGTCATCGTACGGCATCCGCCGGCGATCAGAAGCCTTCCGTAGCTGCCCTTGTTGGAATCCGGTCTGCGGGGTGGAAGCAGCGGACGGACAGTTTGCTGATCGGCCAGTATAATACCGCCTGCTCGGCCCAGCATCTGCTGGTCAATGCCGATTTCAATGACTTCAACCTCTCCGCAGAGAAAACGGGAGGATTTGAGAATATGCGCTGGTTTTTTTGCGGCAAAGGCATAGGTAATATCTGCCTGAAAGCTGTTGTCCGCGGCGAGACCGTTGTCTCCGTTGATACCGGTCGGGATATCCAGTGCAATCCTTTTTGCGGAGCTGCTGTTGGCTGTCTGCACAGCAAGAGCTGCCGTTTCAGGCAGCTGGCCGTGGAATCCGGTTCCAAAAATGCCGTCGAGAATCAGACAGCTTCTCTGACAGAGCATGGAAAAAGTCTGCTGGTCCGGCTGGTTCCAGACACGAATCTGCGGGTATTCCTTCAGCCGCGACAGATTTAGTGCGGCAAGAGAGGAGAGCGGTCCGTCCAGACAGAACACCAGATCTATCGTCAGTTGAGGCTGCCATTGGAGCAGCACCCGCGCAATAACCAGGCCATCTCCGCCGTTGTTTCCGCGTCCCAATAGGATTAGAATGCTGGCTCCGGGGACAAGCAGTTTCCCAAAACGCCCGATGATCGCATCGGCAGCACCGTTTCCGGCATTTTCCATCAGCTGTTCAAAGCTGATACCGGCTTCGACCGCCAGTTTTTCGGCGGCACGCATCTGATCTCCAGTCAGTATAAGCATTTTTTCACTCCCTTGTCATCTATAAACAGCCATCTGAATGATCGCCAGCAGCAGTAAATGAGCCGGATAAAACCAGTAGAAAAACCATTTCCCGCCGGTTTTCCCACCCTTTTTGCCATTGTACCGCCCAATCAGCGGCAGTGAAAGAACCGTGCCCATCTGGGGCAGACATCCAGCCAGCAGATCGTCTACAGGATACCTGTTGAGTAGTCCGCTCAGGATGGAATACAGCGTAAAGATGGTTGGAATCAGAATAAATATTCCGACCATCCGCTTTTTATCTCCCCGGTTGCGGGCAAAATTCAGGGTATACAGGATTGCCATTACCGGCCAGTCTCCCAGCAGCGACAAAAAGCAGAGCCCACCAATCGCCATCAGCCGGTCTGCACCTTTCAGATGTTCGTCAGCCCACAGAGCAAGCAGTGCCAGTAACAGGGTATAGATCATGTTCAGACTCAGCAGAGCGCTGCTGTCTTCCGGCAGACCGCCTTCAAGAAACAGAATAAACGGCAGATAGGAGACAGCAGCAAATATGGCAAGCCTGTGGGCGTATCGTTTAAAGTTGCTTGTGTGCCGGTAACCTTCTGCCAGCATAAAACACATGACCGGCGCGGTAATCCGTCCCAGTGTGTGCATGACAATCCCAGCGGCAGAAACGGTCGGTACAAAGGCCCAGGCAATATGGTCGATCAGCATACAGACAATTGCAATCAGTTTCAGCCCGCCGCCGGTCAGTCCCGGCCGTTTATTCGATGCCGGATATTCCATTGTCTTTCAGCTCGCCGTAAAATTCGTGCCGCTCAAAATAGCCAATGACTTTTCCCTGCTGGTCGCGGACCGGGGTAAAAAACTCCCGTTCCTGACGGGCAGGGTTGATTGCTTCAAACATTTCCTCTTCGCCTGCGTCGGCGCGGGTAAGAAACGCCTCGATTTTTTGGCAGGAACCCTGATTGTGACAGCCAAAGATGCTGTCTCCAATGCCGATTCTTCCATCATAACGTTTGTGGGCGGCCTTGTTCATATATTGGATAATATGGTTGCGGTCGCAGAAAACGATTTGATACGGATAGGCGTCCAGAATCGCTGACAGGACCGAAAAGTCAGTCATCATCGCCAAATTCTCCTTTGTGTCCAAGTTCAAGCCGGATCTCCAGCAGCTTATCCAGCAGCTGATGCGCTGCCTGTTCCTTGCTCATCAGCGGCAGTTCGACCTCATTCTCCCGGGTAATCAGTGTCAGCACGTTGGTATCTCCTTGGAACCCAGCGCCGGCAACTTTGACGTTGTTGGCAGCGATCAGGTCGACATTTTTCTTTTTCAGCTTTTTGCGGGAGTTTTCCAGCATATGCTCCGTTTCCATCGAAAAACCGCAGAGCACCTGGCCGGGGACACGGTGGGCACCGAGATAACCCAGAATATCCTGGGTACGGGTAAGCAAAATGGACAGATCACCGTCTTTCTTTTTGATTTTTTCATCTGCAACCTCTGCCGGGGTATAATCCGCGACGGCGGCAGCTTTGATAATGATATCCTGCTCTGGGGCACGCGCCGTTACCTCGCGGTACATATCTGCTGCCGATACAACGTCTACTGTATGAACAAACGGGGAAGGCGTCAGGGCGGTACGGCCGCTGACCAGTGTAACATCTGCTCCGCGGAGCATAGCGGCTTTTGCAATCGCATAGCCCATCTTGCCGGAGGAATGGTTGGTGATATAGCGGACCGGGTCGATGGCTTCCTGGGTTGCGCCGGCTGTCACCAGCAGTTTCAGCCCGGCCATATCCTTTTTGCAGGCCAGTTCCCGCTGAATATACAGGTATAATTCTTCCGGGTTGGGCATTTTTCCCAGTCCTGCACCGCCGCAGGCGAGGTGTCCGACAGCCGGGTCAATTTGATGCCAGCCATGCCGCCGGAGCTTCTCCATATTTTCCTGCACAATCGAATTGGTATACATCCGGTCGTTCATTGCTGGTGCAAAATAGATCGGGCACTGACAGGCCAGAATGGTCGAAGTCAGCATGTCGTCAGCAATTCCGTTGGCACATTTCCCAATAATATCCGCAGATGCAGGCGCAAGAAACAACAGGTCCGCTTTTTTCGCAAGTGCAATATGATGGATGACCGGTGGGTCGCTCCGCTCAAATGGGCTGGTCAAACAGCGGTTGCCGGTCAGTGCTTCAAATGGAAGAGGCGGAATAATATTTTTTGCGTTTTCAGTCAGCAGGACATGGACATCCGCGCCATTCTGTACCAGCATACTGACAAGATTGGGCATCTTGTAAGCGGCGATACCGCCCGAGACACCGACTAAAATTGTTTTTCCGGTCAATTCAGCCATCACATCTTCATCCTTTCATCAACAAATAATTGGTGATCAAACGGGTCAGCAGTTCCAGTCAATTTTAACAGGATTTGGTTCGTCGGGAAGTGCTGCCTGCTGCAAGGAACGCAGGATCTCTTCAAATTCTTTTTCAGCCAGCTGGTCATAAACAGCTGCCGGTTGATCGACACCTGCTTCGTCATAAGCGACCGCCGCAGCACAGTAAAAGGTAAATCCCAGTGCTCCGGGCGGGTTTTGGACAACAGCACAGGCGGTTGCAATTGCTCTGGCAGCTGCCTGCGCGGCTGGAAACTGGTCTGCATCCTGTGCAGCCTGCCGGGCAGCTTTTAAAAACGGTTTTACTTCTGCCAGCCGGAGTTTCCCGCTTAAGTATGCGCGGCAGCTGTTGAGCGCATCCGACGGGCGGGTATCTTCCGCCAGCTGCTTTGCAAAGATCGGAAGACAGCGCCGGGCTGTATATTCTACTGCCCAGCGGCTGAGGGTTTGCTGGCTCTGGGTTTCAATCAGCCGCATCAGCGCGACGGAACATGGGCTGTCCGGTTTGCCGAGCATCTTTCGGAGTTTTGCCATAACTGTCTCCTTTCAGACAAGGTTATCTGATGATTTGGTTTGTATCCAGATCGGTTTCTGTCGCGACGACAAAGGCGGCCGCGACAGTATCGGTATGGGTCAGCGACAGGGAAAAGGACAGCTTCCGCTGCCGGACAATTTCGGCGGCATGTCCTGTAAAAGTAAAAAACGGTGCACCAAGCGGATCATGCTCCACTGAAACTTCGTTCAGCTCAAAACCGCGGATACCGGTTCCCAGTGCTTTGGAAAACGCCTCTTTTGCCGCAAAGGCGGCTGCCATAGACGGATAAGGATTTCTTTTCGAGGCGAAATATTCCTGCTCTTTTGCAGAAAAAACCCTCGCTATAAAACGAGGGTTTTGACAGCTCTTTTTGATCCGCTCAATTTCCGTCAGGTCGATTCCCGTAAAAAGCATGACCGCCCGCCTGTCTGGGAATATAAGATTTCAGATTTTCCAACACATTATCGTTGGGAGTAAACACCAGCAGAATCCGTCCCATCGTCTGGTGTGTCAGCACGGCATAATAGCAGCCCGGATCGTCAGGAGAAGTGCAGGCATAAACACGGTTGGAATAGCTTTCATTGGCATGTTCTGCTTCCTTGAATGGGCCAAACTTTTCAAAGCTGCGCGCGTTGACGGTCAGCATCCGTTTTCTTTTGCGCTTGGCAATGATCTTGTCGACATCCATTTCACCATTGGTGACGATGTATTCATATTCAATGTTCATGCTGGTGATCAGCAGATAGCCGCCGTACAGCGAGCCAAACGCCAGCAGGGTCGTGATCATTGAGAAAGCACCGACCACTGTTCCCAAAAACATGAAAATCAGGAACAGCACCAACGCACCGACAACGATCAGTGCACGCAGTGCCATTTCCCTGCCGCCGTTTTTCTTCTTGACGATATACTCGCAATAAGTATCCATAATCAATCATACCTTTCTGATATACTGTTTCAATAGTACCATATTCAACCGAAAAGTGCAAGATAAACGGGATATTTTTCACGGTATCTTTACATTACCCGGCCCGGCTTTGTATAAATTGCCGTCACATGCCCACAATATGGATATGTCAGACAAAAGCGGCTGACAATAAATGACCCGTGAAAAGAAAGGACGGAGTTTTATGCAGATTACAGATATCAAGGTACGCAAACTGATGGAAGAGGGGAGACTGCGCGCGGTGGTCTCGGTGACTGTAGGGGATGAGATCGCGATTCATGATTTAAAGGTGATTGAAGGCCCTCAGCGGCTTTTCGTGGCGATGCCATCCAGAAGAGAGACAGGCGGTGTCTTTCGCGACATTGTCCACCCGATCACACCGGCTGCCCGCAAACAGTTGGAAGATGCGGTGCTGGATGCTTACCGCCGGGAAAAACAGCGGGCAGATACAATTGCCCGGATGCCATATGGGGACTACTGGGACAGTCATTTTACGCCCCCTGCCGTGCCCGCGGCAGCGGTTATCCAGCCAGCTGCCATCAGCTAAGATTTCCGGCAGATTATAAAAAAGCGGCCTCCCATCCGGGAGACCGCTTTTTAAAAACCATCATTACATAATGTAGGAACGGACAGAGACAGGAAGCTCTTCTTTGTCAGCCGAAATGGTCATAACCACGTTCAGCTCTCTGCTGCCGATTGCCTTGGAAAGTTTTTCAAGGAAGCAAGCCAGCTTGTTCAGGTCGCGTCCGCCGATCTTCAGGGTAGAGTCGATGAACAGATCGGTAATATCAAAGTTACCGGACAGAACGCCGGTAATATAACCGTAAAATTCTTCATAACCTTCGATGCTGTCTTTGCAGGTTTCCATCAGACGGACAGAAGAAGGGATATCAAAAGTGAGCTTGGGTTCTTTTTCGATACAAACAACATTACCATTGGAAGTGTTGGCCGCTTTGGTGACCAGATCAATCAACAGTTTTGTTTTACCGGATCCTTTGTTACCGACAATCAGTTTAATCATAATAGGTACCTCCATTTTTCCGAAACAGAAGGCCTGTTTCATTTATTTAGACAGAAGGCCGTTCAGACAGTTGTCCGAATGGCTTTCTGCTTAAATTTAAATTATCTTATTCTTTGCCCATCTTTGCTTTCAGCTCTTCACCCAGTTTTTCATAACCAGGTTTACCAAGCAGTGCAAACATGTTCTTTTTATAGCTTTCAACGCCGGGCTGGTCAAAGGGGTTAATGCCCATCATATAACCTTCGACAGCGCAGGCCTTTTCGAAAAAGTAGATCAGATAGCCGATTTCATATTCATTGATGGTCGGCATTTCCAGTACAGCGCAGGGGACGCCGCCTTCCGAGTGTGCCAGCAGGGTCGCTTGCATGACAGTTGCGTTGACAATGCTCATTTCCTGGTTGGACAGGAAGTTCAGGCCGTCCATGTTGTCGGGGTCGTTTTCGATAAAGAAGTCCTGTTTCGGCTTCTTGATATCGACAAAGGTCTCAAACAGCATCTTGGAACCGTCCTGAATGATCTGGCCCAGCGAATGCAGGTCGGTGGAGAAGGTGACAGAAGAGGGGAACAAACCCTTTCCATCCTTGCCCTGGCTCTCGCCGTACAGCTGTTTGTACCATTCAGCCATCGTTGCAAAGCAGGGGTCAAAGGAGACCAGCAGTTCCATTGCTTTGCCTTTCTGCTTCATGGCAAAACGGGTAGCTGCATAACGATATGCGTCATTGGTTTCAACAGAAGGATCCATCAGGGCATTCTGAGCAGCTCTCGCGCCTTCCATCAGCGCGTCGATATCAATACCGGCAGCTGCGATCGGCAGCAGGCCAACAGCGGTCAGAACCGAGAAACGTCCGCCGACATCGTCCGGGACAACAAAGGTTTCATAACCCATCTTGTCGGACAGCTCTTTCAGCGTGCCTTTCTTGCGGTCGGTTGTTGCATAGATGCGGTCTTTTGCACCTTCGCCGTATTTGTCTTCCAACAGCTTCTTAAAGACACGGAAAGCAAGGGCGGTTTCGGTTGTTGTACCGGATTTGGAGATGACATTGACTGCGACGTCTTTGCCTTTGCACAGCGAGATGATCTCCTGAAGATAGGATGGGCTTACGCTGTTGCCGGCAAAATAGATCTGAGGAGTCTTTTTGGCCAGATTGTTGTACATCTGGGATTTGATGACTTCGATGACAGCGCGGGCACCCAGATAAGAGCCGCCGATACCCAGAACAACCAGAACATCCGCCTGTTCCTGAATCTTTTTAGCTGCCTTTTTGATGCGTTCAAATTCTTCTTTGTCGTAATCGGTCGGAAGATTGACCCATCCGAGGAAATCGTTGCCCAGACCAGTTCCGGCATGCAGCATATCGTGAGAGGTTTTGATAAAAGGTGCGAGCGCGTCAATTTCATGATCGCTCATAAAGCCTTTCAGATAAGAGTTGTTGAAAGTTAACGCCATTGGCGTATACCCCCTCTGTTTCAGAATATTAAAATCCCGATATTTAAACCATATGGGAAAATAAGAAACACAAACAAAGTTTTGTGTACGGACTATTCCGCAATCTTATTGTACTACATGAAACGGGGATATTCAAGCCATTTTACCGGTTTTTTTCAGAAAAATTTGACAACAACCTACCGATAACAGATTATTTTTCAGATTTCTTACACTTTTTTAAAAGATGGTCCATTTCTGTCAATTTTTCTGTATTTCCTCTTCAGCAAACGGAGAAATGGTAAAAAGCATCCATAACCTGCGCAGCGCGAAAGAAAAATCAATCTTTTCGACCTGCTCTTTTGCCCGCAGCGGGATTTGTGCCAGCACCTTCCCGTCCAGCGAGATTACTGCGTTGCCCAGTACAGTTCCTTCTTCTACTGGAGCAGTGACTGTGCTTTCTTTTGTTACCTCGACCTTGACCTGATCAGCCATTCCCTTTGGGATCAGAATCCCTTCGGGCATGTCGGCAGAGATCGAAACCTGTTCGCTCTGTCCGCCGAGAGCCGGAACAGGGGCAAGGGTCTGGTCATCCAGAACAGGGGTAAAATTCTCATAAGAGGCAAAACCATAGTCCAGCAGTGTCCGGCAGGAAGCAAACCGGTCGTTGGATGTTTCACTGCCCATGGATACTGCGATCAGCGACACGCCGTCCCTCGTCGCAGTTGCGGAAAGGCAGCTGCCGGCACCATCGGTTGTGCCGGTTTTCAGTCCGGTACAGCCGGTATAATACCGTACCAGCTTATTGGTATTAACCAGACCGGTTTCGCCGTTTCGGAGCGAATCCATCCAGATGGTGGTATATTCAGTAACGCCCTCATGTTTGAGCAGTTCGGCGGACATGATCGCGATATCTCTTGCAGTGGACAGATGCCCGTCGGCATCCAGCCCGGTTGGATTTTCAAAATGCGTGCCGGTCATCCCCAGAGCAGCGGCTTTTTCGTTCATCATTGCGACAAACGCCTCTTCACTGCCGGCGACCGTTTCGGCCAGCACCATCGCGCAGTCGTTGGCGGAATTGACGGCCGTTGCCTTGATAATATCCGACAGAGCCATCTCCTCGCCTGGTTCCAGCCAGATCTGTGTTCCCCCCATCGAGGCGGCATATTCTGAGCAGGTAACCATCTGGTCTTCTGACAGTGTACCTGCGTCCAGAGCCTCAAAGGTCAGCAGTAGGGTCATGATTTTGGTAATCGAAGCCGGCGGCATCTGCTGATCAGCATTATCTTCATACAGGACATTGCCTGCGCTGTCGGTCAAGATACAGCTTTTTGCCGGGATATCCAGCTGTACTGTGCTGGATGGTGCTTCTTCTGCCAGTGCAGTTCCGCAACAGAGCCAGATGGCGGAAAAAAGAGACACACAGGCTGCACACAGCCCTTTCTTCTGCCGGGTTCTTATCATATCAGACGCCGCCTTTCCTTCATACTTTACTGTAACTATTATATGTGGACGGGGTCTGAGATATTCACATAGTGTCCGGTTAATCCATATTCAGGCTGTTTTAGCTGGAATGCTGGAATCGTTTGTTGATCTGACGGATTTTTCTTTTTATCGACAGGTACAGCGAGAGCCAGATCACCAGATAAATTGCCAGAAATATGCCAAAATAGGATAGAATTCCCCATATTGAATGTTCCATCCAGTACATAAAATAAGCGACTGGGAAGGTTATACCTGAACAAATGATCAGATGTGTAATAGTTTGTCGGGTAATGTTCCAGCCTTCCATCCGCCAGATCAATGAAGCGGCCGACCATACGGCTCCGTAAATCAGCAGGCAAACGGTTTGAACAATGACCGCATTCAGCTCATTGTTGCATTTTTCAGATAGGATGGGAACAACTGGGTAAAAATTTCCATCTCCGGCCGTTAAAGAAATCAAAATAGTAATTACTGTCCCAATTGTTACGCCGACAGGGGCACCAATAAGTGCATATAGTAAAACCTTTTTTTTCATAAAAATTCACCTCATATTCCCAGCAATTTTTTAATTTTGGATATATACCGTCTTGAAACATATGTAACGGCTCCGTCGGTAAGGGTGACCCGGATATTTCCTGCAAGGCTGAGATCAAATCCCTTTACTTTTTTCAGATTGATAATTTCCGAATTGGAAATACGTACAAAAATTTCTGGGTCCAGCCGTGCTTCCAGTTCATACAGCCGAAAACGAAGGGTATATTCCCCTGAAACTGTGGCAGCCAGGACTTTTCCTGATTGTGTATAAATTCGTATAATTTCCTGCTGATTGAGGATCTTCAGCGTATTTCCTCGGAATCCAGTGAGCATCCGGGCAGATGGATTCGAAAGTTTATTAATGATTTCCTGAATTTCGTCGGTAATCTGATTCGTTACAATTATGATGCGCAGTTCGGGACAGGATTCGTCAATTTTGATATCGATCTGCATCGTACCACCTCCTTGGCATTTTCAGTATAAAAAAAATTGCGTACAGATACAAGGCCTTTTAAATAGATGGTCCGATTATGGCATTAGGTGGTTTGATTTTGCCGGTCAAATAAAAAGCATCAGCCGGACAGAAACATATTGCTTCTGTCCGGCTGATGCTGGCGTTATATCTGTTGGTGGTTTTACACAACCTTTTGTCGGTTGGTGCGGATAACAAAATCAGTGCGTCATCATTTGGTGCCTTGCGCGCATACGGCAGCAAATGGTCTGGCCACAATACAAATATATTTGACCGCTTTGTCCATCAATCATTTTTGATGATGCAGAAGTCAATCTTTTTCAGCAGATCGTCAACATCGTCGGTCGAGACGGCCAGATCGATCGGTTTGGTCAGGTCAAGACTGAAAATACCCATCAGCGATTTTGCATCGATGACATATCGGCCGGAGAGCAGGTCGACGTCATAAGGGCACTGGGTCATAATGTCAACAAAATGCTTGACTTCATTTACGGTTTTAAGCTGAATCTGGCAAACTTTCTTCATATTTATTCTCCTCTTTGTCATAAAATGTGTTCTGGGTGGACATGGAAAAACCTTTTCTCTTTTTATTTTGAGGTCACTTCCGGTGCCGCTGACGAATAATCGGGGTTACTGTAGCCGGACCCCGGCTGGCTTTTGTCTGTGCATGCTTCAAATTAAGCAACCCTGAATTTCTGTAGCTCGACAAACAACCCATCGGCGTCGTCGAAGTGAGCACAGAGCGTAACTGGTTTGGACAGGTCAAGGCTGAAAACACCCATGATGGATTTTGCGTCGACCGCATACCGGCCGGACACCAGCCCGACTTGATAAATACACCTGCTGACCAGTTCGACCAGTTCTCTGACATCGGCTGGTGTATTCAGCAGAATTTTGCAGGTTCTCATCTTCCGGGAAATCCTCCTAACCTGACGCAACAGCTTTCGGCAGAACAACGGACCAGCTTCAAAATCACTGCGCGCAAAATGCTGGAGACAGGTTCGTCATTCTTACCGTAATTAAAGTATAGCAGGAACATTTCTTTAAGTCAACTGGCTCTTGCCAATTTCTATTTATTCCATTATAATATAATCAGTGACCGGTCGTAATTATAGAGACTGCACAACATTCTTTTATTTTTATGTGATATTATGACAATTGAATTTTATGCCGAATTTGGCAAAATACCACCTGTACAGTGCAAAATGCACCGTTGATCGGAAATACAGGCATTGTCAAGAAAATAACGAGCTGTAAGGGAGGATTTTTTTTGCCGCGCATTGCTTTGATGACGGTTGGATGTAAAGTAAACCAGTATGAAACAGAAGTCCTGGCTGAGCTTTTCCGTGCAAGAGGTTATGAAATTGTATCGCCGGATGGTGAAGCAGACGTCTGCTTGCTTAATTCCTGCACTGTGACTTCTACCGGGGACCAGAAGACCCGCCAGCTGCTTCGCAGAATGAAAAAGAAAAATCCGGGTGCAATCGGCGTGTTGACCGGATGCTATCCACAGGCGTTCCCGGAAGCGGCTGCTGAGATCATGGAGGCGGATATTGTGACTGGGGAACTGGCACGCGCTAAAATTCCAGAACTGGTCGAGCAGATACGCAAAACTGGACAGCGGATTGTCGATATTCCCGCCCATCAGCGGGGAGAAGCTTTTGAATCTATGCAGGTAACCGGGTTGGGCAACCGTACCCGGGCGTATGTCAAGATTGAGGACGGCTGTGAACGGTATTGCTCCTACTGCATTATTCCCAAGGCAAGGGGGCCGGTTCGCTCCAAACCGCTGGCGGATATTGAGCGGGAACTGATGGCACTGGCGCAATCCGGCTATAAAGAGGTCGTGCTGGTTGGTATCAACCTTTCTTCCTATGGAAAAGAAGTCGGATTGCGGCTGATTGACGCGGTACGGCTGGCCTGTATGGTGCCGGGCATCAAGCGGGTGCGGCTGGGCAGTCTGGAACCGGAGCTGCTGTCAGATGAGGATATTGCCGAGATGGCGACTTTCCCCAACTTCTGTCCACAATTTCATCTTGCGCTGCAAAGCGGCTGTGACCGGACGCTGCGGAGCATGAACCGTCATTATGATACGGCTGAATATGAGCGGATTGTTGATGCAATCCGAAAAGCGTTTCCGCTTCCTGCGATTACCACCGATATTCTGGTCGGCTTCCCGGGTGAAACCGAAGAAGATTTCGCGGCTTCAGCGGCGTTTGCTGAAAAGATTGGATTTGCACGGGTACATGTTTTCCCTTATTCCAGAAGGGATGGTACGCCGGCTGCTGCAAGACCTGAGCAGTTGTCCGAGCAGGAAAAATCTGCCCGCAGCCGGGCGATGATTGCTGTCACCGACAGGACCCGGATCGCTTTTTTGGAAAAAATGGTCGGCCGGGTAGAAAAGGTTTTGATTGAGTCGACCAAAACCCCGCTGGGGTATGAAGGGTATACCGCCAACTATACGCCGGTGGTGGTGCAGTGCGGTGAAGAAATGGTCGGAAGGATTGTTCCGGTCCGGCTGACTTCCCGGGTGGACAACCGTTGTCTCGGAGAGGTGCTGTCACCGGACGAGGTATGACCGCCTGTGAGACGGCAGGCGGATTGAATTGCTGTAAAAGGGCTTTGCCCGTTTGCATGGCGGCATTTTGGAATAAATCCGAAAAGGCCGCCTTTTACCTTTAAACTGTTTTCCGTTATCGGAAAAGTATGGAAAGGACTTGTGAAAATATGGCTGTTTTCAGAATCTATGTTGAAAAGAAACCGGAATTTGCCGTGGAAGCAAATGGTGTTCGCCACGACATTTCCACCCTTGGCATCAAGGTGAAGAGCGTCCGTCTGTTCAACCGTTATGATGTCGAAGGAATTGATCCTGAAACTTTTGAGACTGCTTCCCGTACCATCTTTTCGGAGCCGGCAGTCGATGTGACCTGTGCAGAACTCCCGGCACTCCAGCCCGGCCAGCGGCTGCTGGCAGTCGAGTACCTGCCCGGCCAGTTTGATCAGAGAGCGGATTCCTGCGAACAGTGCATCCAGATCATGACCCAGGGTGACCGTCCCAGAGTACGCAACGCCCGCGTTTATCTGATCGACGGAGAGATCTCCGACGAAGAGTTTGAAACCATCAAGAATACGCTGATCAACCCTGTCGAGGCAAGAGAAGCCTCCCTTGCAAAGTTTGACACTCTGGCGGTCAGCTACGATATCCCGACGACTGTCAAGACACTGGATGGATTTATCGAGCTGTCGGATGAGGAACTTGCCGGATTTATTGTATCTTACAGCCTGGCAATGGATTTTGACGACATTGCCTTCTGCCAGCGTTACTTCAAATATATCGAACACCGTGACCCCACCATCACCGAAATTCGTTTGATTGATACCTACTGGTCTGACCATTGCCGTCATACTACTTTCGGCACAATTATCGACCAAGTTGAGATCGACGATCCGGCTATTCGCAAGACCTATGAGCAGTATCTGGCTGTCCGTAAGGAACTGTACGAGGGCAAAAAGAAAAAACCGATGACCCTGATGGATATGGCTGTCATCGGTGCCAAGAAACTGAAAAAAGATGGCATTCTGACCGACCTGGATGAATCTGATGAAATCAATGCCTGCACCGTCCGCATTCAGGTAGACGTCGACGGCAAAATGGAAGACTGGCTGCTGCTGTTTAAGAATGAGACCCATAACCATCCGACCGAGATCGAACCTTTCGGTGGTGCTGCAACCTGTCTGGGCGGTGCAATCCGTGACCCGCTTTCGGGACGCAGTTATGTTTACCAGGCAATGCGTGTGACCGGTGCGGCTGACCCGACTGTTCCGAGAAGCCAGACCCTCAAGGGCAAGCTCCCGCAGAAAAAGATCGTGACTACTGCTGCAAGAGGCTATTCCTCTTATGGCAACCAGATTGGCCTTGCAACCGGCGAAGTTACCGAGGTTTACCATCCCAACTATGTTGCAAAGAGAATGGAGATCGGCGCAGTCATTGGTGCGGCTCCTGCCGAAAATGTCATCCGTGAAGTCCCCGATCCCGGCGATATCGTCATCCTGCTGGGCGGCCGTACCGGCCGTGACGGCTGCGGCGGTGCAACCGGTTCGTCCAAATCCCATACACTGGAATCGCTGGAAACCTGCGGTGCTGAAGTCCAGAAGGGCAACGCCCCGATTGAACGTGAGCTGGCCCGTCTGTTCCGTGACCCGGAGGTCACCCGGATGATTCGCCGCTGCAACGACTTTGGTGCAGGTGGTGTTTCGGTTGCAATCGGTGAGCTGGCAGATGGCCTGGACATCAATCTGGATGCTGTACCGAAAAAATATGACGGTCTGGATGGCACCGAGCTTGCAATCTCTGAATCCCAGGAGAGAATGGCAGTCGTTGTTGCTCCTGAAAACGTCGAAAAGTTTATCCAGCTGGCACATACTGAAAACCTCGAAGCAACGGTTGTTGCGACTGTTACCGATAAAGAACGAATGACCATGACCTGGTGCGGCAATACGATTGTTGACCTGTCCAGAGAGTTCCTGAATTCCAACGGTGCTGAAAAGCATACCAACGTCAAGATCGAAGTATCTGAAGTCCATCCGGTCAATGTCCTGGAAAATACGCCCGATAACTGGGTTGCACATATGTCCAACCTCAATATCTGCTCGCAGAAGGGGCTGGTCTCGATGTTTGACTCGTCGATCGGCGGCGCAACCGTTACGATGCCTTACGGCGGTAAATACCAGATGACCAAGACCCAGGCAATGGCTGCCAAACTGCCGGTTCTGACTGGTGACACCAACACCTGTTCGGTCATGGCGTGGGGCTATAACCCTGATCTGACTGCACAGAACCCTTATCTGGGTGCACAGTATGCGGTTATTGAGTCGATCGCAAAACTGGTTGCGGCCGGCGGCAACCATGAAAAATGCTGGCTGACCTTCCAGGAATACTTTGAGAGAATGACTTCCGATCCAACCAGATGGGGCAAGCCAATGAGCGCACTGCTGGGCGGTCTGGAAGCACAGTGGCAGCTGGGGGCCGCTTCAATCGGCGGCAAGGACTCGATGTCCGGTACCTTTGAGGATATCGACGTTCCGCCTACGCTGGTTTCGTTTGCGGTATCGCTGGCGGATGCGAGAAAGGTCATTTCGCCCGAATTTAAGTGTGTCACCTCTCCGGTCGTGCTGCTGCTGCCGAAGATGAACGAAGATGGTACGCCCGATTATGCTTCTGTTCGTGAAGTCTTTACCCGTGTACGTGATATGATCGCAGCAGGTAAGGTGCTGTCTGCATGGACGCTGGGTTACGGCGGTGTTTCGGAAGCAATTGTCAAGATGGGTCTTGGCAACAAGATTGGCTTTACCTTTACGGCTGATGTCTGCAAGACGCTGATGTTCAACCCTGTTTACGGCGGCTTTGTACTTGAGATGGCAGGTGAAGCGGATGCAGAAGGTCTGCCGGTTATCGGTACCACCCGTCTGGAACCGGTTGTCACTCTGTACAGCGGCGAAAAAGTCAAGCTGGATGACCTCCAGAATTCGTACGAAGAAAAGCTCGAAAAGGTCTATCATACGCTGGCGGCTGTTCCCGAAGGCAAGCCCGAGACCTTTACCTATACTTCTGAAACGAAACTGTCCCCGGCAATCAAAGTTGCGCGTCCCCGCGTCCTGATTCCGGTATTCCCGGGTACCAACTGCGAATATGATACCGCACGCGCCTTTGAAAAGGCTGGTGCACAGGCGGATGTCTTTGTCATCCGTAACCTGAATGGTTCTGATATCGAAGAGTCGGTCAACGAGTTCGCACGTCGTCTGGCTGAGAGCCAGATCGTCATGATTCCCGGCGGCTTCTCCGGCGGTGACGAACCGGACGGCAGCGGCAAATTTATCACTGCTTTCTTCCGCAACCCGCGCATCAAGGACGGTGTACATACCCTGCTCAAACAGCGGGATGGCCTGATGCTGGGTATCTGCAACGGTTTCCAGGCTTTGGTTAAACTGGGTCTGGTGCCCTTTGGCGAGATTGTCGAGATGGAAGACAACTCTCCGACCCTGACCTTCAACTCGATTGGCCGCCATCAGTCGATGATGGTTCGTACCCGCATCGCATCCAATAAGTCGCCCTGGCTGTATAATACCTCGGTCGGTGATTATCATATGATCCCGATTTCTCACGGTGAAGGACGGTTTATCGCGACTCCTGAACTGGTGGCGCAGATGGCAGCCAATGGTCAGATTGCGACCCAGTATGTCGATCTGGAAGGCAACCCCACCTATGACATTCACTTCAATCCCAATGCTTCGGTTATGGCGATTGAAGGCATCACCTCTCCTGACGGCCGCGTGCTGGGTAAGATGGGTCACAGTGAACGTGTCATCGGCAGCGACCTTGCCAAGAATATCGACGGAACAAAAGATCAGCTGATCTTCAAGAGCGGTGTTGAGTACTTTAAATAATCCGCAGCTTTGTAATTTAGTTGAATAGCTCATAAAAATATCCGGCGCCTGTCATCAGACGCCGGATATTTTACGATCGGATCATAATTTTCTGACGGACGGGTTGAGTACCCGATTCAGTGTGCCGGTCTTTTTTAATGCGCCGACCAGGAAAACAGCGATGATCGTTCCCCCTGCACAGCTGACGAAGAATGGAAATACATAGGAAAACAATGCAGATTCTTTTCCGAGGACAAAGACTGCGAGCGGCCAGGCAAGTATACCGCCCAGAATGCTGGTTCCGACCAGTTCTCCGAGGTAGGCAAGCACCAGTTTGTGTCCGCAGTACTGGTAGAGTATGCCGCCCAGCAGAGCCCCTGCCATGCTGCCCGGGAAGGCGAGCAGAGTTCCTGAACCCATCAGATTGCGAAGAAGGCTGGCACAGAAAGCCATCCCGACACTGTACCATGGCCCGAGGAATACACCTGCCAGAATATTGCACAAATGCTGGATGGGGAAGCAGCGTGATGCACCGACTGGAATCGAAAAGGTGGAGGTAGCCACACAGACGGCGGTCAGGACGGCTGCAAGACAGAGTTTGCGGAGATGAAGGGAAGTTTTCATATGGATGACTCCTTTTTGTAAAATACAAAAACCGGGAAATGTGCCGCAAATGGGCAGGCATTTCCCGGAAAGAATCCAAAAGGAGCAAATGTCCCTGTTATTCTGCTAGAAAATCCCTACGTTGGCATTACCCAAATCAGGTTTCGGGTCGGAACGGCACTGCGTTCCCTCTCAGCCTCCGTGCGGAAGCTCCCCGTCTCATTTCCTGTTTTTTTGTTTAGCTTATTATAGCACTTTTCAATCGGTTTTGCAAATCAGATCGCAATTAATCCCATCGTTTGCAGCACAAAAATCCATCCAAACACCGACAGCATCGAAAAAATACTGGTCATGACCACCAGTTGTCCGGCAAGTTCAGGGTCATGTTTGTAGGCTGCCGCCATTGTATAGGAATTAACGGCGGTAGGAGAGGCAAAGACGATCATCAGTGACAGCAGGTTTGCATCTCTGAATCCAAGTGCTGCCGCAATTGGGACCATGATCAGCGGTGCAATGACGATTTTTCCGAGTACGCCCAGTGTCAGTGCGCCCGCATTTTTCCCGAGGGAATCAAAATGGAACGTTCCTCCCAGTACAACCAGGGCGAGCGGGGTTGCGATTGACGCCATATTGGACAGACCGGTGTATACCGGCTGTGGAAAGACAATGCCGAAAAATTTAAAGATAAAAGCGAGTATTGCACCCCAGATCAGCGGATTTTTTGCAATACCTTTCAGGACGGAAGAAAAACCTTTTTTACTATTTGTAAAATACTCTAGTGTAAATACTGCAAGTATATTAAACAATGGAACAACAATGGCGGCCAGCACCGATGCCACTGCTGCCCGTTCGCTGCCGTAGACATTGGCGACAACCTGATAACCAAAGATCACAAAGTTGGAACGGAAGATCGACTGAATCAAAACCGCCTGCCGGCTTGCGGCGGTGACTGGCGTCCCATCCCGCTGGGTCGCACCGCTGCGCACAATCAGTGGAATCAACAAAAAGGCTGCCAGAAAGATTGCAAGGGTGCCAAGTACGCCAAACAAAAAGACTCCCGGCTGGATTGCACTTTCCAGATCGGAATTATAGACGTTCATAAAAATCATCAGCGGCAGAAAGGTTTTAAAACAGAAGGTGTTGCACCTCCGGCAAAAGTCTTCGCTGGCCAGCCGTGCGACCCGAAAGATGTAGCCGGCTGCCATGCACAGGATCAGCGGCAGGACAGCATTGATGCTGATATAAAAATTCTGGTACACATGAGTCCTCTCCCTTCACAGATAACACACTTTTATTATTATATCAGAATAAAGCACGAAAGAAAAGACTTTGACGTATCTGGCCGAAGGGATGTGAAAAAGTGCGAAAAAACTTTACCGGACCGGAAAAATGTGTTATACTAAAACTGATTCATACCGGGTAATTTCATTACATATGATAGGAAGGACAAGGTCTCTTTCCGCCCGGAAAATAAAATATTGGAGGACGAAAAACAATGTTGTCCACAGTTTTCGGACTGTCCAGTCCGCTTCTGTTCATTGGGATACTGACTGCGTTTGCGCTGTCCTTTTTCGGTATCCGTTACGGCCAGAACAGCCTGCCGCATGATGGTGGGCGCAAGTTTGCGGTCAATGGTGAGCTTTCCAGAGGAAAGCCGCGGGGGGCCGGGCTGATTTTTGTCGGGGCGTTTACGATTGCCGGCCTTTTGTTTGTTCCGTTTACGGCGGAGACCCTGATTTATATTCTGCTGGTTGTTGGCGGGATGCTGTCGGGATATCTGGACGACGCGGCGGAAAAACCGTGGAATGAGTATAAAAAAGGGTTGATCGACCTGATTATCGCGCTGGCTGGGGCATTTACCTATGTCAACTTTAATGGCTCTTCCATTCTGATTCCATTTACCGAGATTAGTGTGGAACTTCCCCGGTGGCTGTACATTATTCTTGGCGTTATCCTGATCTGGGGCTCGATCAATGTCACCAACTGCACCGATGGCGTGGACGGGCTGAGCGGGACGCTTTCGATGATTACAATTGGTTCGTTTGCAGTTCTCTGTATGGGGAAAGATTCTTCTTTTGCTTTCTTGTGCGGAATTATGATTGCGGTCGTGCTTGCGTATCAGTGGTTCAATGCTTCTCCCAGTGTGCTGATGATGGGGGACGCTGGGTCAAGAGCATTGGGGTTGTTTATCGCATTTGCCGCGATGAAGAGCGGAAATCCGCTGATCTATCTGCTGCTGGGACTGGTCATGATTCTGGACGGTGGACTGGGGCTGGCGAAAATTTCGCTTAAGCGGTTTTTGAAGATTTCGATTCTGAAAAATACCCGCACACCGCTGCATGACCACGCGAGGAAAAATATGGGCTGGTCGGACCCACAGACGGTTTATCGGTTTGCGATCCTTCAGGCCATTATCTGTTTTGCGGCAATTGCGCTGTCATAAGGACATCGGCCGGAATTGTACAGGCGCCTGTTTGGGAAGAAATTTCCGGCAGGTGCTTTTTGATTTTGCGGTTGAATAGGGAAGGAATGATGAAAATGGAAATATTGGATATCGTGGATGAAAACGGCTTTCCCACCGGGGAAACGGTGGACAGAGAAAGAGCGCACATGCTGGGCATTCGTCATCGGACTTCTCATGTCTGGATTGCCCGGATAAAAGAGGGGAGGCTGCAAGTCCTGTTGCAAAAGCGCAGTGAGGGAAAAGACTCTTATCCCGGGTGTTATGATATTTCCAGCGCAGGGCATATCCCTGCCGGGGTGGATTTTATCCCGTCCGCACTGCGTGAGCTGCAGGAGGAGCTGGGCGTTGAGGCCAAAGCCGATCAGCTGCATTTCTGCGGTCAGCGGCGGTTTGCATTCAATGCGGTATTTCATGATCGGGAGTTTCGTGACAATCAGGTCAGCAATGTTTACCTCCTCTGGCTGGACAGAGAGGAGGAAGCCTTCTCTCTGCAAAAAGAGGAAATATCTGAGGTAAAATGGTTTGATTTTGAGGACTGCTGGCGCGGCGTTCAGCAGAATACGATTCCCAACTGTATTCGGATGGACGAGCTTGAAATGGTCAGAAAAGGTGCTGAAGAGACACGTGACCAGATTGTGTAACGAAAAAGCATATTTTTGCAGCATATATAAGCTGCATGTATATGCTTTGTAGGATAGTGGGATACTGAAAATATAAACGGAAAGGATGGGGTATAAGATGCGGATTGCGATTGTGACGGGTGCTTCCAGCGGACTGGGAGCGGAGTATGTACGGCAGCTGGATATTGGTTCCCGACTGGCAATGAGCGGGGATGCGAGTTATCAGCTGAAAGGGTGTTTTGCTCAGCCGTTGGATGAGATCTGGGTGATCGCCCGGCGGGAAGAACGGTTAAAACAGTTGAAAACTGAGGTGAAAACACCGGTACGGGTGCTTGCGCTGGATCTGACCAGAAAAGAAGCGTTAAATACCCTATCGGCAATGCTTGCCTCCCTGTGTCCCGATGTGCGGGTGTTGATCAATGCAGCAGGATTTGGTAAGATCGGAAGCTGGCAGGATATCTCCGGGCAGGATGCGGCGGATATGATCGACCTCAACTGCCGTGCGGCGGTGGTTGTTACCCAGATGGTGCTGCCCCATATGACGAGAGGCGGCAGAATTCTGGAAATCTGCTCTTCTGCGGCATTTCAACCGCTGCCTTACTTGAATGTCTACGCCGCGACCAAGGCGTTTTTGTACCGTTACAGCCGCGCGCTGGGCAGAGAGCTGGTAGGTCAGGGAATATCGGTGACGGCGGTTTGTCCCTATTGGGTAAAGGATACCCGGTTTATTTCCAATGCCCGTGAGACGGATCAAGTTGGATATATCCGCTCTTTTCCTTTTGCGACAAGGGAAAAATTTGTCGTTCGTCAGTCGTTGTCGGATGCGGCGCAGCGTAAACCGGTGTCCACGCCGGGCGCGGTCAGTACTGTACAGAGATTGGGATTGTTGCTGCCGGATTCGGTTAAAATGGATTTGTGGGATTTGATTCGGCGGCTGTAAATATTTTACAATCATATTTATTTGAAAGGGTTTGTCAAATGGAAAAACGCAACATTGTTTTCCTCCATGCAAAGCAGGCTGTCTGCGGTATTTGCATGGAGGAATGAAGACCGCAGAAAATATGCCGGCTTTGCTCACCGACTTCAATCAGGGAGGAGCCAGCATGAAATATTTGAATGCAAAAGACCTGCTGCCAACGCAGCTGGTGGAACAGTTGCAACAGTATGTTCAGGGCGGATATCTGTATGTGCCCGTAAAACAGGAACAGCATAAAAGATGGGGTGAACTGTCTGGATATCGTGCCGAACTGAAAATCAGGAATGCCGAGATTATCCGGGAATACCGAAGCGGTGTGCCGGTTTGGGAGATTGCCAGTAAATATGGCCTTTCAGAATATGCTGTAAAAAAGATTATCTACCAAAAGTAAATATATAAACGTCAAAAGGGCTGCATATCGCGGCCCTGAGTTCGTCAAAAAACTATTTTTGTATCTGATAATCATTCATAAGATTTTAGAAAACCTGTTAATTTAAGGGAAAAACAGGTCCAGGGCGGTAGCCCTGGGCGCGCGTAAGCGCGCAATTACCCCCAAAATGTAGCCATTGCCCATGCGATAGCAGGGCAATGGCGGATAGAGAAAACTAGTGGTTGACTTTCTCAATAGGCTGAGGGCTGCAAATTGCGGCCCTTTTTCTACTGTTTGATATAGAACTGTACGGTAGCTGGATTTTATTTCCAAATTGCGGTATCATGGATAAATAAAGTAGGACGATTATTAATAGAGAGGAGCTATCTGTCATGTGTACAAGACTGGTTTATTCCGGGGAAAATACGATTACCGGATTCAATTTTGATATCGACCTTGCAGTTTGGAACCACCGGGTGATGATGGATGAAAACCGGTTTTATATCGGCATTATGCGGCCGGATGGAAACTATCACAGTTATCATGGCGTCAATCGCAACGGAAATGTCGGAACGCTTTTATATGTGCATGGTAACCCGGCGGCGGCTTATCGGGATGACCCGACGTATATGACGGTTGCGGATTTGACAGAGCAGTATATTTGTGGAAAAATTACTCTTGACCGCGCGGCAGAACTCGTTCGGACCCGCAAGATTGTTTATGCGCCGGATGCGACGATGCAGGCCATGTTGTCTGATCGAAACGGACGGACGTTGTTGATTGAGCCTGGAATAGGATTCCGGCAGCGACGGGATAGANNATAGATTTTCACTGGTTACCAATTACTCTCTGCTTGCGCCTGAAAGTACAAAACCCTATATCGTGCCGGGAGACGACCGTTATGAACGGGCGGTGCAAATGCTGGAAAAATATCAGCAGCGTGATTTTTCGGTCGCAGATGCTTTTTCCGTGCTGTATCATGTCCGGCAGGAAGGAATCTGGGCGACAAGAGTGACGTTTGTTTATTCAGCAGAAGAAAACGCGGTATACTATCTTGAAAATAATCAGTTTGATATGATTCAAAAATATGTATTCCCCGCATAAGACTTTTCACATTTCACAGGATACACAGTGGAATGTGAAGAACTCAAGTTTTTTCTTTTGCAGCGGCAGTTTCATAAATCTTTTTGACGCCCTTTCGGTTTTTCCAAACGGTTGCCCATAGAACAACGGATGTAAACAATCCGCCAACCGTAAGGCATAGACGGTAGTCGAGTAGCTCTCCCAGTGCTCCGATGGCGAGACTGAATATACATAATCCAGCTGAGGAGAGGACGGTATTTAATGCGTTTAGTCTTGCCCGGTAATCGTCGGGAATGTATTTCTGAACAGCAGCCTGCCGCATAACGGCGCTGTTGATACCGAGAAAACCGCAGAGGGAACGATTGACCAGCATCAGAGGATAGGGAAGCCATAATAGAATCATGTCCATTGCTTCATACATCTGATAGACGAAAAAGGCGAACGAAAAACGTTTTTTTGGAGGAATTGAGATGTGGTAGTGTATAAATCCGCCGATGCTCCGCCCGATAAATTCCGCAGCTGAGAAAAAAGAGTACATCCCGATGGTAAATCCGGCGGCAGTACGGAAAAACGCGACTAAAATTGGTGAAAACGCATTGCCGATTCCATTGGTTACCGCCATATAGATATAGGTGCTGCAAAGGCCGGAGTCGTTTTTTAAGAGCTTTACCGCTTCGACAAGGTCATTTTTCCATTGCGTCAAAGAAAAACAGTTACTGGTTTTTCTTTGTTCTGTAAAGTCGATTCTGCTTTCGATGAGGGAAGCAGCTGCCGACAGAATACCTTGTATAATCAGAATCCACGCTACCCCCACAACGTCCAGTAGCAATGCAGCCAGCGGCATCATGACAACATTCAAAACCGGATAGATCATCGTTGAAATCGTATATCCTTTTTCTTCACATCCATCTGGAATCAACTTGGGAAAGATGGCATTGTAAGCCAGTCCGTCAAATGAAGAGAGACTGGCCAGCAGCAGCGAGAAAAGCAGATAGCCGGTATAGGAAAACGGTTGGAACAGCAGATAAGTTCCAGCTGCCGCATACAATATTCCGTTTACCAGATCACCGCCGACCAGAAACGGTTTTCTCGGCAGCCGGTCCATCATCGGGGAAACCAGCAGCGGAATCAGAAAATTAGGGAAAACCTGTATCGCAACCAGAATGGCTGCTGCAAGGGTACTCCCGGTTTCATCGTAAACCAGAAAAGACAGCGCAAAATTTCCGGCAATACCGCCAGCAGCACCAAGAATGGTTGCCAGGGTAACAAGCGTATAATTTTTGCTCCAGAGGGTTTTGGTCAATGGGAACACTTCCTTTCACTATCAGTATAGCAGACTGCTTAAGTGAAAGAAAAGAGGGTTGTTTTGGGAAAATATCTGCTTTATTCATGACTGAATGGTATATTTTTACTGTATATAGGAAAATCTAATAAAAGCTGAAAAGCATCTTTATAAAGCCGGTGTTCCCGGTACCATTCCAGCACCCACGGCAGATGGAATGCTGCATATCCAGCAGGCAGATAA
>DCTE01000156.1:6060-6287 GCA_002329405.1 Ruminococcaceae bacterium UBA1448 | reverse complement strand
GTGCCGCAAACGACTGGCTGACCGGTACCGATACCCCTGCTGAAAAGATGGACTTCTCCGCTGTCCGCGGCACCGAAGGCATCAAGGAAGCAACCTATACCGTCGGCGGCGTGACCCTCAAGGTTGCGATCTGCTCCGGCCTCGCAAATGCCAAGAAGCTGCTGACCGCTGTCCGCAACGGCGAAGCGGATTACCAGTTTATTGAAGTCATGGCCTGCCCCGGCGGC
>DCTE01000156.1:5743-6048 GCA_002329405.1 Ruminococcaceae bacterium UBA1448 | reverse complement strand
TGTGTCAACGGCGGCGGACAGCCCTTTGTCCCGGCTGCTGTCAAGAACTTTACCGATGTCCGCGCAATCCGTGCAAAAGCACTCTATTCTGAGGACGAAGCGCTGACTCTCCGCAAGTCCCATCAGAACCCGTCGGTCATCGAGCTGTACAAGGAGTACCTCGGCGAACCCGGCAGTGAAAAAGCACATCACATCCTGCATACCTCTTACGTCCCCCGCAAGAGATATTGATTCAGATGGCTGATTGATGAAAAGTCCCCCTGGAACAGCTCCAGGGGGACTCAGGCTGTCGAGGAAATCAACCC
>DCTE01000156.1:0-5593 GCA_002329405.1 Ruminococcaceae bacterium UBA1448 | reverse complement strand
AAAAATAGTTTTTCGACAAACTCAGTCCCTCTGGAACAGCTCCAGAGGGACTTTCTGCATCATCTGTTCTCTTTTGTGCCAGACAAAACCCCGGCGGGGATTTCTCCGAGCCGGGGCCATTTTTGTTTTATCCGCGGTATTTGGCGATTGCTTTCTGGATTTCCTCGCGGACTTCCTCGTCTTCTTCCTCTTCCAGCTGACGCGCCAGGAAGGTGACTGCGGACGAGTACCGCATTTCCCCCAGCGCATACGCTGCCGCCAGCCGTTTATCGCGGTCGGGTGAGGTCAGCAGTTCGCAGAGTTTGGGCAGATACGGGTCCATCTGTTCTTCCCCAAGAATGCGCACTGTCTGCAAAAGCAGTGCCTTTCCCTTTTTCATGCACTTGGCGATATATTTGTCGTCGCCCTCATCACAGGCCCGGCGGATCTTTTCCTCCTGGGTCAGTTTTGATTTCTCAAAAAGCGGCATATCCATCCTTCTTTCGGTCAGCTTTCTTTCAGTTTAGCGGAACCAGCCGCCGCTGTCAACAAACGAAAGATAAACTTTTATCAAATCCTTTTGCGGTCGGGTCAGCCGGTGTTTACAAATCCGACACCATTTCCCGGTTACATCCGCTCTCTGACTTCCTCCGCCGACGGGATCGAAGTCTGTGCGCCCGGGCGGGAAACCGCAATCGAAGCGGCGGTATTGGCATAAAGGAGTGCCTTTTTCAGGTCGCCGTCATAAGCCGACACAAACGCGGCGGTAAAACAGTCGCCCGCCGCCGTCGTGTCGACGACCTCCGACTCGACCGCCGGGACCAGTATACTTTCATCCCCATTACCGACTGCCAGCACGCCTTTGCTGCCCAGTGAGACAAGCACCATCCCAACGCCTTTTTGCAGCAGCAGTTTTGCAGCTGCTTCACACTGCTCCACCGTATCGGTCGGCATTCCGGTCAGCACAGCCAGTTCCGTCTCGTTCGGCTTGACGAAATCAGCCAACGCAAACAATTCTTCCGGCAATCCGCTGACAGCTGGTGCAGGGTCAAGGACAACCGTCTTACCGAGCGACTTTGCAAGCCTTGCGGCGTAAAGCACCGTCTCCACCGGGACTTCCAGCTGCATGACCAGGCAGTCGGCGTCCTCAATCAACTTTCTGCCGCGGTCGACGTCCGCAGGGCTTACTTCACCGTTTGCGCCCGCGAGGATAATAATTGCATTTTCTCCTGCTCTCTCGACCGTGATAAACGCCTGACCGGTCGGGGTATCACTTTCCCGGATGCCGGAGACATCCACACCAACCGAACGCAGGTTCCCGGTCAGCATCCGTCCGGCGTCATCCTTTCCGACCGCGCCGATCATCGCCGTTTTGCATCCCAGTTTCCCGAGCGCATAAGCCTGATTGGCCCCTTTGCCGCCGGGGCTCAGCCGTAGGGAATCGGCTGAAACCGTCTGGCCGGGCTTGGGCATCCGTTCAAGGCCGATCGAATAATCCAGATTCAGACTTCCGACAACTACCGCATGTTTCATATCGCACACTGCCTCCTTCGCACACAGGCTTAATCTGTTTCTATTATACCCTATTCTCCCCATACCGTCAAATCCGGGAACAGAGATAGACTCCATTCCCGGATTTTTACAAAACCAATCTGTCCGTGCAAAACGGTTACAGCCAGGTCATCAGGACGGTCCCGACATTGGGCTGCAAATCCAGCTGCACTTCATAAAAGCCATCCGATGCCGAAAGCTGTTTTGCGGGGGCAATTTCACCGGTAAAGGTTTCCCAGACCTCGGGAAGTGCTGCCGACGGGACGCGGACCGTCAGCTGCTGGGGCTCGCCGGTAAAGTTGACAAAGAAGTATTCCCGTGTATCGCCCTTGCGGTAACGGATATAGGCGACGCCCGACAAATCCTCATCGTTGTGCATGACCGGGTCGACAATCCATTCGGGGTAGCAGCGGTGGTTGTTGGGGCAGGTGGACATTCCCTCGACAATTGTCAGCGGGGACGGGATGACGGTATTCAGCCAGCCCCCAACTGCCGCGGCGTCTGCGGCGTCGGAGACGAAGTGCAGTTTTCCTTCCGATCTGAGCACCTCAAAAATCGCCTTGACCTCGGCGTCGTCCTCCCTGCGCATCCCGTACACCGGCATGCAGTCCATCAGGCAGAGGTATCCCCCCTGGCGGGCAAACGCATCCAGCATCCGGGCAGTCTCAACCGGCAGCACCTCCGCCATCGGCAGCACAAATGCCTTATATTCCACGCCGGTACGCCGATTGACCAGTTTCCCGTCCACCGCCTCAAACAACCGGGTTGCATCCGACGGGAAGACAGTGAAGTCGATGTTCTGTTCCAGCAGCCCGGTCAGCAGCAGCTGTTCGTCCCGGTCGATCAGGACGGCGCGGCTGTCCGCCAGCAGCGGCCCGCGCTGGTACATCGTCTGGTAGCCCTGCTGCCCGACATAATGCAGCCAGAAAGTCTCCTGCGGGTGGTAAACCAGCAGGTCGGTCTCCCGGTGTCCGCCGGTCAGCAGCCCGTACATCCGCCGGGTCATCCGGTTGGCTTCCGGCATCCGGTCCCAGTGTGCCCACTGTAAGAATTCCGACGGCGGCCAGTCGTTTGCCCGCTCGTCCCGGATGGAATAGAAAAATCCGTGGTTGACGATCGTCTGAATGCCCTCCAGGTTNNTCCAGGAAACCATCCGCAGATATTCTTCAAAGCTGAGGTCCCAGCCGCACCCGGCGAACACCTCGACCTGCGCCCCCTCTTTGCCGTAGCATTCCCCGGCAGAGGCCGCAAAGCGGATGTTCAGGCTGCCGATCCCTTTTCCCAGATGGTCGACGCCTGGGCGGGTCATTGCGTCCACCTGCCGCATAAAGTCGGCGGAATAGCGGGTATGCCCGCCGATGGTTTCTTCCCCCAGCAGATGGGCGGTATAGTCAATCCCGTGCCCTTCCAGCCAGTCCCGCAGGCGGCCATGGTAATTTTCCTTATACAGCTGTGCGACGACGTCATAGTAATCAACCCTTGTCCGTCCGGCCTTGTCGCCCGGCAGCACCAGGTCGGGCAGGCAGCTGCGGATGTCGTATCCCTTCATCTCGAGGAACTTCTCCGGCAGCTGGTCGGTCCAGGGGAAGGAATGGGCAAAACGGGTCTCATCATTGAAAAACGCCCTNNAGCCCTGATGGTGCTGCCCATCTCCTGCGGGAACCGCTCAAGATACCGCTCGTAAGTCAGCTGGATAAACCGGTCGGTCGCCTCCTTTTTGAGGTAGTTGGGCTGGCCGCGTCCGCCCTCGTCATACGGGTCGATCAGCAGCTGTACCTGATAGACGACGGTATCCCGGTCGCGGAGCAGCTCAAAATCCTTCATCCCGATTTGCATATGGCGGATGACCTGGGGCTTGAGATAGGGAGCCAGCGGCACCGGCTGCATCGTCTCGGCGTCATAGCAGAAGAGGTTTTTCGGGAGGGAATCGAAATCCCCATCCGGGCGGCCGGTGATGCCGAACGGGCGCAGGTTGGCATGGAACAATGTCCCGGCGGGGACGTCGTACCGGGTGAAGTACAAAAACCGCTCCCGGAGCTTTTCATCCCGGCTGACTTCGCCGTTGCAGCTGCCAGCCGGCCAGTTGAACTCATCGTAAATCCAGACCGGTTCGTCATGCGCCTTTTTATAGTCGAGCACCGTCTGGATATGTCCGAACCACTCTTCGGTCATATAATCGCCGACATAGCCGCTCCGTGCGTGCGGAGCCGAACAGCTGACGCCCGCTTCGGTCATCAGTTGCAGCTGACGGAGGATTTCCTCATCCTCCAGCTTATCATTCCAGAACCAGAAGGGGGACTGGGCCTGATCGAGGGCCTTACAGCCGCGGGGGTTTTGAAAATCGGATTTGTTCATCAGAATGCCTGCCTTTCCAAGTCGATATTTTCCGATACTTTTTCTATATTATACCAGTTTTTCACCAAAAAAACAGCAATCCATTTTCAAAAACCAGACAGTTTGTTAAAATAACTGGACGACTTTCCCACCGACCCAATTTGACAACATCCGGCGGATTTGCTAAAATAAAAACAAATATCCAGAAAAGGGCGATGGCAATGAAACAGGAAATCACCGGACACACCGCGCTTTACTGCCTGCTGGGCAGTCCTGTCGCACACAGTATCTCTCCCCAGATGCACAATGCGTCTTTTATCCACCATGGGATCGACGCGCGTTATCTGGCTTTTGACGTAAAGCCGGAACAGCTGGCGGATGCGATCAATGGACTCAAGGCAATCGGTGTCAGAGGATTTAACCTGACCATGCCGCTCAAACGGGAGATGGTCCCTTTCTGCGACNNGTCAATACCGTGATCAACGAAAACGGCATCCTGACCGGCACGACTACCGACGGCATCGGCTACCTGCTTTCGGCAAAGGACGCAGCCGGGTTTGATGACCTGCACGGAAAAAAAATCGTACAGCTGGGCGCAGGCGGGGCAGGTGTATCGGCACTTGTCCAGGCGGCACTCGATGGTGCTGCCCAGATCGACCTGTTCAATGGCCATGCGCGGCCTGAGCTTCTACGGATTGTTGACCAGCTGCAATCCCGTACCCGGTGTGATGTACGGTTCCATCTGCTGGCTGATCAGGACGCACTCAAAAAAGCAGTCGGACAGGCCGACCTGCTGGTGAATACAACACCGGTCGGGATGGCACCCGATCTGGAAGGCCAGAGCCTGATCACCGATCCGGGATGGTTCCATAAAAACCTGGTGGTCAGCGACATGATCTACGAGCCGATGGAGACAAAGCTGCTCTCGCTCGCCCGTCAGGCCGGATGCAGGACTTTCAACGGGCTGTACATGCTTTTGTATCAGGGTGCGGCAGCATTCAAAATCTGGACCGGGCTGGAAATGCCGGTTGAAGAGATCAAAAAGAAATACTTTTCCGACAAAAAGAGATAAACAGATTAAAAACACCGGACGGCCTGTTTTTACAGCAGCCATCCGGTGTCTTAATTTGTCATAAAACTAATTTTTGCTTAACCGTCACCACGTCATCCTTCGGATAATGCTTTCTGACCACGATAAAGGTAATGATATGGCAGAGGGCGGTCACAATCCAGGTGACCGGATAAGAGATGTACAGCGTCGTCAGCGTCGGGGACAGGAACTTGAAGACAGTGAAAATCCACAGGATCCGCAGCCCGCATGCGCCGGTCAGCGAGACGATCATCGGGATGACCGAGTACCCCATCCCGCGCAGCGAACCGACCATCGTATCCATAATGCCGCAGGTAAAGTAGGTCGGGCAGATGATCGACATTCTCAGCAGGCCATACTGGACGACCTCCGGGTCGTTGGTATAGAAGCCCAGCAGCACGGTGCCGAAGAAGTAGGCCAGCAGCCCGAGGGAGATTCCGAACAGGCAGACATACCCCTGACAGACATACAATATCTTGTTGACCCGTTTATACTTCTGCGCCCCCATATTCTGACCGGTAAAAGAGATGGCCGACTGGTACATCGAGTTCATCGCGACATAGACAAATCCTTCGATATTCGAAGCAGCGGTATTTCCCGCCATCGCAATCGAACCAAACGAGTTGACGGTCGACTGGA
>DCTE01000124.1 GCA_002329405.1 Ruminococcaceae bacterium UBA1448 | reverse complement strand
GCGTAGTTCTGGAAAACCATCGCGATATCGCGGTCCTTAGGTGCAACGTCGTTGACCAGACGGTCGCCGATGTACAGTTCGCCTTCGGAAATCTCTTCCAGACCAGCGATCATTCTCAGGGTGGTGGACTTACCGCAGCCGGAAGGACCAACCAGAACGATGAATTCCTTGTCCTGGATTTCCAGGCAGAAATCGGAAACAGCGGTGACACCGCCAGCATATTTCTTATAAATGTTTTTCAGAGAAAGGCTTGCCATGATTTAAGAACCTCCTAAGTATTTGTGGAACGTTTTGTGTTATCTGTAGTATAGCAAATTTTTCGAATTCTGCCTAGCTCTTTATTGTCCAAAGATTAATTTTCCCGTTTGTGGATTTTGTATAACAGAAAATTTATATCCCCGATATTCTTCTTATACCCTTGAAATCAGAAGATTTTATACTGTTTTGTTTATCAGAACATCCTTTTTTCTATAAAATACGCAATTTTAAGCGATTTTAGAGGTTATATTTTCATTTTTTCGGGATAAATTCTGATTTTCAATGGATTTCTAATGATTTTGTACAGATAATTCGAGAACGATTTATATAAATTATACTGTCAACAAAATGTCAATTTTTTTGGGCAATCAGTCATTTAAATATGAATATTTTGCAAACATGCTCAAACAGTACAGGAACCGCTCCGACAGTCTCTTTCAGTTGTAAAATATGTCACGGCAATCTGTATAAAAATCCATCCATTCTCTTTGTCATAATTGGATTGAGCCTTTCGCCGTCTCCGTTCCCCCTTTTCCTGATCTATAATATTCCGCCAAAAAAAGCCGATCGGATGAAAAAAAATTCCTATTCACCTCCCTTTTTTTATGGTAAAATATCGTTAAGAATACCGCCGCTCTGCGGCAGAAGGAAGGAACTGTCATGCTCACCCTTGACGCAATCAAACAATCCGCCTATTCGCTTGGGGTCATCCCGGTCATCAAAATCGAGGACGCCGCCCTCGCCCGTCCCCTCGCACAGGCTCTGACAGCCGGTGGCCTGCCCGCTGCTGAAGTCACCTTCCGCACCGCCGCTGCGGCGGACGCCATCGCAGCGATGCGGGAAGCCTTCCCCGGCATGCTGATCTGCGCCGGCACCGTCCTGACAAAACAGCAGGCTGACGACGCCGTCAGAAGCGGTGCCAGTTTTGTTGTTTCACCTGGTCTCAACCCGGAAATTGTCACCCACTGTCTCGAACACGACATCCCGATTATCCCCGGATGCGCAACTCCTTCTGATATTGAACGGGCACTCTCGCTGGGACTGGACACCGTCAAATTCTTCCCAGCCGAAGCAAATGGCGGCATCGCCGCAATCAAAGCGATTGCAGCCCCCTACGGGCAGGTCAGCTTTATGCCGACCGGTGGGATCAATGCTGCAAATCTTGGCAGCTATCTTGCGTTTAAAAAGGTACTTTGCTGCGGCGGCAGCTTTATGGTACCGGGTTCGGCACTTGCGGCCGCGGATTTTGCCACCATTACGGCGCTGACCCGTCAGGCGGTTGTCTCGGTCCACCAGCTGAAGCTGACCAGCCTTTCCCGCCCGGGCGAAGAGGACGCCCTTTCGGTGCTGCTGGGGATGGAGGGCCGCTATCCAGTTTATACAACGGCCAATCTGCAACGTCTCAAAGGCTATCTGACGCTGACAGGCATCCCGTTTACCCCCGGCGAAGATGCAATCCTCGCACAGGCGGGCGGTCAGACGGTCATCATCCGGCAGCAGATTGCAGATTAAGGAGGAATCAACATCATGAAAACTGTAGCATTCGGAGAAATCATGCTGCGGCTCTCGCCGCCCGGCTACAGCCGGTTTGTACAGGCTTCCCAGTTTGACGTCGTCTATGGCGGAGGCGAAGCAAATGTTGCGGTGATGCTGGCCCAGTGCGGGCTGGAATCAGAATTTGTCACCGCACTGCCGGCGCACGAACTGGGACAGTGTGCAGTCAATGCCCTGCGTCGATATGGAGTGGGCACCGGCCATATTCTCCGTCAGGGGCCGCGCCTTGGGATCTATTATATCGAAACTGGTGCTTCCCAGCGGGCGTCAAAGGTTATCTACGACCGTGCCGGTTCGTCGATTGCCGTAGCGCAGGCTTCCGATTTTGACTGGGACGCCATCCTGTCCGGTGCCGGCTGGTTCCATTTTTCCGGCATCACCCCCGCTATCAGCCCCGAGATGGCAAAAGCTGTGCAGGATGCCTGTCAGGCAGCCAAACGGCTTGGAGTCAAAGTCAGCTGCGACCTCAACTACCGAAGCAAGATGTGGAGGGTCGAACAGGCCCGCGCAGTCATGCAGCCGCTGATGGAATCGGTCGACCTGCTGATCGCCAACGAGGAGCACATCCGCACAATCCTGGAAATCGACACCCATTCGCTGCCGGTCGAGGACACCAACCTGACCCATGAAGGCTGCCTGAAAGCCGCCGAAATGGTCAGCAGCCGGTATCATATCCCTGCCATTGCGCTGACCCAGCGGCGGAGCCTGTCGGCGAGTGACAACCGCTTCAAGGGGATGCTCTGGAAAGAGGGGGAAGCCGCTTTTTCTCCCCAGCACACGATGCACATTGTCGACCGCGTCGGCAGCGGCGATTCTTTCTCAGCCGGAATCCTGAACGGGCTGCAAAAGGGCTGGAGTGTACAGCAGACGGTGGACTTTGCAGCTGCGGCCTGCTGTCTGAAACACAGCGTCCCCGGTGACTTCAATCTCTGCGACGAAGCGGAAATCCTGGCACTGGCGGGCGGTGACGGCTCGGGAAGCGTCCAGCGGTAAAACATCCATAGATATAGAAAATGCCTGTACGGAAAAGACCGCACAGGCATTTTTCATTTACCGGGAAATTACCCGTTTTTATGCTGAATATCGTAGTCGACGTCATAATAAGGACGGTTATCCTGATATTCCGGGTTGGTTGCGCTGATGATATTGTTGACAAAATCCAGTGCCCGATCCAGTTCCTCCCGGTTTTCCTCACTATCCTTTGCCGAATTCCCGAGGTAGCGTACGCAGATGAAGTACCGGCGTTCGGAATATCCTTCCACCTCAACCGAAGCCAGTGACGGCAGATGCCAGGTTTCGCCCAGCGGATGGTCGGTGATGTCGATTTTATCGCCGCTGACATAACTGACATCCGGGTAGAGTTCGCCGAAGTCGATAAACATGCTTTCCCCTTCGGTGCCGCCCATCACGATATCATAGGTATAGTCATCCAAAATATAGACCAGCTGGGAACCGGCCGACAGTTCAGCGATAAACTTCTGGTAATAGGCGTTGGCCATCTCGATGTCTTCCATGCTGAAATAGGACTCACTCGCTGAAATATTGATTTCACCGTCAGCGTTATAATCAGCAGCATAAGCCGCGAGGTCTTCGTCCAGCGCATCGGTAAAGTAACTGACGCCGGTATAGGTTGCAATTCCGATCGAAAGATCCGGCTTGGGAGCGAAAAAGACGTCCTTGATAAACCAGACCGCCAATGCGCCGAACAAAACGGTCATCCAGGTACGCATCTTGTAATGATACCAGTAGTTTTTCCATTTCTGTTTGAAGGTCTTAGGGCGGAGCTCCTCTTCCTGTTCAAAGGTAAGCCCTTCCCCATCGGCAAGCTGTCTCCCTTCCTGTGCCGCCTGGCGCATTTTTTTCAGTTCAATCAGCTCCTGCATCTCCTTGCGGCGCTGTTCCTGTTCTGTCAGGCGTCTTTTCTTTTTAGCCATCACCGTCATCCTTTCACTGCCGCCAAATACCTGACGTCAGCTGTTGTCCTGTCCTGAACCTGAAGCAACCTTCCACCCGAAGAGGGCAGAAGGTTTAACTCAGCTGTATTTGAACATTATACCAGCATCCGATGCAAAAATCAACCGACCGGCATCATTATTCAGAAAAAATTCCCAATCAGTAAACTGTACATCCAAAATTCAGTCACAGCTTTTGGATGATCCCCCGTATCCTTACAGTTCGCCGGCAAGAATTCTCCTTTTAGTCTCTTCCGCGTCGGCAACATACAGCCGGTACCAGGTGATAAACACCAGAATCGACCACAGTTTACGGTAGTTGTCTGCTTTGCCGCTGCGGTGGTCTTCCAGCATCCTGAGAGCCGCCTGTTTGTTGATATATTCATCCGCCTTGGAATTGAGGATAATATCCCTTGCCCACTCATACAGCTCATTTTTCAGCCATACCCGGACAGGTACCGGATATCCCAGCTTGGGACGCATGAAGGTTTCCGGGTTGACATAATCTTTAAAAGCGTACCGCAGCAGGTATTTGGTGGTACCCTCCCGGAGCTTTTCATCCACCGACAGGCTGGACGCGAACTTCCAGACCTCACGGTCAAGGAACGGCACCCGCACTTCCAGCGAATGGGCCATCGACAGCCGGTCGCCCTTAACCAGAATATCGCCTCTGAGCCAGGTCATCAGGTCGCAGTACTGCATCCTGATCATCGGGTGGTCCCCCTTGGTCTGGGCGAAGATGTCGCGGGTCAGCTCGGTATAACTCTGTGCGGGATTATAAGTCTTGAGGAACGGCTTTTTTTCCTTCTCATCAAACAGAAAAGCGTTGCCGACATACCGGTCTTCCAGCCGGGTACCGGCACGATGGAAGAATGCCTTGCCCTTGACTCCATTCGGCCATACAGCCGAAATACCGCGGCAGGCAGCCTTGAAAATAGCCGGCGCATTCTCAAACCGCCCCGACAGCTGGGAATCTTTATAAAACTTATATCCGCCGAACAGCTCGTCCGAACCTTCGCCCGAAAGAATCGTCTTGACATACCGTGCAGCCTCTCCTGCAATCATATAGATAGCGACGGTTGACGGGTCAGCGACGGGGCTGTCCAGGCTCCAGACCACCCGTTCAAACGCATCCCGGAACTGTTCACAGTTACCTCTGAGTTTGATATGTTCGACATTGAGGTGTTTTGCGATCTCGCTCGCGTCGTCAATCTCGGAATAGGAGGCGACGTCAAAGCCGACAGTCAACGCCTTGATACCAGGGTTGATGCGGCTGGAAATTGCGGTAATAATTGCAGAGTCGATGCCCGACGACAGGAAGGTCCCGACCTCGACGTCAGAAATCATATGGTACTCGACCGACTCGGTCAGCACCTTGCGCAGCCGCTCCGCCTTGCTCTCAAAGCTCTCGCGGGTCGGAGTCTGGAAACGGTAATCCTCATACTGGACGATCTTTTCAATTCCGTCCTTGTTCAGCAGCATATAATGAGAAGCCTCCAGCACCGAGACCTTACCGCTGATGGTATGCGGCTCAGGGACATACTGGAAGGTAAAATAATGCTGCAGCATCTTCGGATCGACAGTAAACCCGCCCATCTTTTCATCAAAGATAAATGCCTTCATCTCCGACGCAAAAATGACGCCCGATTCGCTCTCACGATAATACATCGGCTTAATGCCAAACGGGTCGCGGCCGACAAAACAGTTTTTCTGTTCGCCGTCATAAATCATAATTGCGAACATGCCCCGCAGCATTTTAATAAAGTCCGGGCCATGTTTCCGATAAAGCGCGACCAGTACCTCAATTTCCGAGTTGGTATGGAACTCCACACCCTCCTCCAGCAGCGGCTTACGCAGATCGCGATAGTTATAAATCTCTCCATTGAAAACGGCGGTAAACCGTCCGTCAGGAGAGGTATACGGCTGAGAGCCGGTGTCCAGGTCGATGATCGACAGCCGTCTGAAAGCGACACAGAAGTTGTCCCGTACGATAAAATCACTCTCATCCGGTCCGCGATGGCGGATGGTATGAGACATCGTCGTCAGCAGTTTCTCATCATTCAGCGAAGCATCCCGGTTAAACATTCCGACAAATCCGCACACAAGCAAAAACCCCTTTCCAGTTTCCCCGCCCAAACCCGGCACCTTTCCCCCGCGCCGGCGGGCCATCATACAAATATCCTTCCCCGCACTGTAAACAGGGAAGGATATACGTCATCGTACAATATGCAGTTTATTTATTAAAGATCGACAGCAGCGAGTCAAAATCCAGATCGTCGACATTGTTCGAGCTGGATACGGGTGTTTCCTTTACCGTCTCCTTGCGGACAGGCGTCTCAAAAGGAGAAGTCTTGGAT
>DCTE01000009.1 GCA_002329405.1 Ruminococcaceae bacterium UBA1448 | reverse complement strand
GGGCCTTTAGCTCAGTTGGTTAGAGCACCCGGCTCATAACCGGTCGGTCCCGGGTTCGAGTCCCCGATGGCCCACCAATGTTACATAGGGGTATAGTTCAGCTGGTAGAGCGACAGTCTCCAAAACTGTTTGTCGGGAGTTCGAATCTCTCTGCCCCTGCCAAAGACACTCTGTTTTTGCAGAGTGTCTTTTTTGTTGTAATTTGGTTGATTTTGCTTGTCATTTTGTGCCAGATTATGGTATACTATATAAGTTAAGGGAAGGCATTATTTTGGCAGAAGATCATATAAGGAGAATGGGAATGAAAAAGCAAAAATTATCGGATATCCTGCCTGGCAGAAAGCTGTTGTCGGCTGTTCTTGCGGCAATTTTAACAGCCAGCCTTTTCACAACAGGGGTTTCGGCTGCCGGCGGATATTGGAATGAGACGGATGCTGGCTGGCGATATCTGGAAAATAATGATAAACCGGTTGTTAATCGCTTTGCAAATATTGATGGTCACTGGTATAATTTTGATCAAGACGGGATTATGCAGACCGGTTGGTATAATCTCCCTGATTCGGATATCTGGTATTATTTTCAGAAAGATGGTGCAGCTGTTGTCGAAAACTGGGCCTGTGTCAATGGGTTATGGTACTATTTTGATGCAGCAGGTTATATGGTGACCGGGTGGCACAAGATTGATGAAACCTGGTATTATTTCTATGATACCGGTGCTTTGAAAACCGGCTGGCTCTATCGGGATGGCAAATGGTACTATTTGACACCTGATGGGGTTATGAAGCGGGGATGGCTGCTGGACAACGGCAAATGGTATTATCTGCTGCTGGATGGTTCGATGGCGACTGACTGTACACTTGCGATTGATGGTGTCGAATACTCGTTTGATATTAACGGCGTTTGGTGGGTATCTGGTGAGGCGACCGATGAGGAGATTGAGGAGATTACCCCGGATGTGCCGGAAAACAGCACGGATATTGACGAAGAAGAATCAGATCCCGAGCCGACTGAAACATTTGCGCAGGCATCCTGTCGGATTATGGCGGAAGCAGTTGCTGCGGTTTGCGATAAACATCCAGTTCCTGAAATTGCGGTGCCCGGTGGGTATCTGCAAAGCACGCTGATTTTGGATCGCAATTTGATTGAAGAAGCAAGTGGTCTGATGAACGAAGAAGGAAGCGTTCTTTACCTTGTATTGAAAGCAAAGGATGGCTGCCTGGATGATCTGATGGTTCAGCTGAATGTTGCCCGCAGGATGCTGGTCAATAATATGGACGGCACAGCTTCCAAGGTGTGGAGCCAGGGCGGATATATTGCGCTGATGGTGCTGGATGACCGGTGCAAGCAGAGGGACGATGAGCTGCTGCTTGCAGCTTCGGCTTTTGATGATGCCTGTCAGCAGTTGCTGGGAATATCGGATTCTGGCGATGCACAGACGGAAAATACTGCTCAACAGGCAGATGCCTGATCAGCAATTAGAAAATTGCGGGCCAAATTTTACTGTATTTTTTGCACAAATATTGTGTAATGTGTTTGTCGAAAAAGGTAATTGATCAATTGGTTTTCCTATGTCATATTCTTTTTGTTCAATGATCATCAGATTCACTTAGTTTTTACATTCAATTTTCATTTTTCTCCAGTATACTGGGGTCACAGCAGTAAAGAAAACTGGTTTCCAGATGCTGCTGTGGTCAAAATGACATTTTGAATTTACCACGTTTGGTACGAAAGGAAAATGACAAATGAAAAAGATGAGAGTAGTATCTATTGCGCTTCTGGCCGCTGTGTCGGTTGCAGCATTTGCTCTTACCAGCTGCACCAGCAATTCTGATTCCGGCAGCTCTTCTTCCAGCAGTTCTTCGGTAAGCGACAGTACATCTGAAGAGTCTTCCGAGACCTCTTCTGAGTCTGAAGAAGTTTCCGAAGAAAGCGAGTCTTCGGAAGATGAAACAGTTGTTTCGGATGAGACTTCTGACGCTGGGTCCGACGAGACCGCAAGTGAGGAAGTAGCGGAAGATGATGCAACTGCCGAAGATGGCTCCGTTTCTGAGGAGGATTCTACCGCAGAGGATAGCACTGCTGCTGAGGATTCCGCCGTTGAAACAGAATCCAGTGCTGACTGATGTTGATTTTGTAATTTTCTGATACGAAATAAAAACAGCTCTGTGACGGCCTGTATGGCTGTGGCAGAGCTGTTTTTTACTGGATAATTATATAATCTTCACTGCGCCGGGTCGGAAGGACAAACAATGGCAGCAGCCAGCTGCAAACAGCTGCTCCATCCGCCTGGTAAAGGCGTCCAGCATCTCATCAGGAACCATTGCCAGCATGGTTCCGCCAAAACCACCGCCGTGTACCCGGCAGGCTCCCAATCCTTTCAGCAGCTGTTTGGCTGCTGCCAGTGCCAATGTGATACCCTGGCTGGACGGTTCAGACGGGGCGCTGATGTTTTGCAGGCAAAGCAGCGAGCTGTCACCGGAAGCATTCAGTTGACGAAGAAAACCATCGAAATCCTGATCGGCGACTGCCTTGGCTGCCAGCAGAACCCGTTCGTTTTCCATCACAAAGTGCATCGCGCGCAGCAAAGCGCGGTCGCCGCATTGCTGCCGAATTTCTACAGCCCTCTCCATCAGTTGATCATAGTCAATACCCCTGAGGACTGGTTGTCCGAACAGGGCGGCAACTGCTTTCATCTCAGCTGGAATTGCGGCGTATTCATCGGTCAGATCGGCATGCCCATGTCCGGCACTGACGACGACCAGACGGTATCCGGCAGACTCAGGCGAGAGAGAAAGCGGCCGGATGTCCGGGACAGACGGATTTTTAAAATCAATCTGGACAATATTCCCGACTGAACAGGCCATCTGGTCCATCAGGCCGCTCGGTTTTCCAAAATAAACATTTTCCGCAAACTGGGCAGTGATGGCGACCTCTTCGGGTGAGACCTGACCGTTGTTATAAAAATGATTCAGGATGCTGCCGATCAGTACTTCAAATGCCGCTGAAGAGGAAAGCCCACTGCCTTTGGGGACGTCTGAGATGGTATAAGCAGTGAAACCGCCGATCTTTCTGCCTTTACGGTCAAAGTCGCTGGCAATTCCGCGGATCAGGGATGCAGAATGGGTCGACTCCTCCTGCTGAGGAGAGAGGTCGGTCAAATCTATATCATCCTGTTTATGGCCGGCGGATTTGACCCGGATAACTGGTTCATCAGTCGGACAGGCAATCGCCAGAATGTCCATGTTGACTGCGCCGGCCAGAACACAGCCATGGTTGTGGTCGGTATGGTTGCCTGCAATCTCTACCCGCCCGGGAGATGAAAAGAGGTGCAGATTTTCGCGGTCGCCAAAACGTTCGGTGAAGCGGGCGATTACCGTTTTGCAGCGCTCCTTTGCATAGCCAAGCCCATCAGCTGTATATAACCTGCCGAGCTGCTCGTCCAGTTTCCCATTTTCAACTGCCTGTAGGATCTGTTGTGCATTCATCGCTTTGCCATCCTTTCAAATAATTTTGGAGACAGGGGATGCAGAATATGCAAAGCCGCCCAACTAACCAGTCGTTTGAGGTGTTATCGGGCGGCTTTTTCGCAAAGGATTATAGTAGACCAGCTAGGGTCAGTCCTGTTTATATTTATTTTTCAAATGTAAAAGTACGGCCAACATCAGCGCGATTCCGGCCGAAACGCCACTGATGGCACTGATCAGACCAATATGAATCTGATTGCGGGTATCATTCTGGGTTGAGGAGGGTTCTGAACTTTCCACCGCTGGCTCAGAGGATTCAGAAAAATCAATTGAACCGCTTCCGGTGACTGGTGAACGCAAAACCAGCGGATTACGCCCTGCTTTCTGAGAACAGATCGCCAGCAGCGCAAGCTCGGTTGCTTCAACCGATGGAGTTTCTCCCAGCTGTTCTGCAAACCCGGAGTTTTCTACATTAAATTCCATCAGCATATCCATCAGATGGTGTCCATCATTGCAGAACCGTTCATCGGTAAGTGAAATAGACAGGCTGGACAACGCCAGTATAACGGCACTGGTCGCAAGACAGGACTCGTTTCGTCCGGTATAGAAAAATCCGTCGCTGTTTTGTTGCTCTGACAGCCATTGCAGCGCACGATCAATACAGGCACCGATCGTATCATCGTTCCGGTAAGGAGCGAGCGCAGTCAGTGACAGAGCTGTCAGAAAGACATCACTTTCTTCCCCCTGGAGATTGGCGATGCCACCGTCCGGGTTTTGTCCGGCCATAATGACATTGAGCATCGCGTCGCGGGAGTTGAGGGAGTCAGAGGGAACTTCATAGCTGTTGCAGTCATACGCCAGCAGACCATAGACGGTTCCAAGACGGTCGAGATCGGGGAAGGTGATCAACTGCTGCAATAGATTCTGGCCGGAAAAATTTTCGGCGGAAATCCCGCTGAAACTGACACAGAGGATATTTTCCGACAGCTCTATGCCGCTGGGAGATTGCTGCTGATGGATATTCCGCAAAATCCGGGTCAGATATTTGTAGTCGACAGTATACCCAATCGCACCAAAAACCGTCAGTGCCGNNAGAGTTGGTCTTCAGCCAGCCGCATCCTGCACGTAAGGCATCGTCGTATCCTGCATCCCATGGCAGTTCTTCATTGGCAGTAGAAAGGCTATGGCTGGGGGTAGAGACGGTTTGTAGGTCATCGTTTTGGATATCGGTACTGCTGAACACCAGCTGGAGGGTGTCTCCGTCATGAAAAGCGAAGTCTACCATTTCGCCGTTCTGATCATACATATACCGCAGGCTGGTGTGTTCAATTCCATTAAGGATCATCAGCCATTCGTCTTCCCTGTCCGGTCCACCGTCGTATATTTTACCGTCATCATCTGTCAGCGAAAGCAGTTTACCATTGGACACCTCGGCAGTGTCAAGATAAGCATATTTGGCCAGCAGTTCCAACAGCTCTTCCAGCCCGCTTCCAACCGGGCATTGCAGCTGAACAGGATTGAGAATCCAACCCCGCCCAACATTTTCAAAAATGCTGACGGTCAGCGAAATGTACTGCTGCGCTTCCGAAGAAAGCGGCAGTGAATCAGAAGCTGGTTGTTCCGTACTGGCCGCCCAGATAGGCGGAAGCGGACGGCTAAGCAGTAAAAGACAGGAAAGGAAGGCAACGGATTTTTGTATCAGTTTTTTCAAGGTTCCTTGCCTCCTTTTGTGATGATCGTCTTCAAAAATATTATAGATGAATTGCTGTTTTTTTTCCAGTGGCTCACAGCGAAAAACGCTGATTTTATAGGATTGCACAACTTAAGCACAATTTTTTTGTCAGTTTCACAAAACAAATATGAAATAACAATTTGGTATCTGTTTCAGCTGATTAATTGCTTTTTCGTCCATCGCTGCGGCACAGATGATGGAAAAATCTGTCTGCTGGCAAGTTCACGGCAGAAAAAAGTTGTTTTTACCGAAAGAGTATGCTATACTTTTTAAGTACAGCAGTTGTAAATATTTTTCCGCAGCGTGGCTTTTGCGGTGCGGTTTCCGAAAGGATTTGAACAGATGAAACCTTATTCCAAACCTTCACGCAGAGGGGAACGGGATTCTCGAGCTTCTTACCAGCAGAATAGAAAACCTGACCGCATTCCCGCCGGTGAACGCACGCGGGAAGAGTACTCCCAGGGCTTTGATAACCTGATCGCCGGACGCAATGCCGTTATGGAAACCCTGAAAAACGGCAGCCGGATTGACACCGTTTATATCGCCAGAGGCGCAACCGGCGGCAGTATCGGTAAAATTGTCGCTATGGCAAAGGAAGGCGGTTATCCCATAAAAGAAGTATCGCCTGAAAAATTGGATGAAATGTCGCCTTCTGTTCCGCATCAGGGGGTCGCTGTCTCACTTTCGGCTGTCGAATACGCTGAAGTGTCGGATATCCTCGACCGGGCGGCACAGGCAGGGCACAACCCGTTTATCATTATTGCCGATGAAGTGGAAGATCCGCATAACCTCGGCGCGCTGATCCGTACTGCTGAGACAGCAGGCGCTGACGGGGTCATTATTCCCAAACGCCGTAATGTCGGGCTGACGCCTGCGGTCTTTAAGACCTCTGCCGGTGCTGCTGCCCATCTGCCGGTCGCACGGGTTGCCAACCTCGCTGCTACAGTGGATGAACTCAAATCCCAGGGTATCTGGGTGTATGGTGCCGATATGGATGGGCAGAACTGGTGCCAGACGGATTTTTCCGGCGGTGTTGCGTTGATCGTTGGTTCGGAGGGCAAGGGCATCAGCCGGCTGCTCCGGGATAAATGCGATGTGATGGTCAGCCTGCCGATGCAGGGGGAGATCACCTCCCTTAACGCTTCGGTCGCGGGCGGGATTATTATGTATGAAGTGGCGAGACAGCGGCTGGGAATCATGGCTGTTGTCCCGAAAAAATAAATGTTGTCTGACGGATGGAAAGGAGGAGAGACCGGATGAGCGAAAGTGTAGATGATATTTTGCGGGAGCTTTCCGGGATCTCTTTTGCTCCGTCAGAGGAGCAGACGTATCGGATGGACCCTATGGACGAGACGAACCGTTCCGGCACGGATGGAACCGGTACGGTGCATACCCCTTCGGTGACCGAAACACTGCTGGCGGTGCGAGAGCTGATTGAAGAGCCGGATGTTGCCGGTATTGAGGCGGTAAAAGACCCGCCGCCGGCTCGGACGGAAAAAGCCCCGGCAGAACAGCCTTCTGTGCGTCACAAAAAGACGGTTTCCAGACAGAAGAGCCCCGGACAGCCGTCTGCACATGAGAAAATGGATACGTACAATCCTGCGCATAATAAAATGGGATTTTTTGCCCGGAAAAAGGCAAAAAAAGCGGAAAGGGTGTCTGATCAGGCTTTACATATGTCCGCAGATGACCGGAAAGCAGCATCTGCTGTCCCGTTGGACAGCAGCGGCGGCAGAATATCCAGTACCGCTCAAATACCACAGGCTGAGCAGCCGGTACAAAAGGAAAAAACAGTGAAAGTTTCATCCGCTGCCGATTTTCGTCCTGAGGAAAAGCCTGTAGATAAATCGTCTGTTCAGTCGTTGTCACAGCCCGCTGGTCAGACAGGTGCAACCGGCCAGTTTACTCCGGTTGTACGGGTGTCGGCTGCTGAACTTGCCCATCTGGGACAGGTGGAGGAAAAAACGCTGGAACCTTCCCGCCGGGAAAAGCTGGTGCTGTCGGAAGGAAGGACCCGGCGGTTTGTCTCTTCCTTCCAACCGGAGCGGGAAGAAAAACTACAGGGCGGTGCGGCTCTGCGTCGTGTGACCCGCCGCGCTTCCTCTAATGTTTTGACGGAGGAAGAACAGGGTATGACTTTGCGGATACCGGCGCAGTCAGCGTCTGAAAGTCCATCATCTGACAGTTCGCCGGACCATTCTCTGAATGCTGCGGCCGCTTCCGATGGGGCTGTTCAGGAGATTGGCCATCAGGAAATGACTTCCGAAGATATCCCGGATGAAACTCTTTTCACATCCGGGGATGATGCTGTTTCCGATGGGGGAGAGAATGAGACACAGCCGCAGGATTATGAAATCGACCTGGAACAGATACGGGAGATGGATCGTCTTTCGGAAGAAGATGAACAGTCGATCGCGGCTGAGGATGAACAGGCGACACGGTCAATCGGGTTGGATGAGCCGATGCCTGATGCCCATTCCATTCGGCATCAGGCACAGGAACGGGAGAAGCTGCGTCGGCAGCAGCAACAGCAGCTGCTCAAACGGGTTGAGGCGACCGAAAATGAACCGGCACCCGAGCTGAGCCGGTCAGAGATCCGCAGGCTGAAAAAACAGCAGCAGCAGGAAGATCGTCAGCGGCAGCTCCGTCGGATGCAGCAGCGGGAACAGCAGGCAGCATCTGCATCTCAGCAGGAGGAAAAGGAAAATATCTACCGGGTACGGGAGGTCTCTTCTTCCGAAACAGCGGCAGGGTTTGCACCGGCATTTTCCCGGCTTCAGCGGTTGAATTCGGCTGCGGAAATCAGTTCCTGGCGCAGGGCACTGCGGGATTTGGCGGGTACGTCAATCGGAATGGGATTGCTGATCGGTTTTTTTGCCGTTGTAACGTTGGTGCTGGCGAGTCTGACGCGAGTGGCAGGCGAACTGGTAAGCAATGCTGTGCTGATGTGGAGCAATGCAGCTTTGGGGCTGATTGCCGGTGTCTGTGGGTTTGGCGTGATTGCGGGCGGTATCCGGTCGTTGTTCCGGTTCAGGGCGAGCAGGGACATTATGCCGGCGTTGGTTTATCTGGTGACGATGGCAGAAACGGTTTTACTGGCCTTCCATCCAGAAGAACTGGCGGGCGGTATGGCGTTTTGTTATCTGCCGGTCGGGCTGTTTGTGCTGTCGTCCGCATATATGAGCAGATGGATGGTTGCGTCCACCGCACTGCGGAATCTGCGGTTTCTGCATACCGGCGGCAGCAAATATTATCTGCATGTCATCCGGGATAGCCGCCTGGCGACTGAGATGACCCGCGGGGTTGTAGACGGGCCGGCATTTGTCGCGGTCAACCGGCGGACAGAATCGGTTTCCGATTTTATGAAGCTGTCACTGTCGGTGGATGAAAGCGACCGGCTGTCCCGCAATTTTTCAGTGATCGGCCTGCTAAGCGGGCTGTTGGTTCTGGGATTTGCGATGCTGTTTGGGTGGAGCCTTCCTGGGGCGGCATCGCTGATGACCGGCATTATCTGTCTGTTCTCGCCGATTCTGACAATGTATCTGTTCAGCTATCCATGCAGGAGGACTGCAAGATTTATGGAACGGGCTGGAGGTGTCATCATCAGCGAAAAGGCAATCTCCCGTTACAGTCTGTTAAACGGTGCACTGATGGACGCTTCGGACATCTTCCCGCCCGGATTTGTCACCCTGTCAGGACTGAAAACCTTTGGCAGCGCACGGGTGGACGATGTGATGATTGACACTGCGTCAATGATCCTTGGTTCCGGTTCGATACTGGAAAGTATTTTTGAGGGAATTATCGGGGACAGCGGCCTGCTGCGCCCGGTGGAAGACCGGCAGTATGAGGATGGCAGAGGGCTGGTTGGATTCGTTGACGGACGGCAGGTGCTGGTCGGCAACAAGGCACTGCTTGAGTCCCGTGGTATCCGCTTTTCGCTGGATGAGCACCGGAAATGGGCTTCGGGCGTCGGCTGTGCCTGCGTCTATCTGGCGGTCGCTGGGGAGCTTGCGGGCGTCTTCCTGATTCGGCTGCAAACATCTGTCCGTTCGGAAGAGGCAATCCAGATTTTTGCAGATAACGGTATCAGGCTGGCGATCCGTACAACTGACAGTTTTCTGACCCCGCGACTGCTGGGCAGGCTGTTTCGGATCAATGCCGAGCTGGTTAAAATCCTTCCCCAGCGGCTGGGCGTCTATGTCGACCGGTTACAGGGCAAGGTCCGGGTGAAACAGGCGGTTGCGGTCAATGATGGCAGCCTTTCCGGGTTTGCGGGGTGCGCTGCCTGTGCAAGAAGGCTTTCCTTTATGGAAGGACTGAACCGGGTGATGATGGTGCTGTCAGTAGTGCTCGGGCTGTGCATGCTGCTGATGCTGACAGTGCTGGGGTCATTCGCCAGCGTCACACCGCTGGTGATGAGCGGATATGCGCTGTTCTGGCCGGCACTGGGCTGGATTTTGCAGAAAATGATCAGAATATAATGTGGTCTGCCGGGTGAAGGTTTCATCCGGCAGATTTTTTGCCTGTTTTGCAGCATGCTGGCAAAGATTTAGGGGAATTAATTGTTAAATTTACAAAAGCTGCTTGAAATTAATCTGCAATTGCGCTATACTATGTAATAACTTTGCGGACACGACATGGTGCCCCTGTTTCCAGAAAGGAATGTAAATATGTATAAACTGCGCAAATATGCTGCGGCAACCGCGGCAGGTCTGACAGCTGTCTGTATGCTTTCAGGCTGCGGCAACAGCATTGACCCGGAAGATATTGATTATTCCGTTCAGCTGCTGGCTCCTGATGAAGGCGACGATATCGCGATCTTTGAGACCAGCATGGGGACGATCACGGCTGTTCTGTATACCGATGAAGTTCCGACTGTTGTCCAGAATTTCAAGGACCTGGTTGAGGATGGTTTTTATGACAACCAGGTGATCTATCAGGTTGTACCGACCGTCGGCGCTGAGATGTTCGGCAGTTCGACTGAGGATGGCAATACCCCTACCAGCAATACCGAAAAACCGATTAAGGCGGAGTATTCTGACAGCCTTTGGCCGTTTTCCGGTTCGCTGTGCGCCCTGTGCGGTGAGATGGGACAGCTGTGGAACAAGGGTTATTATTTTGATTCCCGTTCTTTCTTTATCGCCGATATGCCAATTGATGAGGAGACCGGCGAGCAGATGCAGAACAACTACTTCCCGGCTATGATGGTCAACGCATTTGAGGAGCTGGGCGGCGTGCCCGGTATCTCCCAGTACCACACCGTATTTGGTAAGGTTATCGACGGGATGGAAGTTGTCAACGCGATCAATGAGCTGCCGATGACTGCGATCGACATGGAGGGCGAAGGCGCTTCGGCTGAGGAATACGAACAGGGCTACACACTGGACGAGCCGGTCACGATTGAGAAGGTTACACTCGGCAGCTTCCATGCGGCAGATTATGACGAACTGGACAACACTTTGACCCAGGAAGAGTATGACGCAATGGTTTATACCAGTGCTGAGGAACAGGCAGCAATTGACGAAGCGATTGCAAACGGCACCTATGGACAGGAAGAGTCGGAAGAGGATTCCACCAGCTCTTCTGAGTCCTCTGAATCTTCGGCAGAATAAGGTTATCCAAAGGAAAGGACTGTCAGTATGATCAATTTTCGTGAAGCAAAAGCAGGGGATACCGTTGTTACAATGAACACCACGCTGGGCAGCATCAAATTCCTGATGTTCCCGGAGGTTGCCCCCAAGGCGGTTGAGAACTTTACGACCCATGCCAAAAATGGCTATTATGATGGTATCATCTTCCATCGTGTCATTGACGGTTTTATGATCCAGGGCGGTGACCCGACCGGTACCGGCCGCGGCGGTGAAAGCATCTGGGGCAGATCGTTTGAGGATGAGTTTTCTCCTGAAGCCCATAACTTCCGCGGTGCCCTTTCGATGGCCAACGCTGGCCCCGGCACCAATGGAAGCCAGTTCTTTATCGTACAGGCAGGCCCTGTCGATAAGCGGATGTTCCCGATGCTGGGCCGCCAGTATGGCGTTAAGCTGGACGAGGAAACCAAAGAAAAATATGCAGAACTGGGCGGCACGCCCTGGCTGGACAATCACCACACCGTTTTCGGTCAGGTAATTGAGGGAATGGATGTTGTCGACAAGATCGCTTCCCAGAAGGTCGGCTTCCAGGATAAGCCGCTGACCGATATCGTAATCGAGAGCATGTCTGTCGAAACACTGTAATTGCAGATACAAAAATACCTCCCGGATTTGGTCCTGGGAGGTATTTTAATGCACCGGGATTCCGGTGTTTTTTTATTTATTCCAATTTACCGAGCGAGTTTGCGACAAGCTGGCTGTAGTCTTCGTCGGTCAGGTCGTAGTGGTAGAACATCTCGTAATAACGGGTGACGTCTGCCTGGATATCAAAGTCGGCCTGTTCCGGGTAAAGGATTTTGGTCATCCACATCATCCCCAGATACCGCTGGATAGAAGGAGGGAAGCCCATCCAGTTGTGGGGTCCGATCGGGACTTCGTAATATCGTCCCGACTGGATGGCCTGCAAACCGCTCCACAGCGGATCGTCGGCGACGGTATCATAAACGCCGCTGTCAGGCGAGAAGAAAATCACTTCCGGGTCCCACAGCATCAGCTGTTCCATATCGGTTTCATTGCCGGTGCCTTTGGAGGAGGGAGACTCGACGACAGCGAGGTTGTCGGCGATCAGGTCGATGATTTCGGCATGGTAGGATCCTTTCGCGACGACATTGGTGCCGGTGTCTCCGGTCAGATAGAGGACAGACACCTTTTCGTCGCCGACTTCTTCCATGATATCCAGCGTCCGGGTGTAGATGCTGTCGCAGAAATCGGCGTATTCTGCTGCTGTTTCTTCCATCCCCAGCAATTCACCCAGCATCGTATAACATTCCGGCATCGTTTCCATATTCGCGTCGATATGGATAAACGGAATGCCGGTCTGCTCGCCGAGTGCGTCCAGATCTTCAGCAATCCCGTCCTTGGAGTCGCCGATGTCGATGACGATATCCGGGTCGGCAATCATCAGCTGTTCCGGGTTCATCTCGGTATTGCTGCCGTACAGCTGGCCGATCAGCGGGAGAGAATTGTATTTTTCGGGGATATATTTTTCTGCGCCCTCGCTCCATTCGTTGCTCCAGCCGACCAGCGTATCGGGTGCAAGCGAATAGATGACCAGCTGGGAGAGCAATCCTGAGGCTGCAACTGTTTCAATCGGCTCTTCGAAGGTGAATTCCCGCCCAAGTGAGTCAGTAAAAGTGAATGAAGCAGCCTCTTCTGAGGCTGTCTCAGCGGAGGATTCCAGCGATGAAGAGTTTTCCGAAGATTCGGTGGGAACAGAACTTTCTTCTGAATTTACGCTTTCAGAAGAGCTGCTGTCATTGCCGCCGCAGCCGGCCAGCGATGCGAGCATCAGCCCGCAGAGAAAAAGTGCAAAAATACGTTTCATTGGATTACATTTCCTTTCTGTATTTCGATTCATCCGGCAGGAAGACGCGGACGTCGCGCCCGCCGGATGGAATATCAACTGCTTTGACTTTCAGACCATACAGCGTCTGAATCATACCGGCGTCGAGGACTTTTGCCGGGTCTCCGTCCCCAGTAAGCACCCCGTCCGCCAGTGCCAGCACACGGCTGGAATAAAGGGCGGCCTGCTGTGGAGAATGGGTCGACTGAATCAGCAGATATCCTTTCGCTGCCAACTGCTGGAGCTGGAGCAGCAGCCGGGTCTGATTGCCGTAGTCCAGATTTGCCGCCGGTTCGTCCAGCAGCCAGACACGCGCGTCGGTCATCATCGCCCGCGCCATCATCACCAGCTGCTGTTCACCGCCGCTCAGCGTATCAAACGCCCGTCCCCGCAGTGTTTCCAGTCCGAGATTATCCATCACCTCATCCAGTCTTTCCCGTTCAGCCCTGCCGGGATGCTGGAACCATTTCAAGCCCGCTGCCGTTCCCATCAGGATCATCTCTTCGACCGGGTAGGAAAAGGCGGGGGAATGGGACTGCGGAATATACGCAACCTTTGCCGCCAGCTGACGGGGGGAGAGGGCAGAAAGCGGCTGGCCATCCAGCGTGATCGTCCCTGATGCCCGCAGCTGCCCCAATATACAGCGGAAAAGGGTTGTCTTTCCGGTACCATTGGGGCCGAGCAGCGAGATTAGCTCTCCCCCCTCTGCTGAGAACGACACTTCTTTGAGCAGCGGCTGGCAGTGGGGGTACCCAAACGACAGCCTGTCTACAATCAGTTTCATCTCCCGCCTCCTCTTCTGACCATCATCCACAAAAAGAACGGCGCGCCGATAAACGCGGTCAGAATGCCGATCGGCAGTTCCACCGGGAGGAGTGTCCGGGAAACATTGTCCACCACCAGCAGGAATATCCCGCCCATCAACGCCGTTCCCGGCAAAAGGAAACGGGTTTCGCTGCCGGTCAGCCTGCGGGTCATGTGGGGGATGACCAGTCCGACCCATCCGATTGTACCGCTGGATGAAATTGCGGCCGCAGTCAGCAGCGTTGCAGCCAGGATGACTGCAAGCCTTGTCCGGCCGGGATGGATGCCGAGTGCACGTGCTTCCTCGTCGCCAATCGTCAGCAGTTGCAGCCGCCAGCGGAGCAGCAGCAGAACGGCTAACCCCAGCGCAGTCGGAATCAGAGCGGTCAGCACACTGTTCCAGTTCGCGCCCGACAGGCTGCCCATCAGCCAGTAGGTGATCTCCGGCAGCTGGCTTTCCGGGTCGGCCGCGAGTTTCAGGCAGGAGGTTCCGGCTGAAAAGAGGGAGGAGACCATCATCCCGGCCAGTACCAGCGTCATGATTTTATCCCGTCCAGTGGCGCCGACCAGGCAGGCAATCAGCATACTGCCAAGGCTCATCACAAAGGCGGACAATGTAATCCCGCCCGATGCGGCTCCGGCGAGAATTGCCAGTGCTGCCCCAAATGCTGCCCCTGATGAAGCCCCCAGCACGTCCGGTGAAGCCATTGGGTTTTGAAAGACACATTGATAGGCACATCCGGCGGCCGACAGCCCGGCTCCGACGGTAATTGCCAGCAGAATCCGGGGCAGACGGATGTTATAGATGACCCGGCCAATGCTGTCGGCTGGGCTTTCTCCCAGCCCCAGCAGGTCGTATCCGAATTGGCGGAAGATATCGCCGAGGCTGACCGGGTACCGTCCGAGCGGGAAGGACAGCAGGGTGCATCCGATCAGCAGCAGCAAAAGTACAGCCAGCACCCAGCCGGCTTTTTTTGTCTTTTTCATCTTCCCACCCCGTTTTTTATTTTCCATCGCAGGATTTGCTGCTGGTAACCGCCCGGTTGGCTGCCGTCGGTTATTTGGACGTATGGATTTTTCCGTAACCAGCTGGTAAACCGGTCATAAGCCTGACGAAAGGATTCTTCCTGCATCCAGCGGCGGATTCCTTCGCTGCCGTCCGGGTCCTTGAGTACGCCGATACAGGGGATTTCCCCTGCAAACAGTTCTTCCAGCCGGTGATAAAATGCCGGAATCAACAGTTCTTTCCCACCGATCTCATCCAGCAGGAAAAAGCGCGGCTTTCCCTCGATCATCGGAATTGTCCGGGAAAGCAGGACATCTGTTCGCATCCCTTCTCCCGGAATCAGGAAGATATCTTTCCGGCCGGGGTCCCACTGTCCGTTGATCCCTTCCGGTGAAGCGGGTGGGATATGTGCAAACCCTCTGCGATTTCCGTCTTTGTCCAGCAGCCGAACCGTCCGGTAACCTCCCGCATGTTCCATGATATCTGCAAGCCCGGACAAAAGAGCGGTCGATTTGCCGCAGCCGATCTTGCCGGTCAGTAGCAGGTGATATCGTCTATTTTTGATGCCTATCCCTCCCTATGCAGCAGAATATTCAGAATCACTATAATCACGATGATTACGGCAGAAAATATTTTACCATATCTTACCGCATCTGACAAGCGATATTTTTATAAAAAAATATCGAAGTCATTGTTCTTTCACTTTTATTATTTCCATCGGAAGAGATGGAAAATACTGACAGTGCTTTTTTGGGTTTCCGGTTTCAGTCTGCCGCTTTACCGGGCAGACTATGTCTGTCTGTATGACAAACCAATGATACAGGAGAGTAAAGAGTATGCAGTCAGGAAAAAGAAAAGTTGTCATTGTCGGGACTGGTATGGTGGGAATGAGTTACGCCTACAGTCTGGTCAATCAGTCGGCTTGTGATGAGCTGGTATTGATCGACATCAACCGCCAGCGGGCGGAAGGAGAGGCGATGGACCTTAACCATGGCCTGGCTTTCGCCGGAACCAATATGATGATCTATGCCGGGGATTACGATGACTGTCGGGATGCAGATATTGTCGTAATCAGTGCCGGCGTTGCCCAGAAACCGGGTGAAACCCGGCTCGACCTTCTCAAACGCAACGCTGAGGTCTTTCGGATGATTATTGAACCGGTGACTGCGTCTGGATTCAATGGAATCTTTCTGATCGCGACCAACCCGGTCGATATTATGACACGGATTACCTGCGCGTTGTCGGGATTTAACCCCCGCCGGGTGCTGGGCAGCGGTACTGCGCTGGATACTGCCCGGCTGCGCTATCTGCTGGGGGCATATATGAAGACTGACCCGCGCAATATCCATGCCTTTGTCATGGGGGAACACGGGGACAGCGAATTTGTGCCATGGAGCCAGACACTGCTGGCGACCAAACCGATTCTGGAAATCTGCCATGAGGAACCCGAGTTGGTTGACTTTGCACGGCTGACCGAGATTGAAGAGGAGGTGCGCACCGCTGCTTATAAGATCATTGAGGCTAAAAAAGCTACCTACTATGGCATTGGGATGGCAATGACCCGCATCACCCGTGCGATTCTCGGGGATGAACGGAGCGTGCTTACCGTCTCGGCAATGCTGCGGGGGGAATACGGCCAGCGGGATATTTATGTCGGTGTTCCCTGCATCATCAACCAGAACGGTATCCAGCGGGTTTTGCAGCTTGGGCTGACAGATGAGGAACAACAGAAACTGGAGCGTTCCTGTGATACGCTGCGGGAAAGTTATGAAGGGATTTTGGTATAAACCTGTGTGCAAAAGGTTCGCGTCGGATGCGGACCTTTTTTGTTGAGTAATATCTGAAAATTGAGATCAATACCTGATTGATCGTGGTTGTTTTCCGCTTTTTTCATGATATAATTAAGATGCAGAAAACAACCTGTTATCATTGATGAAAGGAAGACGGCTATGTTAAAAGTAGGTTTGATTCTGTATTCAGTTCGTGCAGAGATGGAAAAGAACCCCATTGGTACGGTGGAAAAAGTTGCAGGTATGGGATATAAAAATATCGAGGTCTGCAACCATAACGCAATTCAGGACCCGGGATGCGGGTTTGGCGTGGATGCCGGTACACTCCGCCAGACCTTTGACCGGTTTGGTGCAAAGGTGGTCAGCGCCCATGTTTTCCCGTTTGAAAAGTCGGATATGAAGGCAGTAATTGCCTATAACCGGGTGCTCGGCAATCAGAATATCGTCAATCCGATGGGAAAATTCTCAACCTATGATGACCTGATGCGTCAGTGTGAGGATTTTAACCGCTGGGGCAAAATCTGCCGTGAAGAGGGAATGACCTTCCTGTACCATAACCATGACCATGAGTATAAAACCTTTGGCGGAAAGGCGATTCTGGATATCATCGCTGAAAATACCGACCCGGATTACCTGTCCTTTGAGCTGGACACCTTCTGGACGATGCGGGCGGCGGTCAGCCCGGCTGAGCAGATGAAGAAAATGGGGGATAGAATCCGTTTGATTCATCAGAAGGACTTTGCGTGGGATTCGATGGCACCGATCAACACCATCGGATTGACCCCGCAGGAGCGGGAGATGCAGGGAGAAGTCGGGATGGACGGCAACAGCTCCTATGCGCAAAAAGGCGGCAAATTCTCTCAGGAACAGCAGGACGCCGCAAGAAGAATCCGCAATACGGCTTTTACCGAAATCGGTACCGGAATCATGCCGATACAGCAGATTATTGATGCCGCCAATCAGTACACAGCGGCAGAATATATCATCCTCGAACAGGATTATACCCGGATGGAAAGCCAGTTTGCCAGCGTCCAGAAGAGCATGGAGGCCTTCCGTAAATATACCGGAATCAGCTGGGACGCTGACTGAATACCACTTTTCAACCAATTTCAGACAACATTGTGCAAAATCTGTCCGAAAGAAAGATTCTGGCTGTCATGCCGGCGGAAAAGGTAAATCATGGTACAAGGATAAAAACGCCCTGTTTGTAAAAAAACACCAGATAATCTTAGAAAACGATGGGAATGTTTGTCGGTTCAGGCTGTTGCCAAAAGGACAACTCCGTGGTATAATAACTATCGTTCTCAAGACGTGGGTGTAGCTCAGCTGGTTAGAGTACCTGCTTGACATGCAGGGGGTCGATGGTTCAAGTCCATTTATCCACACCATCTTTAAAGCTGCGGATTCGTTTTAACGGGTCCGCGCTTTTTACATGGAGGCATAGCTCAGCTGGTTAGAGCGCAGCGTTCACATCGCTGAGGTCTTGGGTTCGAGCCCCAATGTCTCTACCATTACGAGTCCCCGTAACCACGTCGGTTGCGGGGTTTTTACTTTTCAGTGAGTGAGCGGGTAAAACCGGATTTTACATTTATTTTGCATTTATGCCCCTGAAAACGCCTTTTTTAACAAGGCTTTTACGCTTCCAGTATAGCATAAAATTGTTGTCGCGGGTAGTATTTCAAAATGTTCTGGAATGGGTTCTTTTGGCTCATGCCTGTTTTCGGTTGCTGTTGTTAAGGTGCAGCGCATCGGCTATTGCGTCACTGGCTTTTGCCTGTGCTTCTGCTATTTCGTGAGTATATGTATTCAGGGTAGTTGTAACATTGGAATGTCCCAGTGAAGCGGAAACGGTCTTAATATCTGTGCCGCTCTCTATCAATAAGGTCGCGTTCAGATGCCGAAAGCTGTGCACGCCGTAGTATGGCAGGCTGTGAGCGGTGCAGAACTTTTTGAGCCATTGCCGCGGGGTTGAATTGGACATAACTGTTCCGTTTTCTTTGGTGAATACCCAGTCTTCGTTTATCCATCTGTCACCACTGGCAAAGCGCAGATTATTTTGTTCGGCTCTGTATTGCCGCAATACCTGAAACACGATGGCGGGCAGGGTAAGCACCCGCTCAGACTTTTTTGTCTTTGGCGTGTCGGTGTACTGTCCTTTATCCGGGGAATAATTGGAAGTGCGGCAGATTTTGATAATACGGTCTTGAAAGTCTATGTCCTGCCATTTGAGCCCCAGTAGTTCCGCATTGCGAAAGCCGCCCAGAATAGCGAGATAGAAGAACGCCCGGTATTTTGCAGGGGCTTCACCGTCCAGCAACTGTAAAAATTCTTCCGTCTCTGAGCGGGTATATATCTGCCGTTCCTTTTTGTCCGGCTTTGGAAGCATGATATTCCGGCAGGGGTTGTTTTTTATCAGCTGTTGCTTGACGGCATACCCCAAAATAGAGGATATCACAGTGTGATAATATTTGATAGATTCACTTGAAAGTTTATCGCCGGTATGTTTGTTGGTGCGGTTGTCGCGGATATCATTGATAAATGCCTGAATGCGCCTGATAGTCAGTTTTTCAATCTTGATATTCCCGATACCCTCATTGATTTCTTTTATGATTTCCCTGTATCTCAGCCGGGTGGTTTCTTTGGCGCAGGTGGGCATATATTCGTCAAAATACCGCTTGGATAGCTCAGCAAAGGTGATATTCCCGCCATATATGCCGCTTTTGCATTCTTCCTCAAAAAGCACCTCTTTGCGTTTCAATTCTTTTTGAATCTGCTTGTCAGTCATGCCGTCCGGGAAATGTACGGTTTTGCGCCGGGTTTTCTGCTTTCCGTCTGCGCCGTAACCCATGCTGACGGTAATCTGAAAGCTTCTGCCATTTTTGACGGGTAATTCTCTGGAAGATGCCATAATGTCACGTCCTTGTTTTTGAAAATGATATTTACAATTTTGTGGATGATGTTCTGTGCCTGTGGTATTCATTTCCACCCGCTCAACATTTCATTATGCCCCCTATCTCTGGTACATAAGGGTTATGTAAGGTGATATTCCTGCCATATATGCCGCTTTTGCATTCTTCCTCAAAAAGCACCTCTTGCCGCTTCAATTCTTTTTGAATCTGCTTGTCGATCATGCCGTCCGGGAAATGTACGGTTTTGCGCTGGGTTTTCTGCTTTCCGTCTGCGTCGTATCCCATGCTGACGGTGATCTGAAAGCTACTGCCATTTTTGACGGATAATTCTCTGGAAAATGCCATAAGTTCAAGTCCTTTCTGTTGTTCTGTTGTGATGCACGTCTGTTTATTTGAGTAAACCGAAAGTATTTCTTTCAATTTCAATTGATTCTGATTCTAATGCGTGCGCTTTTCTCGCAATCTCCATGTATTTTGACAATGATACACCATTGAGCGGGGTAGACTGCTTACCAGCCATAAAAGCGTCCCACTGTCTTTGAATCAGTGCTGTTATTTCTTCCCGTTCTTGTTTAGACTGGGCAATCCGTCTTTGCTGGTTACGATATTTCAGGCGTTTCTTTCTGTCGGCTGCTGATTCGTTTTTATGCTTCTTTTTCATGTTTTTTCCTTTCCGCAGTTCGCTTTTTTTCTGCTACTCCAATGATGATGGATAAATGGTCTTGTTTTTGGCGCATTATATGTAGATATCCTGCTGATCGGCTGCATCGGGTGCCCGGTTTTCTGATCGTCTGAAAGCCGATTTTTCCGAACCGAACACCCCCTAAAAAATACCCCAAAAACTGGCTATTTTCTGTGCCTTTCCTGCCCCGCACAATTCGGGGTGTAAATACAGTACCTACCGCCTGCCGCCCAGCTTCACTCCCTTTCAAGCTGACTGCCGTTCCTGCGCTCCATGCCGCCGCTTCCTGCTGCCGTCCAGATAATAGACAGCATAGCATATATCTTGCCCGCTCCATGCGTCAAAATATTTTTCCGTGTGTGCAGCGTCCAGCGTGTACGACTTGCCATCATATACAAGCACTTGCTCAGGGGCTTGCAGATATTCACCTTCCGATATTTCTTTCTCTGCAACTTCCGCTTGCAGCAGCCCTTTAGAGCCGCCCCACGCCCGTGTGCCGTTCTGGATGGATTGTCCTTTCAGCATGTAACCCGCCAGCTTTTCAATCGTTTCCGGGCTGTACAGCTGTAGAGAATGTGTGTTTCCAGCTGTCCAGCATCCGAAAAGAATATCTTTCGGTATATCTCCCGGCATGATCGCGTGAATATGCAGCCGCCTGTGTTTGCCCCGTTCAATCACATAGAGATAGGGAAGGGCTGCTTTGTATTTCCTTTTCAGTCGGCGCAGATAGTTGTGAAACGCTTTTCGGGTTTCGTCTGTGTTGTCCGGCTCATGGGCAGAATCAAATGTATAGGTGACAAACCGGCCAGCGTCTCCAAAGTTCGCCAGAATCAGCCGCGCGAGCTTCTTCTGCTGCTTTTGGCGGTTGCGTGCTGCCTGCTTTTCGGTTGTCGGCTGGGACTTTTTGCGGCGGTTATGCGGGCGGTCAATGCTTCTGAGCTTGTACGCTTCGATACGACACCCGGCTTTAATGATTTTCTGTTTGTACTTCATACCTTTCCCCGTATCATCCGGTGATCTGAGCGGGCAGGGAATGCGCACCCCGCTTGCAGCCCCGGCGGTCAATTTGTTATTGCCTGAATCGAGGTTATAAGCAAGGAAGACACCGAACGCTTTTTCCGACCGGAATACTCCCTTGCACGCCCCAATATAGATTTTTTGATTGCCTTTGTACGCTTCTGCTTGTTTATTGCCCGCTGAGTTCCGCACACATTCCGACCGGAAGCGTGATGATTCCTTTTTTATATTTGGGTCGGGATGCCATATACTGTGCGAATTCCATAAGATGCTGCTGCCCCTGTGGGTTCATGGATTCATACAGCTTGATAATCTGCACAATTGGAAGCTGTTGTTGTAGGCTCATGGATTCAAACCGTTCTAAAAACAGTTCTTTTTGTTGTTGCTGTAAGCGTGTGCGCTGATTTTCTGCCATGTGCTTTCTCTCCCTTTCTGGATAGTTGTGCTGTTATTCCCGTGCGCCTGATAAATTCAGGTACAAAGTATTGCCAATTCGTTTTTTTACTCTATTCTGCTGATATTTTGGGGATTGCAACATCTGGTACACATATTCACGAACTTCTGTCCGGCTGTCCTTGCCCAGTTCTTGATAAATCTGTTGGAAGTCTTTGGATGCTTCTAACTTCTGTGAAGCATACCCATAGACTTTTGCCCGGTCTACAGGGTCAAGTGATTGATAAAGCTGTAAAAATTTAAGTGTTCTCTGTCGTTCCCGCTCACTCTTTGGAAGTAAGCTGATGCTCTGATTTTCTGTCATGTACGTTCGCTCCCTTTCTGGATAGTCATGCTTTTTTATTCTGATCGTGAAGACGGCTGAGGAATACTCTGTTGCCCGCTGGATTCCGTACCCAGTCCGACCGGAAGCGGGATGATTCCTTTTTTATATTTGGGTCGGGATG
>DCTE01000078.1 GCA_002329405.1 Ruminococcaceae bacterium UBA1448 | reverse complement strand
TCTTCCGGCAGAGGGAGCTGACCTTCCTTTCTAAGGAAATTGCGCAGAACTCCGTTGACAAATCCGGCGGCACTTTTCTTTTTTGAGTGTCGAATCAGGTTTACGCTTTCGTTGACTGCCGCGGCGTCCGGCACACTGTCCATCCATTTAATCTGGTAAAGGGCAATTGATAAAGCCGCAACTACTTCATCATCCAGCTTATTTTCCGGTTTTCCGGTCAGGCTGCGGATGATCCAGCGGATGGTCACATCCCGTTCAAGCACTCCATAAAACAGCTGGGCAGCAAACTGCCGCTCTCTGCCGTCGTCCAGTTCTGACAGCAGGCTGTCCAGAAGGAGGTTGGAATAGGCCCCCTTCTGCATCCGCAATAGTCCTTTATAAACTGCTTCACGGGCAGATATTTTGCGAGCCGGCATGCAATCTCCTCCATCAAATATCCGTTATTCGCCGAGCTTTTCTCCTGGCACTGGGGGTCTTCCCCGTAAAAATGCGTCGCCATCCATCCGGCGTCCGCCTTCATACTGAACCGAAACCAGCTGCAGCGCGCCTTCCTTACAGGCAACGATAAACCGTTTGGTATCCAGAATCTCGCCAGGCTGACCGCTCATCGAGACCAGACGGCTTTCATATACTTTGAGCCGTTTACCCTTATAGGTGGTGGTTGCAGCCGGCCAGGAAGACAATCCACGAATCTGGTTGTGAAGCTCGCGGGCTGTTTTGTTAAAATCAAGCGGGCACAAGCTCTTGTCCAGAATCGGTGCATAACAGGACAGACTGTCGTCCTGCGGTGTCCGCAGCAAAGCGTCGGCTTCCAGCTTTTGCAGTGTCACGAGCAGCGTTTCAGCACCCATTTTAGATAGACGGGTATATAGTTCGTCTGCCGTTTCATTCTCTCCAATCGGAGTTTTAACCTGTTCCAGCATGTCGCCGGTGTCCAGGCCTTCTCCCATATACATCGTCGTGATACCCGTCTCAGATTCACCGTTGAGAATTGCCCACTGGATGGGGCCTGCACCGCGGTACCGGGGCAGCAGTGAAGCGTGTACATTGATACAGCCGTACTGCGGCAGTTCCAGCACCCGTTTGGGCAGAATCTTACCGTATGCAACAACGACAATCAGGTCGGGCGCACAGCTTTTGAGCAGTTCATATGCCTCATCATTGCGCAGGCTGGCCGGCTGGAAAACGGGAATGTCATGTGCCATTGCCAGTTCTTTAACTGGCGGTGGCACCAGCTTATATCCTCTGCCTTTCGGTTTATCCGGCTGGGTAAAGACACCCGTAACCGGGTATCCGGCATCCAGCAGTTTTTGCAAACAAGGAACCGCAAAATCAGGAGTCCCCATAAAGACAATATTCATATCAAACGCCCCTTACTTTTTGACCTTGACATGTGCCTTGACCCGTCTTTTATTTTTTGGTGGCTGCTCATCCGGGTCCAGCATCCGGGAGGCGTGGTCTTTAAAGACGATGCCGTCCAGGTGGTCGATCTCATGACAGAAAGCACGCGCCAGCAGGCCAGTTCCGGTGATATCAAACCAGTTGCCATGCCGATCCTGTGCATGAACGGTAACCGAGTCGGGCCGTTCAACAATGCCGTACTGCCCCGGGAAGGACAGGCAGCCTTCACTTCCCTCCTGCGAACCGGAAGAGCGGGTGATGGTTGGGTTGATCAGTTCGATACGTCCTTCGCCAATATCGATTACGACCACCCGGCGCAGAATGCCGACCTGAACACCTGCAAGGCCGACACCCTGATGCTGAGCCATTGTCTCTGCCATATCGTCCAGCAGTGTACCGAGCTTTTCATCAAAAACTGTGACCTCACGAGAGGTCTTACGGAGCATCGGGTCTCCTTCATATACCATATTACGAATAGCCATTTTGTTTCATCCTTTACTATCTTAGCCAATATCCCCATTCATATCCACATAGATACTGGTTTTGGAGAAAAGCCGGTTTCCTGCCGCCTGTGCGATAACTCCACGCAGCAGATTGCGGAACCGACGGTTATTTTTGCATTTGAGGATAATCCGCAGACGGAACCGTCCATTAAGGCGGTAAACGCCCGCTTCCGATACCCCGAGAAGTACACAGGGCAACTGTGGAACCACATCGGTCAGTGCCTGCCTGAGCAGGGCATGCAGCTGTTCTGCCGTCTGGCGGACCGCGGATTCGTCGCTGCTGGACAGGCCAATGACAGCCAGATCACAAAACGGCGGCTGCAAAGCGGTCTTACGCATGATGATTTCGTCTGCATAAAATGCCTCATAATCCTGCCGCGCGGCATCCTGAATAACAGGATGTTCGGGTGAAATCGTCTGGATATAGGCACAGCCGTGCTTTTCATACCGCCCGCTTCGACCGACGACCTGAGTGATCAGCGAAAAAGTTTTTTCACCGCTTCTGAAATCCCCGGAATACAGATACTGGTCCGCGCCCAGAACACCGACTAAGGTGACATTTGGAAAGTTTAACCCTTTTGCGACCATCTGAGTGCCAATCATGATATCGTATTCCCCTGCCTCAAACTGGGAAAACTTTTCCTCGTAGGCGTATCTGGAATAGGTTGTGTCAGTGTCCATCCGCAGCAGACGTGCCGACGGAATCCGGTTGGCGATCAGGTCTTCCACCCGCTGGGTGCCGGTGCCAACCGTCCGCAGATGGTTAGAACCACAGGAGGAACAGGGTTCTTCCAGTTTTCTGGTATAGCCGCAGTAGTGGCACATCAGATAACCGTTTGCCTTGTGATAGGTCAGTGAGACGCTGCAATTGGGACAACGGACAACCTCGCCGCAGTCAAGACAGACGGCGAAGGTTGAATATCCCCGCCGGTTAATCAGAATGATCGACTGCTGACCCTGTTCATAGTTTTGCAGCAGTGCTTAGGCCAGTTGGTCGCTGATCGGAGAAAAGTTGAAGTTCTGTTCCTCCTGCATCATGTTGATCAGCCGGACATCCGGCAGGTCAGCTGTTCCAAAGCGTTCTGTCAATGTAAACAGATGGTACCGTCCAGTCCGGGCGGCATGGAAACTCTCTACACTTGGTGTCGCTGAGGCCAGCAGAAGTGTTGCCTTATGCCGGACACAGCGCAGCTTGGCAATCTCCCGGGCATGATAGCGCGGGGAAGAATCCGCTTTATAGGAATGTTCCCCTTCTTCATCCATGATAATCAGTCCGATGTTTTCACAGGGCGCAAAAACACTGCTTCGGGTTCCGATGACAATTTTTGCCTGTCCACTGACAATGCGTTTATTTTCATCCAGACGTTCGCCGACCGACAGGCTGGAATGGATGACCGCGACTGCGTTGCCAAAATATCCACGGAATTTAGCCAGCATCTGCGGAGTCAGAGCAATCTCCGGCACCATCAGGATAACCTGACGACCATCTGACAGGACGTCTTCAATCAGCCGGATAAAGATTGAGGTTTTTCCCGAACCGGTTACGCCAAACAACAGCGCGACATTTGCTTCATCGGCCTGGTAAAGCGCAGAAATGCCTTCATAAACTTCCTGCTGCTTGGCGGACAACAGGATTTTAGAAGCATCCATCGGTATCCGGGGCAACGGGGTACGAAGTATTTCTTTTTCAGTCTCCAGCAGAACTTCTTTTCGGATCAGGTTTTTGACCACTGATTCGCTCACACCAGCCAGATAAGCAGCTTCCTTTTCCGGCAAAGCACCATGTTCCTGCAAAACCCGCAGGACTTCCCGTTGTTTGGGGGTAAAACCGCTGTCTGGGTCAATTCCAGGTGCAACCGAAACCAGCCGGATGATTTTATCTCCAACTTTTCGGGTGACCAGTGTCTCTTTGACAAGAATGCCTTTTTCAGACATTGCCTCTGCAATCAGGATTCGATTCCCTGAACCCGGCCCGGTAAACAACAGATCGAGTTCCCGCTGCCCATCCGCACTGAGCATCAGTCGGATTAGCTGTTGCTGTTCGGGAGGCATGTTGGGAATCGTGTCATGATAAAAACCAGGTGCAATGGAAAAGCGGGTCGCCGCAGCGACCGAAAGGCCGGAAGGTATCAGGCAGCGAACCGCGTCGTAATAGGTGCAAAAGGTAGTGTCCACCATAAATGAAACGATTGCGAATCCTTCTTCTGTCAGAACCGGGGCTTCATCCAGCACTGAAATAACTGGCTTGAGTCCGATTGCTTTTTCTTCTTCGACCAAAAAAACCATTCCCTGGGAAAGACGGTTTCCTTTCCCAAATGGGACCANNTCACCCGAACACCGCGGCAGATCGCCGGTTGCAAGGCATCAGGTATCGCATATGAAAATAGTTTATCAAAAGTGAACCCGGTCTTTTCAACTGCAACCTTTGCCACCAGCGGCATGTCAACCCCTCCCTGCTGTTGTTCTGCACGCCAAGGAATGAATAATTATTCCAGAATTGTGTCGTCCAGATCAGCCGCGTCAGCCGAAGTGACTGCGCGTTCATGAATAACCCCGATATCTTCGCTTTCGATCATTTTATAGCGGCCTTTTGCGAAGTCTTCAACTGCCATTTTGACCGGTTTTTCGGTCAGGATATCATGTCTTTCATCAGCAATCTGAGAGATTTCTCTGGCACGTTTTGCAACAGCGACAACGAGANNTAATAGCTCTGTCCGGGTTTGAGAAGTTCGGGGGCGGAAGGTCTGTGCATCATAATAAAAACTCCTTTTTAACTGTGGCCTTTAAGGCGGCGGATTTTTCTTTCATCTGGGTGAGTTGGGCCTGCTGCTCAGGGGACAGTGTCCCGGAAGCGGCAGCCTGGGAAATTGCGACGATTTCGGCGAAATCGGCAACGGCATCTTCCAGCGCGTCGTTGATGACGACAAAATCGTACCGGTCGATCAGACGGATCTCATTGAGTGCCTGTGCAAGACGCTTATTGACCGTTTCCTCATCTTCGGTTCCACGGCGGGTCAATCGGTGACGCAACACTTCCATCGAAGGCGGTACAACAAAGCATAGTACTGCTTCCGGGCAGGAAGCGCGAACGTTCATCGCACCCTGGGTTTCAATGTCCAGCATAACATTGACGCCTTTTGCCGTCTGTTCCTCCACCTTATCTCGAGGGGTGCCATAGTAGTTATCACAATATTGCGCATACTCCAGCATCCCGCCGGCAGCGATTTTGTTTTCAAACTCCTCGCGGGAGATAAAATGATAATGTACACCATCAATTTCCCCTGGACGGGGTGCGCGGGTGGTATTGGACACTGAAAAATACAGTGGGTGATCCTTGCTGTATTCCCCGAGTATCGTCCCTTTGCCGCTGCCCGACGGGCCGGACAGCACCAGCAAAATGCCTTTACTCATCTTCATTCTCCTCTTCCATCTCATCATTCTGGACAAAACGGTTTGCAACCGTTTCCGGCTGGATTGCGGACAGAATGACATGACCGCTGTCCATGACAATCACTGCACGGGTCCGGCGCCCATAAGTCGCGTCGATCAGCACACCATTGTCCCGCGCGTCCTGAATGATTCGTTTGATCGGTGCCGATTCCGGGCTGACAATTGTAATAATACGTCCGGCGGATACCATGTTGCCAAAGCCAATATTGATCAGTTTCATCTGTCTCATCCCTTTCAACTGTTACTCCAGGTTCTGTATCTGCTCACGGATCTTTTCAATCTCCGATTTGATGTCTACCACCCGGCGGGTGATATCAACATCCTGGCATTTGGAACCGATCGTGTTGGTTTCCCTGTTCATTTCCTGAACCAGAAAGTCCAGTTTGCGGCCGACCGGCTGATCGGTTTCCAGCAGCTCGGCAAACTGTTTCAGATGACTGCGCAGCCGGACCGTCTCTTCATCAATCGCGACGCGGTCGGCAAAGATTGCAGCTTCGGTCACCAGACGGGTCTCGTCGATGTTTTTATCTGCCAACAGTTCGGTGATTTTCTGATACAGCCGGTTGTAGTATTCTTCTTTAAGTACAGGTGCGCGTTCTTCAATGAAGGAAAGGGTTCCAGCGATATTTTCCAGCCGGCCTGCAAGATCTTCCTTGAGCTGCCGGCCTTCCTTTTCCCGCATCTGCACAAAAGAGTGAACCGCTTGTTCTGCAACGCCGCGCACCGCTTCCCACACCTCTTCCGGGTCAAGTTCCCGTTTGCGAACCGTAAAAATGTCCGGGAATTGGACCAGATCGGACAGGCGCAGATCGTCCAGCAGATCCAGTTCACCGGCACTGCTGCGCAGTGCCGCCAGGTAGCCTCGGGTGATATCGACATTGAGAGTGACCTCATTTTCTCCGCCGCCGATCAGCTGAATCGAAACGGAAGCCTCGACCTTACCGCGGGAACAGCCGTTTTGGACAGCAGTCTTGATTTTTTCCTCAAGAAATTGATATGCCTTGGGAATACGGGAAGTAAATTCAAAATAACGATGGTTGACCGATTTGACTTCGACGGTAATGTCGTAATTTCCAACCACCTGATGGCCTCTTCCGTATCCGGTCATGCTTCTGAGCATAATATTCAGCCTTTCTCCTGCCTGACAGGAAGTTTTATGTCGAGAGCGCTCCTGCGCTTATCCTATTTATTGTAGCAGATTTTGCTGCCAGCAGACGATTTTATTTACTTTGTATTCACAAACTTCATATTTTTTTTACATCTATACAAACGCAGATATCCGATACTGCTGTACAGCAAGAAAGGCACCGCAAAACGGCGCCCTTCCGGTTGTGATCAGCCGAGTGTAACCAGAATATTCTGGTCGTCAGCCGACACAAAGATCTTCTTTTTATCGGGAATGCTTTCCAAAATCAGCGAAGCGATGCGGTCCTCCACCTCACGGCGAATGGTGCTGCGAAGATCACGTGCCGCATACTTGCCGCCGCCCTTGTGCGCCAGCATCCGCAGTGCTTTTTCGTCGTATTCGAAAGAATAACCAAGATCCTGCAGCGGACCGACCATTTCCTTCATTGCCAAATCAGCGATCTTACACAAAGATTCTTCTGACAGCGGATTAAAGACGACAATTTCATCCACGCGGGCCATAAACTCAGGACGCAAAAATTGAGAGAGTGCGTTGAGTGCCTTTTCTCTGGAAATTTCCGCCTGTGTCTTGTTAAAGCCGACAATTCCGGTTTTATCGCTCGAACCGGCGTTACTGGTCATGATGACCACCGTATTTTCGAAGTTGACGGTACGTCCCTGCGCATCTGTGATTCTGCCTTCATCGAGAATCTGCAACAGGATGTTCATGACATCCGGGTGAGCCTTTTCAATCTCATCAAACAGTACGACAGAATATGGACGGCGGCGGACCTTTTCAGTCAACTGGCCGGCCTCATCAAATCCGACATAGCCAGGAGGCGAGCCGATCAGTCGGGAAACGGTGTGTTTTTCCATATACTCCGACATATCTACCCTGATCAGCGGATCAACCTTGTTGTCGAACAGCCCTTCCGCTAGCACTTTTGACAGCTCTGTCTTACCGACGCCGGTCGGACCAACAAAGATAAAGGATGCAGGACGTCTCTTGGCTGACAGATGCACCTTTGACCGGCGGATTGCAGCAACGACCGCGTCGATAGCCTGATCCTGACCAATGATCCGAGCCTTCAACTCAGCTTCCAGGCTGCGCATCTTGGCACCGACGTCCTCGCTGACTTTTTCAGCCGGAATACCGGTCCACAGTTCGATGACACGGGCGACATCTTCTATCGTGACCCGTACATCACGGACTTGGGGTTCCAGTTCCTTGAGCTGTTCTTTTACGTTGATGATACCGCCTTTGACCTTCGCGATGGCTTCATAATCCATCTCACTGGCAGAAGTCAGCTCCTGTTCCTGATCGGTCAATTCCTTGAGCTGACGGTTGAGCTTTTCTACTTCCGTCAGGACAGTACTCTTAATCGAAGCACAGGCAGCCGATTCATCCAGCAGGTCAATTGCCTTATCAGGAAGGAAACGGTCGGTGATATACCGCTCTGACAGATTCGCACAGGCGATCAGGATATCATCCGGGATATACACCTTGTGGTGCTGCTGATAATACTCAACGATCCCCCGCAGAATCTCAATCGTCTGAGCAATCGTCGGTTCATCAACGCTGACCGGCTGAAAACGCCGTTCGAGTGCTGCGTCCTTTTCGATATTCTTACGGTATTCAGTAAAGGTAGTCGCACCGATCACCTGAATCTCCCCGCGGGAAAGAGCAGGCTTGAGGATATTGGCGGCGCTCATCGAACCTTCCGAATCTCCGGTGCCGACGAGGGTATGTACCTCGTCAATAAACAGGATAACATTCCCTTTTGCCCGGACTTCGTCAATCAGCCCTTTGAC
>DCTE01000222.1:2407-5530 GCA_002329405.1 Ruminococcaceae bacterium UBA1448 | reverse complement strand
AGCCAGCCGCCGGCAAGCACACAGCTTCCACTTAAACGCAGAATCAACCGTTTTATCGTCTCCCTATCCCCTGTTTATACAACACACGAATACATCTCAATCGAAAGGTGGACTTTCAGATGAAAGTACTGGTAATCGGTTCCGGCGGACGTGAACACGCCATCGTCCTGGGACTGCTCAAATCCCCCAAAGTCACCGAGCTTTGGTGCGCGCCGGGCAACGGCGGCATCAGCGCAGTTGCCCATACGGCCCCCATCAATGTCATGGACAAAGAGGGCATGGTCGCGTTTGCCAAGGAAAAAGGCATCGAATTTGCGGTTGTCGCGCCTGACGATCCCCTCGCCGCAGGCATGGCCGACGCGATGGAAGAAGCTGGCATCCCGGCATTTGGTCCCAGCGCAAAAGCTGCCCAGATCGAAGCAAGCAAGGTTTTCTCGAAAAACCTGATGAAGAAATACGGCATCCCGACCGCTGCCTATGAGACTTTTGAGGACGAGGATGCAGCCATCGCCTACCTGAAAGCGCAGAACAGCTATCCTGCCGTTATCAAGGCGGACGGCCTTGCACTGGGCAAAGGCGTTATCATCGCCGCAAATGAAGCCGAAGCTGTCGAAGCTGTCCACGAGATGATGAGCGAAGGCAAGTTCGGCGATTCGGGACGCCGCGTTGTCATTGAAGAGTTCCTGACCGGGCCGGAAGTTTCGGTACTGTCCTTTACTGATGGTAAGACTGTTGTTCCGATGATCTCCTCCAAGGATCACAAGCGCGCAAACGACAACGACGAGGGCCTAAACACCGGCGGCATGGGTACGATTGCCCCGAACCCGTTCTATACCCCCGAGGTTGCAGCCGAGTGCATGGAAAAGATTTTCCTACCGACCATCGACGCGATGAACAAGGAAGGCCGTACCTTCAAAGGCTGCCTGTACTTTGGCCTGATGATCACCCCCAAAGGCCCGAAGGTTATCGAATATAACTGCCGTTTCGGCGACCCGGAGACGCAGGTTGTCCTGCCGCTTCTGAAAAGCGACCTGCTGGAGATCATGATGGCTGTACAGGCTGGCAGACTGAGTGAAGTACCGGTTGAGTTCTCGGATGAGACAGCAGCCTGTGTTGTCATGGCATCGGGCGGCTATCCTGTCAAGTACCAGAGCGGATACGAGATCACCGGTCTGGACGAAAAGGGTCAGGCTGAGGGCGTAACGGTCTATCATGCAGGAACCAAGCTGGTTGACGGCAAGTTTGTCACAGCTGGCGGGCGTGTTCTCGGCGTAACCGCGACCGGAAAGACGCTGGATGAAGCGCTCAGCCGTGCATATGCGGGCGTTGAAAAAATCCACTTCACCGATGTTCACTACCGTCACGACATCGGGCGCACAAAATAATTGATATTACAAAACCAGCTTCTTTCGTCAAACGGCGAAGGGAGCTGGTTTTTGTTGTGTTTATTTTCGCAAGGTTGGAATGCTGCACCAAAAGCCTCTCTTTTGAGAAAGGTGTCACCGCGCAAGCAATGACGGAGAGAGTTTTGTCATACACTCACATCATTCCGCCGGGAGGTTGTACCGCCACACGACTGTCCACCGGACAGTCGGTGGGGATAGCAGTCGAAAACTTGTCAGCGCCGTGCCGGCCGACGTATTTTTACCTGACTGTGTAAGTCGAAAGAAACAGGCTCGCTCGTTTATGGAAAAAGCCCGCATCGAGCGGGCTTTTTCCATAGGGGACGCCCTTGCTATGCGTCCCCTACGTCCAATGCCTGCGGGCATTGGACTACCCCTTGCTGAGCTAATTTTGGGAGAAAAGATTTCGCTCTCTGCGGAGAGCGACCAGGACGCTGTCCTGGACCTGCAATCCTTTGAAAAGGCTTGACCTAAACTTTTATATCATTACCGTACCCACATTGTGCGTAATCCAACCCCGACGCTCTGCGCGTCGGTCGAACAGATGGACAGCTGGTTTTATAATTCCGCAATGACCGCGATCAAGTCCTTGGCGGTCTGTTCGTTGATTTTCAGTTCATCCATCAATTCCTGTGCGGTTGCAGCCTTCATTTTGGGCTTCGTCGGCCATTTTGCCATAAACTTTTTCAGTTTGACGTCGCCAATCCCGCGCACCTCTTTGATCTTCGAGGTCATATCCGCCTTTTTATGCAGCATCCGCTGATAAGCAATCGCGTACCGGTGCACCTCATCCTGTATCGCCGTCACCATCGTAAACGCCGAGCGGGTCATCGAAAGGGCAATCTCCCCTTCCCCGGTCGTCAGCGCACGGGTTCTATGCCGGTTATCCTTGACCATGCCGAACAGCGCGGTGTGAATCCCGAGTTCCTCAAGCACCGGCGCGACCGCGTTGACATGTCCCTTGCCGCCGTCCAGCAAAATCAAATCCGGCAGCCTTGAAAACCCGGGATCGCCGTCCAGATACCGGACAAAACGTCTTCTCAGTACCTCCCGCATTGACCCGTAGTCATCCTGGCCGACCACGTCGCGGATTGCAAACCGCCGGTACGCCTTTTTCAGCGGCCGTCCGTTTTCAAAGACGATCATCCCGCCGACCCGTCCGGTCTCACCCCAGTTGGAAATATCGTAAGCCTCGATATAGATGGGCGTTGCCGGCATCCCGAGCAGCCGCTGCAATTCTTCGAGTGCGGCGACCTCCCGTCCGGTACGCTTGATCTTGTGCGCGAGCTGTTCGAGGGCGTTATTCTGCGCCATCTCCATCAGCTTTTTGCGTTCGCCCCTCTGCGGAACAACAGCCTGGACATTGTGCCCGCACTGCACCCGCAGAAACTCAGCAAACATTTCCATATCAGCAGCTGCTTTATCCAGCACAACCGCCTTGGGGATATCCTCCCGCCCGGTATAATACCGATAGATGAATTCCTCGCGGACTTCGTCGGCACTGCCCTGTTTATCGAAGGTAAAGTTTTCCTTGTCGGCAATTTTTCCCTCGCGTATCTTGAGAATCACGCAGCTGACCAGCCCGCCGTTTTCAGCGAACCCCCAGACATCCATCTGCCGGTCTTCCCCCAGAAAGACAGTCTGTTTTTCAGAAATCCGCTTAATTGCCGCCAGCTGATCCCGCAGCCTTGCGGCCCGCTCAAAGTCGAGTGCGTCGGAA
>DCTE01000222.1:0-2399 GCA_002329405.1 Ruminococcaceae bacterium UBA1448 | reverse complement strand
CGTCGATTGACGCCGTACCGCCGCCGCGGATATATTCGACCGCTTCGTCGATGATGTTCTGATACTCCCCACGGGATATCTTGCCCTGGCATAATCCCATGCAGCGTTTGATATGGAAATTGAGACAGGGCCTTGCCTTTTTAAAGTCCTGCGGGAACCTGCGGTTGCAGGTCGGCAGCTTAAAGATCAGCCCGACCTGTTCGACCGTCTCCCGCACGACAAACCCGCTCATATACGGCCCGATCAGCAGCCCGTTATCTTGTGGTTTCTGCATAACGGCCTCGATGCGTGGAAACTCCTCGTCGGTGACATGGATATAGTGGTAGCCCTTGTCGTCCATCATGAGGATGTTGTACTTCGGGCGGTAGTGCTTAATCAGCGAACATTCCAGCACCAGCGCTTCAAATTCGCTTGCTGTGACGATGAAATCGAAGTCATTGACACAGCTGACCATCTGTCTCGTCTTTTCGGTATGGGAGGAATTTTCGCGGAAATAGCTGACCACCCGGTTTTTGAGGGCCTTGGCCTTGCCGACATAGATAATCTCGCCGGTCCTGTCTTTCATCAGATAGCATCCGGGTTCCAGCGGCAGCAGCAGGGCTTTGGCCCGCAGTTCATCAATATTCATCAAAACCTCCCGCGGAGCAGTTCCGCCTGTTCAAACCGCATGTATACAGCAGTTATTCTCCATCCGTGATCACAACCGCCCGGCTGCCCATTCCTGCGAAGATCTCCGCGAACCGGCCGCGTTCCGCCTCCCATTCACCATAGATCGGGTCAGTGAGCGTTACGGTGTCGTCGTCAATGCCGGACAATACAACGCAGTGCAGCCCACCATAAGGGTGTTCGGTCGTGCCGTCGGGCAGCATCCAGGTGTAGCCGGTCCTGCGGACGTCAGCCAGCTGCTGGGTGACCCATACAATCACCGGACGGCCCTTTTGCAGCCACCCGGCGAGTTCATCCAAGTCAGCGCCGGTGACAGATATTGCGGTCAACTCGGAACCAGCGTCCTTGAGATAGTCGTTTGCAGCCTCAACAATCGGCCCTTCAAAACAGTACCAGCCGGAAGTGGTGGCAGGGTCGCCGACATAAGCAGTTTCGGGGTCAGGTACCGACATCATCCCGTTTTGATAGGTAATTTTTCCAGTCGGAAGATATTTTTGAGCAAGCTCGGTATGGCTGACTGAAAAGCCGTAATACTGCAAGACCTCTGCAAGGCTTGTCACCTCGCATCCATTGGGCAGTGCGGGGTTTTGCAGGATCACCGGGACATCAAGCTGCACATTTTCGAGCATAAGACCATCCTCTCCAAACTGATAGGCAATTCCGTCGATTTCCACCTTTCCGGTGCACATCCGTCCATTGGCGTCATAATACCGGACGCCGTCGGACATCTGCACCAAGCCGGTGACCAGTCTCCCTGAATCATCGAACAGGTAAGGAACGCCGTCGATTTCGATTTCACCGGAGACCGTCTTCCCCCACTGATCGCGCCAATAGATGCCGTCGAATTCTTCCGACCAGCCGGAGACAGGCGCACCGTTGCTGTCCAACAGCGACAGGGAGCCGTCGATCATGACAAGCCCGCTCTGCATCACACCATCGTTATTATAGTAGCGCAAACCGGCGGAAGTATTCGTCCAACCGGTCGCCAGAATGCCATCCGGCGCAGCAAAGTAATATTTTCCGTCGACAGAAAAGCTGCCGGTATACATAACGCCGTCGTCGCCAAAGCAGCGCAAGCCGAGTTCAAACTCGACAAATCCGGTCTGCGGACAGCCATGTTCAAAAAGGTAGGTATCCTGACCGACGACCGTCAGTCCCTCAGCGGGCAGGCCGTTCTGGCCGATATAGATGGTCAGACCATTCGGGTCGGTCTGCCAGCCGTAAACCGCGCCGACTGGTTCAACGGCAGCGGGGATATCCTCCGGGTTAGGGCCATCTGCGGAAGAAAGATCCGCGATCCTGTCCTGTGCGAAGACAGGCCGGGAAGCCGCGAAATTATCCAACAGGAAAAGTCCCGCCCCCAGTGACAGGGAAGCGAGACAGCAGCCGAGACAAAATGTAAACCGGGTAAAGCGGTCACGTCTATTACGGTAAAACGAGATACGATGCACGTAGCGTCCAGGCATACAACAGCTCCTAACATTCAAAACCTGACTTATTCTTCTCTATTTTACCACATTCTCCAATTTTTTCAAGGCCCGGCGCAGTGTCCGGGCTGACTTGTTCGCGGCGCAGAGCAACAATCCAGCTGGTTGCTCGCTCCCTTGTTCGCGTTGGTCGGCCACGAAGCGCATACATGCGCTACCGATGGCCTCGATTGTGAAAATAACAGCCTTTGCCAACGCGCCGGGTAGGCAGTTGGTAACGGGAAGCACTTTCTGACGGAAGTAATA
>DCTE01000158.1 GCA_002329405.1 Ruminococcaceae bacterium UBA1448 | reverse complement strand
CGTTTGGTGTTGTGGTATACACCTGAGTGTTAACCCCTTCGGTGTAGCAGGCCCCCTGATAAGCGGGAACCACCCGGAGTCCGGGCGCTGCCTGCTGCATTGCTTCCAGCACAGCCTGGAGCTGGTCGGTTTTTGAAACCCCGCCGGTTTCACCCAACCCCAGTTTCTGCTGAAGGGTGGAATCGGGGTATTGGTTGCCGTAGACGATCAGGTCTACAAAACCCGCCTGATCAATCTCGGCAGCAATGGCAGTCAGATAATCAACCGTCGCGCTGCAATAAGGGTTCATCCAGGGCTGTCCGCCGTTGATAACCTTGGCGTCCAGCCAGGTGGTGGAGCCGTCGTTCATCCAGAAGTAGGAGGTTCCATAGCGGGTGTGGGCAGCAGTATGATCATGCAGTGAATAGATGGAAGCAACCGGTTTGAGCCCATGGTTTTTGATCGCATTGATGACAGATTCCAGATCAACCTGTTTGTTGGAAACTGCATCGCAGGAATAGGCAAGCGAAACACCGGTCGCATAATAGATGATTCCGTCAGAGTCTTTGAGCGGTACAACAACTGCGTTGTATTTTTCCGTGTCGATGGCATCCAGGAAAGCGGCTGTTTCATCAGCGGAAAGTGCCGTTTCCAGCGGCATGGTTACCGCCTGAAGCGGTTCAAGATCGGCAGATTTCGGAATATCGCGCAGGGGAGTATAGCTGGCGACAGATGCGCCATATTTTGTAAAGGGATTCTCCTTTACGGGCTGGTACCAGCCCTCTGCATCGCCGTATTTTGTGTAAAGTGTTTCCGCTTTACTGTCACTGTCTGGCTCTGAGCTCTCCTGCTGCCCGCCTGAGTCGGTATCCGGTTCGGACATAATAGAATTGCTTTCCGGTATGGAGGAAAGCTCCTCAGAAGTGGCAGAACTGCCGGGCCGGGATTGTTCTTCTCCCTGCTGAATCCGCATTTCATTGAGTGTACGCGCACCGGCATATCCGACAAAGACCAGGAACACCAGCAGCAATCCAAAAAGAATACTGCTCAATACCCGACGCTGCTTTTTTCGCCGGATCTGATAGCCGGAGGAATAATGTTTGATTTTACGCCCCATAGCATGCTCCTGTCATTGCAACGAGGCAATCGCAGCGGCGGCATCCTGTGCACCAAATACATAGGAACCGGCCACCAGGATATTTGCCCCTGCTTCCCGGCAGGCCGCGCCAGTTTGTGCATTGATACCGCCATCGACACTGATGTCCAGAGCAGGTGCTTTCCCGCGCAGCGCGCGGATTCTGTCCAGACATTCCGGCATGAACTTTTGTCCGCCAAATCCTGGTTCGACACTCATCACCAGCAGCAATTCGATCCGGTCAAGATAGGGATAGACTGCTTCGACCGGCGTTCCGGGCTTTATCGAGATACCAGCCTTCATCCCGCAGCGGTGGATCTCCTCAATTGTCACGCTGGGGTCAGAACTGCTTTCCAGATGGAAGGTCAGAATATCGGCACCCGCGTCGGCAAATGCCTGAACGTAACAAAGCGGTTGCTGAATCATCAGGTGTACATCAAAAGTCAGCGCGGAAACCTTGCGGAGCGACTGAATCACCGGAATGCCGAAAGAAATGTTGGGGACAAAAATCCCATCCATCACGTCCAGATGCAGCCATTGTGCACCGCCCTGGGTGATACGCTCCAATTCCCGATCAAGACAGGCAAAGTTCGCCGCTAAAAGGGAGGGAGAGATAATCGTCATCATGTCAGACTCCTTTCAAAGAAATCATGTGTTCAAAATAAAGTCAGATATAGTACATTTTACCGCATTTGCAGAAAAAGGTCAACCCTTGACCGTGCAGTAAGCATGTCCTGCGGTCAGAAAAAGGATAATGCCTGAATATTTACAAACTTTCTCTTTACAATAAGCAAAATATCATGTAAAATAAGGGAGAAATACAAGTATGTTTGAGAGGTAGAACGATTATGGATTTGAAATATAACCGTATTTTGTTGAAGTTGTCCGGTGAAGCACTGGCCGGTGATCAGAAATTCGGATTGAATTATGATATTATCAATCCGATCTGCGAAGCAATCCGGGACGCTGCCGCGCTTGGTGCGCAGATCGCAGTCGTTGTCGGCGGCGGCAACTTCTGGAGAGGACGCAGCTCCGGTTCGATGGATCGTACCCGTGCCGACCATATCGGTATGTTGGGAACTGCAATGAATGCGCTGGCTGTCGCTGACGCGCTGGAACATCTGGGTGTTGACGTCCGGGTACAGACTGCTATTGCGATGCAGCAGGTCGCTGAACCGTATATCCGCAATCGTGCGGTCCGTCATCTGGAAAAAGGCCGCGTCGTCGTATTCGGCTGTGGAACCGGTAATCCTTTCTTCTCGACTGATACCGCCGCTTCACTGCGCGCTGCTGAAATTAATGCGGATGTTGTATTTAAAGCAACAATGGTTGATGGTGTATATGACAAAGACCCGCATAAATATGATGATGCGGTTAAATATGATACGCTGACAGTCAGCGAAGTTCTCGCCAAAAACCTTGGCGTTATGGATGCAACGGCAGCTTCGATGTGTAAGGATAATCACCTTCCGATGCTGGTATTTGATCTGAGTGATCCGCAGAATATTGTCCGCGCTGTAAGCGGAGAAGATATTGGCACTCTTGTGCTCCCTGAATAATCCATTTTTGAAAGGCAGGTATTTTTATGACCACCAAAGAAGAAATCAAAAAATCAGAAGGCAAGATGCAAAAGGCACTGAACGCACTTAATTCCAATTTTAATACCATCCGTGCCGGACGTGCGAATCCTGCGGTTCTTGACCGGATTACAGTTGAATATTATGGTACACCGACTCCTTTGAACCAGATGGCGGCGATCAGTGTCCCTGATCCCCGTACGCTGATGATTGCGCCGTGGGACCGTTCGACCCTCAAGAGTATAGAAAAAGCGATCCAGACCTCGGATTTGGGCATTAATCCCAACAACGACGGTACAGTTATCCGTCTGATTTTCCCGCCCATGACCTCTGAACGCCGTAATGAGCTTGCCAAGGAAGTCCATAAGATGACCGAGGACGGCAAAATTGCGCTGCGTAATATCCGCCGTGACGCGATGGATAAGATCAAGGCTATGAAGAAAAACAATGAGATCACAGAAGATGACGTCAAAGAAGCTGAAAAAGATATCCAGAAAGTTACGGATAAGTATGTAAAAGAAGCGGATGCAATGTCCGAAAAGAAGATCAAGGAGATCCAGGAGATCTAATGATACAACATACAAATCTGCCGACACATGTCGGCATTATTATGGATGGAAACGGACGTTGGGCGAAAAAGCGGGGACTTCCACGAAAGATGGGGCATCGTGCAGGTGCTGCCACCTTCAAGGATATTGCCCGTTATGCCAACAAAATCGGGCTGAAATATCTGACGACTTATGTCTTTTCGACAGAAAACTGGAGACGTCCAAAGGATGAGGTCAACGCAATCATTGAGCTTCTTCGTTCCTATCTCAATGAGATGGATGATTACGCAAAGGAAAACATCCGTGTCCGTTTTATCGGTGACCGCTCAGTTTTTGACGACGATATACGGGCAAAGATGCAGCGGGCAGAGGAAAAAAGCAAAAACGCAACCGGGCTGACCTTGATTCTTGCCATCAATTATGGCGGCAGGGCAGAGATTGCCCATGCTGCCCGTCTGGTTGCCGAGGATGTGCAGGCTGGGAAGGTATTACCGGGACAGATTGATGAAACGCTGTTTTCGCATTATCTGTATACCGATGGGATACCGGATGTTGATTTGATGATTCGTCCCAGTGGAGAATATCGTCTGTCCAATTTTCTGATCTGGCAGTGTGCGTATGCGGAATATGTGTTTATGTCCGGCGTGCTGTGGCCGGATTTTAAGCCGGCCACCCTTGATACCGCTATCGAGGAGTTTAACAGTCGTTCCCGGCGGTTCGGCGGTCTTGCCAAAGGATAAGGCAGACTTCCGACAGAAAGGCAGGTTTTGTTGATGAAACAACGCATTATATCCGCCGCTGTGGCACTGGTTATCCTGGCGGGAGTTTTTGCCTTTTATGAGACATTTGTGATGAACATAGCGGTTTCACTGATCAGTGCTGCTGCCGTGTTTGAACTGCTTCATGCAACCAGTTATGTCAAGTCCAAAGCCCTGCTTGTATTTTCACTTGGTTATGCACTGGTTATCCCGTTTTTCAGCACACTGCGCATTCACGGGATGCAGGTTTATGTCACCCTCGGCTATTTTATTCTGATGTTTGGTTCGCTGCTGCTTTACCATAACGATATTCGTTTTGAAGAGGTAGCCATTTCGTTTTTCATTTCGTTGGTAGTTCCGACTGCATTGTCGACTGTCATTTTGATGCGTGACCGGTATCATCATGGAATTTTGTATGTTTTGCTCTGCTGTGTTGCAGCGTGGATTTCGGATTCCTGCGCGTATTTCGCCGGGCGCGCGTTTGGCAAGCATAAGATGGCACCGCTGGTCAGCCCGCATAAGACGATTGAAGGTGCAATCGGCGGCGTAGTTGGTTGCTGTATCTTTTTTATGCTGACTTGTTTTTGTTACCAGCAGTATCAGCTGTATTTCTTTCATGTGCAGATGGCATTTTCCTGGGGAACAATTGCAGTGATTTCAATTTTCTGTTCACTGGTCAGCATTGTCGGTGATCTGATGGCCTCGGTCGTCAAAAGACAGACCGGGATTAAAGATTTTGGCAAGATTATGCCTGGACATGGCGGCGTAATGGACCGGTTTGACAGTTTTTTGTTTGTTGCGCCGACCATCTACCTGATTTTACAGTATTTTCCCATTATGACGATTGTCAGCTAACACGGAGCCCCGGACAGACCATCTGTACCGGGGCTGCTTTTCCATTATAGAGCTTTATTGCTTGTCAAAGAAAGGAATGGGTAAAAGGATATGGAAAAAAATGTCACAATACTCGGCTCAACTGGTTCAATCGGTACCCAGGCACTGGACGTCTGCCGGGCACACGGCTTTCATGTATATGCGCTTGCTGCCAACACCAGTGAGCAGAAGCTGGAAGAACAGGTTCGTGCTTTTCACCCGTCTCGGGTCTGCATTGCCGACCCGGCGCATTATCAAAGTTTCTGCACCCGTGTCCGGGATCTGAACGTTGAGGTGCTGACCGGTATTGAAGGGTTGTGTGAACTGGCGGCAGATAAACAGGCGGGTATCGTTCTCAACTCGGTGATGGGAATGGTTGGTCTCCGTCCGACGCTGGCGGCGATTGAGGCGGGAAATACGCTGGCCCTGGCCAACAAAGAGACGCTGGTAACCGGTGGTGAGCTGGTCATGAAACAGGCCACAGAAAAAGGTGTGCGAATCTTTCCGGTCGATTCGGAACATTCCGCGATTTTTCAGTGCCTGGAAGGATACCGGCACTGCCATCTGAATAAAATACTGCTGACGGCTTCCGGCGGCCCGTTCTTTGGGATGACCCGTAAAGATCTGGAAGAGATTACCCCTGCCCGCGCTCTGAAACATCCCAACTGGAACATGGGGGCCAAAATTACGATTGATTCGGCAACCATGATGAATAAGGGGCTGGAAGTGATTGAGGCGGTACATCTGTTCGATGTACGGCCGGAACAGATTGAGGTGGTGGTCCATCGGGAGAGCGTAATCCATTCGCTGGTTGAATTTGACGATTATTCGGTGATCGGGCAGCTGGGCGTGCCGGATATGAAGATTCCGATCCAGTACGCGCTGACTTACCCTGAGCGGACGGCTTGCCCAACCGGAAGGCTGAGCCTGACCGATTATGGAAAACTGACCTTTTATAAGCCTGATTTGGAGACCTTTGTCTGCCTGAAAGCGGCACTGGAAGCAATTTCCCGTGGCGGATTGTATCCGACACTGGTCAATTCAGCGAATGAATTGCTGGTCGAGCTGTTTTTGAAGGGAAAGATCAGCTTTTTGCAGATTGGTGATCTGGTCTGTAAAGTACTGGGCGAGCAGTGCGATGGGCCGGTTACGTTGGAAAATATTCTTGCTGCTGAGCAGCAGGCACGACAGTTTGTCCTGAGCAAAATCTGATTTTGGGAGGTCACATGGAAAGTATTCTGCTTACACTGTTGATTTTTGCCGCCATTATTATCATTCATGAATGCGGACATTTTTTTGCTGCACGGCTGTGCGGGGTTCGGGTCAACGAATTTGCGATCGGAATGGGGCCTACACTTTTCCGGTTTGGCAAAAAGGAGACCCGTTATTCCTGGCGTCTGCTCCCGATTGGCGGATTTGTCTCGATGGAAGGGGAGAGCGATGGGTCGGATGATCCGCGGGCTTTCTGCAACCAGCCGGTCTGGAAACGGATGATCATTGTCTGCGCCGGTGCGATAATGAATCTGGTGCTGGGATTTATCATTGTACTGGCATTGACTGCTCCCAACAAGACCCTAGCGTCAACAACAATTGCCGAGTTTTCGGACGGCGCGACCACGCAGGCAAGTGGGTTACAAGTCGGGGATCAGATCATGGAGATCAATGGCCGTCGGATGTGGGTAGACAGCGATATAATTTTTGCACTGTCCACCGATGAAGATGGGGTTGTAGATATGGTGGTGAAGCGCAACGGTGAAAAGGTTTCTTTGCAGGATGTGGTATTTACCATTGATGGCGGAACACTGGTGATCGATTTTAAGGTAGTTGGAAAACCGCGCGGGCTGATCAATACGCTCGGGTATTCGCTGGGCAAGACTGCGTCGATTGGACGGCTGATCTGGATTTCGATTGGTCAGCTGGTTACCGGAAAGGCTTCGGTTTCTGAATTATCAGGGCCGATCGGGACTGCGCAGGCGGTCGGTGAAGCGACCAAGGCAGGATTGTCGACGGTCATGAATCTGTTTGCATTTATTACCGTCAATGTGGGTATTTTCAACCTGCTTCCGATACCGGCACTGGACGGCGGACGGATGGTTTTTCTGCTGTTTGAAGCGGTGACCCGGAGAAGGATTAAGCCTGAATACGAAGCATATGTGCATTTTGCGGGATTCGTTCTGGTAATTGCACTGGTCATTTTTGTTTCCTACCAGGATATTGTCAATCTGATTCGCAGATGATATAATATAAGGATAAATGTCTGTTTCTGTCATGATGTGTACAGGCAGATTGAAAAGGAGCGTTTTGCTATGCGTAAAGTAACCCCTGTCCGGCTCAAAAACCTGACGCTCGGCGATGGGAAAATCTATATCCAGTCGATGCTGAATGTCCCCAGCACCGATATCGAAGGCAATGTCCGCCAGGCAAAGGAACTGGAGGCTGCCGGCTGTGAGATTCTGCGGGTGGCGATTCCAGACCATGAGGCGGTCGCCCTGATTCCGAAGATTAAGGAAGCGATTTCCATTCCGTTGGTTGCGGATATCCATTTTGATTATCGTCTGGCACTGGAGTCACTGGATGCGGGCATTGACAAAATCCGTATCAATCCCGGCAACATTGGCTCAGATGATCATGTCAAAGCTGTAGCGGATGCCTGCCGCAATAAAGGGGTACCGATTCGGATTGGCGTGAACTCAGGTTCGGTTGAAAAGGAAATCCTTGCAAAGTTTGGCGGACCGACTGCCGAAGCACTGGTTGAAAGCGGCCTTTATCATATGCGGCTGCTGGAAAAATATGATTTTGACCAGATTGTACTGTCCCTGAAGTCCACCAGTGTTCCGATTATGGTTAAGGCTTACCGGATGCTTGCTCAGTGCTGCTCCTATCCGCTGCACCTTGGCGTCACCGAGGCCGGTACCGAACGGATGGGCCTGATCAAATCGGCTGCCGGTATCGGAAGTCTGTTGCTGGACGGAATCGGTGATACCATCCGGGTATCGCTGACCGATTCGCCTGTCCGGGAAATTTACGCGGCACGGGATATCCTGACCGGGCTGGGATATGACACCGGGTATGCCCGGCTGATTTCCTGCCCGACCTGCGGACGGACGAGAATCGACCTGATCGGGCTGGCCAATGAAGTGGAACGGCGCCTTGCAGCAGTTCACAAGAATATAACCGTCGCTTGCATGGGTTGTGTTGTCAACGGACCTGGTGAAGCAAAAGAAGCGGATATCGGGGTTGCTGGCGGCAATGGATGCGGCGTTCTGTTCAAAAAGGGGCAGATTCTGCGGACCGTACCGGAAGATCAGATTGTAGACGAACTGATGAAAGAGATCGAAACGCTCTGACATCGGGAAAGGATGGAACGAGTTGCCTGGATGCAATTTTCTAAAAATATTTGGCTGCTATCTTCAAGAGCCGTTTCTCACGCTGTTTGACAGTGCAGAGATCCTGATGCTGACAGCGGACGAAAAATCTCAGCATATCTACGCTGAGATTAAAAGTGAAAGGTACATCGGGACCCAGCAGGTCTGGGACTGTCAGTCGGAAATCCTGAGGAAAACAGGATTGAGTCTGTTTAAAATCCAGATGAAATATCTGCCGAACCTCTTTTCTGCGGAAATGCTGCCGTCGATTATCGAAGAGCTGAAGACCCGCAGCAG
>DCTE01000208.1:48980-49241 GCA_002329405.1 Ruminococcaceae bacterium UBA1448 | reverse complement strand
CTGTGACTATCCGGCCACGACAGGGGACCTGTTCTTATGTACAAAAAACGCACGGACCAGACAGCCCGTGCGTTGAGTCATGATAAAACGAAATCTATTACAGAAGAGTGAGGGACAACTGCCGTGCGATCTTTTCAGCATTTTCTGCAATCGAGCCGTTGTCGCAGTTGACGATGAAATCAGCGTACTGTTCATACAGCGGGACCCGTTCATCGTACAGCTGTTCGACCGTTTTGTCTTTGGCACCGCAGACGCCGCGGG
>DCTE01000208.1:5271-48954 GCA_002329405.1 Ruminococcaceae bacterium UBA1448 | reverse complement strand
TTTGACATGTTCGCAGGAAAGCTGGATATACACAACCGCTCCCAGCTCTTTCAGGTGTGCCATCGCCTCAGGATAATACACGGAACTTCCGCCAGGAGCAATGACTGTCCGATCACAGTTAATCCCGGAAAGGACTTCGTTCTCAATGCGGTAAAACTCGTCCAATCCATCATAATCAATAATCTGCTGCAGGCGTTTGCCGGTCTGGTTTTGGATCAGCAGATCGCCGTCAATAAATGAATATCCAAGTGTTTTGGCAAGAACGACGCCGATGGTGCTTTTGCCGCAGCCCGGCATTCCAATCAAAATGACGTTCATAAGGGGATTCCTTTCTTTTCCTGTTCGGCGGTTTTTGCGGCACAGGTTTACAGGCGGACCTTCGCCCGGCGCAGTACGGTAATCACAGCCGGCAGAATAATCAGCAGAACCACCGATTCGACCGGTACCTTGCCGATATTGGCAAGCATCCGAACGCCAAAGATCGCGTTAAAGCCCTCGCCATACAGCATGGAATACCACAATGTGCCCAAAAGACCGTTGACCACAATGTTGATCAGCAGTTTGGCGGAAACTACCCGCGGCAGCGTTGCTTTGGCCTTGTACAGAAACAGGCCGTAAAACATCCCGCCCAGCATCGCGTTGAGGGTATACCCAAAGAAAAAGGCACCGGTCGGCCGTACCAGATATTTGACCAGGTCACCTACGCCAGCCGCAAAGCCGCCGGCGACAGGACCATAAAAACATCCCAGCATCGCCGAAATAATCGACCCGACACCAATTTTAATCGGACCGACATAAAAGGAAAACTGGTCAACGATGACGCCAAGTGCCAGCATCAGTGCCATTCCGCACAGCGAACGGACATTCCACAGCTCGGCTGATGAAGCACGCAGGTTGTCAGGCAGACCGGTAAAGACCTTTGGATAGTCGGTAAAGACCGCAACGGTTTTCCGCCGGATAAAATGAAAAATACCACGAATAGACATAAGCAGCTCCTCCTTCCATAAATTTGCTTCAATGACNNAACTGCCTGCCTCAAAATCCATTGCAGCGGGATGCGGAGGGTAAACCACAAGCGTTTATTTTCACCGCTTTTCGTCCTGCCGACAACTCCCCGTTCCGCAGGCACTTTGCGCTTACCATCCTACTCTGCATATGACACTATCATTATAAAACCTTTTTGAATCCCCTGCAATAGCTTTCCATAAATTCGGGTTTACAACCATAATTCATAAAATGTTATTATTATTTCTGTTCATATTATCCTATCATTCTTTTGCCCCAGCGGTCGAACCAGCGGTTTCAGGCTCGAAATCTTGTCTGTCCGCTGTCAAAAACTGTATAGATATGCAGAAAAATACCGGCCGGATTCTATAAAAATCCGACCGGTTAAATCATAATCTGTCACGTCCGGTAATCACACAGGCAATTTCACCCGCCAGCTCACAGCATCGGGCACAGTCAGCTGCAACGTTGGGAAATACCGTACCTGGCTCATAATATTCATCCGCCATCCGCTGGAAATATCCGTCGGTCAGCACCACCTGCTGTTCTTCCGCCTGTTCTTCCAGCTGCTGCAGCAGCCGCAGCTGATCAAAACAACGCCCTTCATAGATGGACAGTGCCTTGTCCAGCAGCTGTAAAGTTGTCTGAAAATATTGTTCCAGTTCCTTGCCGCCCTCTGCTGACAACTTTTTACTGCCCAGCTGTTCAGCAGATGCGACAACGTCTCCTGCATACAGCCCAACCCGGCAGATCTGCGTAGTCACCCATAAAAGCTCAGCGATCTGCCGCAGTTCCTTGCTGGTCAGGTCAAGCGAGCGCAGCTGTTCCAGTCGGTCGACCAACTGGACCGACGCCTCGGAAAAGTCATTTTGTTGTCGTCGGATCTGTTCCAACAGAGCGGTTTCTTCTGAAAAGAGGACCCGTCCCGCCAGTGCAAACACCTGATAGGCCCTGCGCCCCAGACGGACAACCTCTTTCAGTCCGAGGGCGAGTGCGTCGGTAGCCGCCAGATTTTCCCAGCCAGTATCGGAGACAGGTTTTGTCACCTTTTCGGATGAAAAGAAAAAACGTTTACCAGTATGCCGTAAAAAGCCTGAAAAATCCAAGCGAATCCCTCCTGTGCCAGTCGTCGGTTGATAGGCTGCCGCATATGTCGATCAATCACACCTTTATTTTATCGGATTTTGACTCTATTGTCAATGATGGCGTCAGGCAGCAGCCGTTTCTTCCGTTCTGGGGGGCGGCAGACGCCTTTCCCAGTCGCCCCGGTAAAAGGACACCCCGGAGACAATCCCGCCCAGGACCCAGCCGATTGGGGCCGCAAACCAGATGCCGACCGGTCCGAGGACTTTTGAAAGCAGTACCGAAATCAGGATCTTGGACAGCAGTTCAACCACCGAAGAAAAGATGGTGACATTGACCTGTCCCAATCCGCGCAGTGCCGAATTGAACAGCCAGATCAGCCCAAGTGCCGGATAAAAACAGGCTTCAATCCGAATCAGCCAGCCGCTGATCGACAGGATTTCCGTTTCGCTTCCATCGACGAACAGCATCGAGACATACCTTCCGAACAGCAGCATCAGCACCGTTGCAGTGACCGACAGGAAGATGACCAGCCGCATCGCCTTGCGGATACCAAAATAAATCCTGTCCCGGTATCCCGCGCCGAAATTCTGGCCGGCGTAGACGGAAAATGACATTGCAAATTGGTTGAACAGCAGCACCGCGATATTTTCCACCTTGCTGCCAACCGTATAAGCCGCGACAACCGATGAGCCAAACGAGTTGATGACGCTGGTGATGACCAGCATCCCAACCGACAGCAGGCAGCTGGTCAACCCCATCGGAAGCCCGTATCGCAGATAATCGCCCATGATCTTTTTGTCCAGCACCATTTCCTGCCGTCCAAACCGCAGCATGTCGTATTTCCGCCGCATGTAGACAAAGGACAGCAGGGCGGCAATTCCCTGGGAAATGATGGTTGCCCAGGCGACCCCTGCGACCGCCATCTCCAATGCCAATACAAAGAACAGGTCCAGCAAAATATTTAGAAAGGAACACAGAATCAAAAAGTACAGCGGCGTTTTGGAATCACCGATTGCCTTGAGTACCGATGCAACCGCATTATACCCGACCTGTACGATGATCAGACCGCAGGTGATTTGAATATAGGTGATCGAGCCGTCGATGATGTCTGCCGGCGTCCCCAGCAGCTTCATCAGCGGTTCTGCCCCCGCAAAGGCGATCAGTCCGATGGCTGCCCCGAAAAAGATGGTCAGCAGCAGTGCGTTTGCCGAAGCCCTGCGCACCTTCTTCTGTTCTCCCGCGCCGATCAGTTGGGAGACGACGATGGATATACCACCGGTGATCCCGGTTGACAGAAACAGAAAACATCCGGTTGTTGAACTGGTCGCTCCAATCGAAGCGAGCGCACCTGCGCCGACAAACCTTCCCAATATAATGGTGTCGACCATGTTGTACATCAGCTGGAAGATGCCGCCGATCATCATGGGGACGGCAAAACGGACCAGCAGTGTCGTCGGGTTGCCGCGGGTCATATCACCGGCGGCGGTAGTACCTGCCATATTGTCAGCATCCTTTCTGGAGGGGAACCAGCCTGAATAAAGGCGATCATCCCATTTTATATCCAGCATACCATTTTTGGCCGGTTTCCGGTAGGACATATGGCACACAGCACAATTATTTCCCGTCAAAAATCTTCCCATCTCCGCTTTCCCTCCCAAGATCTTTCAGAGAACCGTTCTTTGCTGTCCGATTCGCCGGGAACCTGCACCGGCAGTCCGACCGGTTTTGCACCGGTACTGTGATAGGATGAAGAAAACGACAGCAATACACAGCGCGCCGGATGGAATACCGCCCGGCGCAGGAAAGGAATGGTCAACGATGTTAAAAGTGGGGCTTGCCGAAACGGCAAAGGGGTGGAAACAGCTTTGGAACCGTACCCGGGAAGGACGTGAACTGCGGGCGGTGCTGGTCTCGTTTCCGGCAGGATTGCTGGCAGCGATGCTGACACTGCCGGGGGGGATGCGGCCGCTGGGGATGGCGCTTCCGATGGCATTGCCGGGGAGTTGTGCGCTGGCGTCGCTGGCGGGGGCGGTGATCGGCTACAGCGTGCATGGCGTGTTTGCCGACAACCTCAGCTGCCTGGCGGTGCTGGCCTGTACACTGGGGGTCAAGCTGCTGACCGATGGGATTCCCCGTCTGCGCAGCAGTCCGATCTTTCTGTCGGCCTGCGCAATCCTGCTTGGCGGGCTGGTTGCAGGGATTCGGTGTACGCTGATTTCAGCGGGAACGGGGGAATGGATTTTTGGGATGGCGGAAGCGGTGCTGACAGGCGGGGCGACCTATTTTGCCTTTTTTGGCTCACGTTTTTTGCTGTCCGGGCGGCGGCTGAGCGAAGCGGGGATGATTCAGCGGACCAGCATTCTGCTGTTGGCACTGGCGGCACTGATGGGGCTGACCGGGATGGAACTGTACATTTTTTCTCCCGGGCGGGTGATCGCCTGTATTGCCATCCTGCTGGCCGGTGAGCGGCGCAGTGCACAGAGTGCCGCCGAGACCGGCATCTGCTGTACGGCGGCGATGGCGTTTGCGGTGCCGGCCAATATGCTGACCGGCGGGATTTATACCGCCTGCGGCTACTGGGCAGGGCTGTTTGCAGGCCTTGGCAGGATACGCCAGACGATGTTTTTTGTAGGGGCAGCACTTGCCGCGTCGATGGTGACTGGGTTTTCGACAGAGTCGCTGCTGTGGATGCTGGATCTGCTGGTCGGATGCGGAATCTTCCTGCTGCTGCCGGACAGGCTCCGCCAGAAGGTACCGGCTGTCCGCCGGGGACGCCCGATCGCCTTTGCCGACGCAGGCAGGACGGCTGCCCGGCTGCGGTTCAGTGCCGGGACGCTGCTTGACCTGGAAAAAACAGTCGAGGCGGTTTCGGAAAAACTGTACAATACCGGCGTCTGTTCGATTGACAATGTGTATAGCGGCGCTTCGGATAAGGTCTGCCGTAAATGCGGACTCAAGCTGTTCTGCTGGGATACCGCGTGCAGCCAGACCAACGACGCTTTTGCCAAACTGACCCCGGTTTTAAAGGCAAAGGGCGGCGTCACGCCCGACGACCTGCCGTCCTATTTTCTTGAGCGTTGTCCCAAGACCGCCGATCTGACGGCCGCGATCAACAATCTGTATGCCCAGTTTATCTCCCGTGAAGCTGCCCGCCGCAAGGTTGCCCAGGCAAAACAGGTCGCTGCCGAACAGTTTGAGGGGCTTTCGGATATGCTGGCCGAGTTTTCCGGTGAGCTGCGGGAGATCGCGTCGATTGATACCGATACATCTGACCGGATTACGGCAATGCTGCGGGAAATGGGGGAGGAGCCGGAGGAAGTCTATTGTATTATCGACCGGTACGACCGGATGCGGATTGAGATTTATTCAGAAAAGCCATTGCGCCCGGAGAGCAGTTTCCTTTGCGGGGAATTGGGCAGCCTGACCCAGCGTCCGCTGGACGGGCCGAGTGTCGTTTCGTCCGATGATACCACCCGTACCACCTTTTATGAACAGGCACGGCTCAAGGTCGAATACGGCAGCACCCAGATCTGCGCACGGGATGGCCGGATTTCAGGTGACTGCTGCGACACCTTCTCGGACGGCAAAGGATTTTTCCATCTGATTTTGAGCGATGGGATGGGGACCGGCGGACGGGCGGCTGTCGATTCAATTATGACCGTCAGCTTTGTCCTGCGGCTGATCAAAGCGGGGTTTGGATTTGACGCGGCACTCAAGCTGATCAACTCATCGCTTCTGATCCGGACCGGTGAAGAAACGCTGGCCACACTGGACATCGGCTGTATCGACCTGTATACCGGCAAAATGGAATTTTTAAAGGCAGGGGCGGTTTCCTCGTTCCTCTGCCGGGAGGGCAAGGTCGCTGAGATCAGCGGCAGCTCCCTGCCGGCCGGAATCCTGCAAGGGATACATTATGAACGCAGGTCGGTTCGGCTGCGGGAAGGGGACCTGATCGTGATGATGAGCGACGGTGCATTGTCGATTGCACCCGACTGGCTGAAAGAAGAGCTGGCGCTGGCGGCCGGGGAGCCGGTGGACAAGATCGCCCAGCGGCTGGCCAACCTCTCCAAACGCAATGAACGCGGAAGAGGAGACGATATCACCGTCATGGCAGCAAGGATTGTCCGGGCCTGACGGATGATTGTCGGACGCATAGGCAAAATCTTAAGATATGAGCCGGTTTCATCAAGCAGGGACCGGCTCGATTTGTATGTTGCAGGAGATGTTTTCTGTCAATGTGCACGAACACAAGGATAAATATTTTTCGGTTCGGAGACTGGATTTTTTGCGGCCGTCATGCTATCATGAAAGAAACGATCCGTATTGTGACAAAAGGAAAGGTGTATTCCATTATGAACTTTCATGAACAGGCAGTTGAACTGGTCAAAAAGATGACCCTTGACGAAAAAATCAGCCAGCTGCGGTATGACGCGCCGGCAATTGAGAAGCTGCATATCCCCGCCTATAACTGGTGGAATGAGGGCCTGCATGGCGTTGCCCGTTCCGGGACGGCGACTGTCTTCCCGCAGGCAATCGGGATGGCGGCATCGTTCGACCCCGATCTGCTGTGGTGCGTTGCCGATGCGATTTCGACCGAAGCGCGCGCAAAATACAATGGATATAAACAGTTTGGTTCGACCGGTATCTATCAGGGGCTGACCTACTGGAGCCCGAATATCAATATCTTCCGAGACCCGCGCTGGGGGCGCGGACATGAGACTTACGGCGAAGACCCCTATCTGACAGGCGTGATGGGATGTGCATTTATCGAAGGTTTGCAGGGGGATGACCCGACCTACCGCAAGCTGGACGCGACGATCAAGCATTTTGCTGTCCATTCCGGCCCGGAATCCACTCGCCATGAAGCAAATGTCGAGATCGACCGGGAGACGATGGATGATACCTACCTCTGGGCATTCCGCTACTGCATCGAGCATGCCGACCCGTCGGCCGTAATGGGGGCCTATAACCGTGTCAACGGCGAGCCCTGCTGCGGAAGCGAGACGCTGCTGAAAAAGATTTTGCGGGATGAATGGGATTATCGCGGCTATGTCGTTTCCGACTGCGGCGCGATCAACGATATCAATGAGAACCATCATGTCACCTTTACCAGGGCTGAAAGTGCCGCGCTGGCGGTCAACAACGGCTGTATCCTTAACTGCGGCGGTGCCTTCCGTTCGCTTGGACAGGCTGTCGAAGAGGGGCTGATCACCGAAGAGACGATCACCAACGCCTGTGTCAAGCTGTTTGAAGCGCGTTTCCGGCTGGGCATGTTTGCGGATGACTGCCCGTTTGACAAAATCGGGATGGAGGTGATCGAATGCGACGCTCACCGGGCGATCAACCGCCGGATGGCGGAGGAATCGGTCGTGCTGCTGAAAAACGACGGCATTCTCCCCCTGAAAAAGGAGATTAAGAAGCTGGCGGTAATCGGGCCCAACGCCGACGATGTCAGCGTGCTGCTGGGCAACTACAACGGCTATCCTTCCCGTTATTCTACCTTCCTGCGCGGATTGCAGGATGCGTTTGACGGCGAGATCATCTATTCCAAAGGCTGCCATCCGTTTATCGACGCAGCCGCCAACCCCTGGATGGAAGACCTGACCCGTGAGGCGGTTCTGGCGGCCAAACGTGCCGACGCGGTGGTCATGTTCCTTGGCTTGAACCCGTCGATGGAAGGGGAAGAGGGGGACGCCTTCAACGGCGCCAACGCCGGAGACAAGGTCGACCTCCAGCTGCCGCTCTCACAGAAACGGCTGTGGAAGGCGGTACGCGGCACTGGTAAACCGATCATCTTTGTCAATGTATCCGGTTCGGCGGTTGATCTGCGTGACCAGAACAAGTATGCGTCTGCTCTGATTCAGTGTTTCTATCCCGGCGCGGAAGGCGGTGCGGCTCTGGCCGATATCCTGCTGGGCAAAGTCAATCCGTCCGGCAAACTGCCGGTGACCTTCTATTGGAGCGAGGAGAGCCTGCCGCCGTTTGACGACTATCGGATGGAAGGGCGGACCTACCGTTACCTGCGGGAAAAACCGCTGTTTGCGTTTGGGTTTGGCCTGTCGTATACCACTTTCGAAGCAGGAGAGGTAAAGCGCGGGATGGAAAACGAGATTACCGTCACCGTCCGCAATACCGGTGACCGGGATGGGATGTGCACGCTGCTGTGTTATCTGCGCAGTGACGGCCGGCCGGAATTGAATCGTCAGCTGGCAGCTTTTCAGAAGACTTTCCTGAAAAAGGGTGAAGAGAAACAGCTGCATCTGGATCTCTGCCCGGAGATTCTGGAACAGTTCCCCGATCAGGACGCGGTTGAGATTCTGGTGGAAGTTTAACGATTTTACTGAAATAATATCCAGCGTTTACCTGTTTTTTACAGAATGATTCGATAAAAAGTGCTGAAAATCACAATTTTCAGCACTTTTTTGTATTTTTCCGCTTGCCAAATTTCCAAAAAAGGAACAAAATAAATATCGTGTGCTCCCGCGTACCCATCGCTTGGGAGATGGTTGACAAACGGAAGGAAGGATATTTTATGTCAGAAAGTATGACGGTCAAACGCCCACTCTTTGACCGCAAATCCCTGACGGCACTGATTTTGCCGCTGGTGGTCGAACAGTTTCTCGCAATGGCCATCGGTGCAGCCGATACCGTTATGGTTTCCAGCTGCGGCGAGGCGGCGGTCAGCGGTATTTCACTGGTCGATTCGATCAATGTCCTGTTGATTCAGGTATTTTCCGCGCTGGCGACCGGCGGTGCCGTCGTTGCCGCCCAGTTTCTGGGGATGGGCAAAAGGGAAGACGCGAAGGACTCGGCCCGCCATCTGATTTTTGTCGTGCTGGTGGTATCGCTGGTCATCACCCTTTTCTCACTGTTGACCCGCGGGCCGCTGCTGCGGGCGATCTTTGGTTCGATTGACGATGAGGTTATGGCCAATGCGCAGATCTATTTCCTGCTGTCGGCGATATCCTATCCCTTCCTGGCGTTGTATAATGGCGGCGCGGCGCTGTTCCGCTCGATGGGCAACTCCAAAATCTCGATGCTGACCTCGTTTGTTATGAACGGGCTGAACATTGTTGGCAACGCAATCCTGATCTACGGGGCGGGAATGGCGGTTGCCGGTGCTGCGACTGCGACGCTGGTCTCGAGAGTGCTGGGTGCGGTTTACATGCTCTGGCTGCTGGAGCATCCCGACAATCCGCTGACCATCCGCGGTATGCTCAAATTCCGGCCGCAGTGGAAGATGATTCGTCCGATTTTGATGATTGGTATTCCCAATGGTATTGAAAATGGACTGTTCCAGGTCGGCAAAATTCTGGTCGCAAGCCTGATTTCCTCGTTTGGCACCTACGCGATCACCGCAAATGCTGTCGCCAATACGCTGGCCGGGTTGGAATGTGTTCCTTCCACCGCGATTGGCCTGGCGATGATTACAGTTGTCGGACAGTGCATCGGTGCAGGGGATGACCGCCAGACGGCACGGTATGTCAAACTGATGATGCTGATTTCCTACGGCGCAATGCTGGTCTGCAACCTGCTGATGATTGCGCTTGCTTCGCCGCTGATCGGGTTTTACAATACGACCGAACAGACGGCAAAGATTGCCTGGCAGCTGGTCTTTATCCATTCGGCAATGGGTATTGTCTTCTGGCCTGCTTCGTTTACGCTTCCCAATGCCCTGCGTGCGGCAGGCGACGCCCGTTTTACGATGATTGTTTCGATGGTTTCGATGTGGGCCTGCCGTATCGGCCTGTCCTTCCTGCTCGGCCTTACCTTCAAATTGGGGGTACAGGGTGTCTGGATTGCAATGACCATCGACTGGATTTTCCGGGCGGCATTATTTGTCTGGCGTTTTGTCAAAGGCGGCTGGAAAGGGAAAAAAGTCGTTTGATCTGTTTCAAGATGCAGATTTGCGGGTCCCCGGTGGTGAAAGCTGCCGGGGAATTTTTTCTTGCTATTCTGCCGCAAACATGGTATAGTATTGATATGTATGCAAAAATCTTTTGGCCTTTACCTCGGAAAAGGAGAATATATTGATGAAGCTCAAACGATTGGCCGCCGCGTTTGTGGCGGGGATGATGGCGATGCTTAGCCTGGCCGGGTGCAGTAGCGTTACGCTGGAAGGAAACGACCAGCCCGCTGTTCAGAGTGAGGAGCTCTGCCGGGTCGGTGTCTATTCCACGATCTGCGGGGACTATCTTTTTACTTCGGCATGGGGAGACTGCGGCGGTGACCGCGATCTGCGCAGCCTGCTGCATGGAGCGGAGAATGTCACGGTTGTGACCGAGAATACCTATGCAGCAAATGCTTCGGTTATCAGTTCAGTTTCGATTACTGAAGGGGATACCGGTTCCCGGACATATACCTATAATCTTGTCAGCGGACTTTGTTTCAGCGACGGCAGCCCGCTGACCGCAAAGGATTATGTCTTTTCGGTTTTGCTGCAAAGCAGCCCCGCGTTTGGGCGGCTTTCGGGTGACAATACCGCCTATGCACAGCTTGAAGGGTACGAGGCGTATGCTACGGGTGAAAGCCAGTACTTTTCCGGCGTCCGGCTGCTGTCGGACAGCAGCTTTTCTCTGACCATCGACGAAGACTATCTCCCCGATTATCAGGAGATGATGCTGACCCAGGTGTACCCGGTGCCGATGGCGGCAATTCTGCCTGGCGGGGAACTGACCGATGACGGGGAAGGCGCAATGGTGAGCGGGATGACCGATGAAGCACTCGCGGCTACGCTGGAAGGCGCAACCGGTTATCGCCGGATGCCGATGGTGACAGCTGGACCGTATATGCTGGAGTCGGTGGAAGACGGGGTGTATACCCTGGCTGTCAACCCTTATTATGCAGGCGGTTATTACAAGCGTCAGCCATCTATCACCCGGATGAGCGTTGAAACCGCCGATCTCACAAATGGCGGAGAATATGACCTGATTGTCGGGATTACCGGACGGACGGGCATTCAGGCTGCCAACAAGCTGCTGGGTGCGGACCAGATGGCGACTGCCTATTATTATGACTGCCTGACAGTCAGCAGCCTCGGCTTTGATGACAGTGTTTCCACTGAAATCAGACAGGCGTTGTCTGTACTGGTGGATACCCAGCAGGCAGCCGACCTGCTGGCAGGCAACTGGGGACAAGGAGCGGTCGGCAATATCCCGCTTGCTTCGTCTTATTATCAGAGCTGTTATGCGACGATGAGTGCATCGAATACCGTCAGCGTGGATGCCGCCCAGCTGCTGCAGGAGATTGGGGGCGGCGAACCTGTAGAGCTGACTTATGGGTATGACCCGGCGGATACGGAAGCAGTGACAGTTTTGCATCTGCTGCAAAAGGCAGCGGAAGAGCAGCCGCTGCTGGTCATTACACCGGTCGAAAATGGAGAAGAAACCGATCTCTGGTACCAGAAGATAACCTATCCTAAGAACTGGGGTGCCTGGCAGGGACTGAGTGGAACCTCTCTTGAGCAGCAGGCTGCCGCACTGCGCAGGACGGGCTATAATGCCAATTCAACCCGCTATGTTGAAAAACTGGCGGCGTTTGAGATGGAATACCTGCATGCGCTGCCGAATCTCCCGCTCGCGGTTTATCGCGGCTGTGATCTGGTCGGAAAACGGCTGATCGGTTACCAGCAGGTGGATGTGTACGACGATTGGACGATCTGGATTCAGTATACCAGGCTGTTTGTCTCGGACGCTTCCGAGTCGGATGAGGCCTGATAGATAATCAAAACAAGACCCGGTATGGTTTGGGTATCAACCATGCCGGGCTTTAGTTTTTGATAAAATTTGCAGAGAATGATAGAAAAACTTGTAAAAATATGCTACAATAGAAAAAATAATCCATTTTTGGAAAGGATGATATATTTTGAGTCAGTGTTTGGAAATGCCACGGATGCAAAAGGATGAAAATGGACGGACTTATCTTTATGTCGACGGAGCACCGTTTGTCGCACTTGCAGGCGAGCTGCATAACTCCAGCTCATCCAGCCTTACTTATATGGACCAGAAGGTCTGGCCTGCCCTGCGGCCGCTGCATATGAATACCGTTATCCTTCCGGTCGCCTGGGAGACGATCCAGCCGGAGGAGGGAAAGTTTGACTTTACGCTGGTTGATGGGCTGCTCGCATCTGCCAGAAGGGAAGGAATGCGGCTGATTCTGCTCTGGTTTGGATTGTGGAAAAACGGAATTTCCACCTATGTCCCGGCGTGGGTCAAAAAGGCTTCCAGTGGAGCGGACGCCCGTTTTTTCCGTGCGCGTGACCAGTTTGGAAAGCCGCTCGACTGTATCTCTCCTTTCTGTCAGGAGGCGGTTCGTGCGGATGCAGCCGCCTTTGAACAGCTGATGCGGCACCTTGCGCAGGCAGACCCGGAACATACTGTCATCGCGGTTCAGGTTGAAAATGAGATCGGCGTTCTGGGAGCCGACCGGGACTTCTGCAAAGCGGCTGAAACTGTGTTTTACAGCCCGGTTCCCGAACAGGTCGCACAACAGTACGGCAAAGGCAGCTGGGAAGAGGTGTTTGGCCGGGATGGCGGTGAGATGATGATGGCATGGCAGTACGCGACAGCTGTTGAACAGATCGCGTCGGCCGGAAAAGCGGTTTATCCGCTGCCGATGTATGTCAATGCCTGGCTGGAGCAGCACCCCGACCGGGCAGGCAGCTATCCCTGCGGCGGCCCGGTTGCCAAGGTAATGCAGCTGTGGAAACTGGCGGCCCCATCTATCGACTGTTACGCGCCGGATATCTACCTTGATAACTTCCGCGGTGTCTGCGATGAATACGCTGTCAGCGGAAACCCGCTGTTTATCCCGGAGGTGCGGGCGACAAAGGATTCAGCGTCGTTTTTGATGTACGCGGTCGGCAAGCACCGTGCCCTGTGCTTTGCGCCGTTTGGGATTGAGGACCTGTTTGGCAGCCGAACCGATCAGCTGGACAGTAACGTTTTGGCAACACTGAATATTGGCGCGTCTGCCTTCAATTCGGATGGAGCGGGCGAGCGGCTGGCAGCAGCCTACCAGATGATCGGTAATATGCAGGAGATCATCGACCAGGCGCATCGTGAAGGACGGATTCATGCCTTTCTGGAGTTCCACGACGCGGGAACTACCATTTCTCTTGAACACTATGATGCGCAGATTTCCTATACCGGTGCTTCGGCATCCTTTTTCCGGCCTGCTCAGCAGAATGCCGACCGCGCAGTTGCGGGTGGGTTCCTGATTGAACTGCCGGAAGACAGGTTTATCCTGTGCGGCAGCGGCTATTCCGTCCGATTTCTGCCCAAGCCGGGAGAAACGGCTGTTGTCGGGGTACTGAACAAGGAGGAAGGCTGCTATCGTGACGGGAAATGGGTTCCTGGCCGCGTTCTGAATGGGGATGAAGGATACCGGATTATGCTGTCGGATTTCCCGCAGGTGATGCAGATCAGCCTGTTCCGTTACTGCTGAGAAAAGACCGGCTGGACTGCTTGTCAATCCGGCCGGTTTGGCGTATAATAATCTCAAACTGCTTGAAAGCGGAAACATCAGGAGGCATTTATGAACCAGAAATATATCCGAATCGAAACCCCGTCCGGCCCCCGCTGGGCAGAAGAACTGGACGGAAAAGCACTGCTGCTGGATGGCGCGCCCTATCTTGGCGGCAAGAGGACCGGAGAGAAAGTCCTGCTTTCCGAGGCCCGGCTGCTGGCACCGTTTGAGGGCAACAAGATGGTCTGCGTCGGCAAGAACTATTATGATCATATTCAGGAGATGCGGGATGCCTTTGGAGACGCTGTCCCCGAAAAGCCAGTGCTGTTCATCAAGCCTTCTACCTGCGCCAACGACCCGGAGGGGGGAATCCCTTATCCGGCTGTCTCAACCCGGGTGGACTACGAAGGGGAACTGGCGATCGTGATCGGGAAAAAGATGACCCATGTCCCGGAGGAAGAGGCACTTTCCTATGTTTTCGGATATACGGTGGCCAATGACGTGANNCCGCACGTGATATTCAGAAAAGCGAGGGGCAGTGGACCCGCGGCAAGGCTTTTGACCTGTTTGCACCGGTCGGCCCGAGAATTGTGACCGGGCTGGACCCGGCCGGCCAGACGGTAATCACCCGGCTCAACGGGGTTGAGCGGCAGAGAAGCAATACATCGCTGCTGATTCATACGGTGCCCAGGCTGCTGGCGTTTATCACGGAGGCGATCACCCTGCTGCCGGGCGACTTTGTGCTGACCGGAACGCCAGCGGGCGTCGGGGCGATGCAGAAGGGTGATGTAGTCGAAGTGGAGATCCCGGAAATCGGGATTCTGCGCAATACTGTTATCTGACAGCAGGAGGAGAAATATGAGAACCGTATCGGTCAGAGGGCTGGAACTTGGGAGCGGCAGACCGAAGGTCTGTATCCCTGTCACCGGAAAAAATCACGATGATATTCTCCGACAGGGCCAGATGATCGCACAGCAGAAAGGAGTCTGCGCCGATTTGTGTGAATGGCGGATTGACGCATTTGAATGGGTCAGTGATGATGAAGCACTGAAAGAGACTGGCATGGCACTGCGTCAGCTGCTCAGCGGAATGCCGCTGCTGGTGACCTTCCGTTCAAAGCAGGAAGGCGGTAGTGTGTTCTGTGACCAGGAACGGTACAGCATGCTGATTGAGGATATCTGCAAGGGCGGATACGCTGACCTGCTGGATATTGAGCTGTTCACTGCCGGTGAAGATGTGAAAAGGCTGCTGCATTTGGCGGAGGAATGCGGGGCAAAGACCGTGCTTTCCAGCCATGATTTTGTAAAAACGCCGCCGCGAAAAGAGATCATCTCCCGTCTGGAAAGGATGGAGCAGCTCGGTGCCGATATCTGCAAGGTTGCGGTGATGCCGCATACGCCTGAAGATGTGCTGACCCTGCTCTCGGCGACTGAAGAACGGGCGCGGGTCAGTGGTGTACCGCTGATCACGATGGCGATGGGGCCGCTCGGTGCCGTCAGCCGGGTATGCGGAGAGCTGGTGGGCAGCTGCCTGACGTTTGGCACGCTGGGAGCTGCGTCGGCACCCGGCCAGCTGCCGGCTCAGCAGCTGGCAGAGATGCTGGAGCTGCTGTGTCCGCACCGCCGGGAGGTGCAGGGATGAAAAAGATTTTTCCGTGGGTCTGTCTTGTGGCGATGATTGCGCTCATCATCCTGCTGGTCGCGATGGGGATGGAAATTTTGCTGCTGGACAAAAACCCGGCCGTCATATCCGGGCTGGCTGTCGGAGTGGCGGTCTGTCTGCTGGTCATCCTCGCCTATGCCTTCTGGCAGGCGATGGGGCAGAAGTGACCGGATGATGATTTTGAGGTGAAAGATGAACTGTGTTGAACAACTGCCGGAAGGATATGGCGAACGGGCGAAGATCGACCTGCAAAGGAATAAAAAAGAAGCATTGCTGGTCAACGGACTGTCTTTGCTGCTGCTGTTGGCACTGGGGACTGTCGGTGGGCAGCTTGTTTCGTTTTCTGAACTGATTGGCATGGGCATATACAAGCTCGCAGTCGTAGTCATCAGTGCTTTGATCTATTTGGCGCTGCATGAGCTGACCCATGCTGTGTGTATGAAATATTACGGCGCAAAAAAGGTTAAATTCGGGTATACCGGGCTGTATGCGTATGCCGGATGTGACGCTTATTTCGGAAAGAAAGCGTATATTGTCATTGCGCTGGCTCCGATTGTCGTCTGGGGTGTTGTGCTGCTGATTCTCAACCTGCTGATGGGGCAGGAATGGTTCTGGGTGATCTGGCTGCTTCAGTGCGGCAACCTGTCTGGTGCAGCAGGTGATTTATACGTGACGTTCAAGCTGTCCAGAATGCCTGGGGATATCCTGGTTCAGGACAGCGGCGTCTCAATGGTTGTCTATGGCAGTTATCCACCACATTGACTGAAGATGGTGGAAAACAAAAAACTGGTGATGGGAAGCGGATACCATGCAAACTGTTGATAATAAAAACCGTCCGTACTATCTGGTGTGCGAGCGGCAGTGGGTCTACCACCTGCTGATCATCGTCGCCGGATACTTCGGCGCATTTACCTACCTGCTGCGGGGGAACGTCTTCTGCAACGCGCAGACCGGCAACGTCGTGCTGATGGGGCTGGCACTGGGAAACGGGGAGTGGCGGTCGGCCGTTTACTATCTGATTCCGATTTCCGCTTATCTGGGCGGAGCGTTTGTCTCTGAGCTGCTGCCCAATCCGGTCAAGCACCATCTGCCGATGCGGTGGGATACCATGCTGATCGGGATTGAGATGCTGGCAGTGGTTGTGCTGGGGTTTATTCCCGATTCTGCGCCGGTGCAGATTTCGCAGATTCTGATCAACTTTATCGCCTCAATGCAGTACAATACCTTCCGGCAGGCGGAGGGGGTCCCGATGGCGACCACCTTTGCGACCAACCATATCCGGCAGCTGGGAATCGGCCTGGCCAAGGAAATCCTTCACCGGAACAGCGAGGATAAAAGCCACCGGGTCAAAATCCTGCGGCATTTTCAGATGCTGATCTTTTTTGTACTGGGCGCGGTAGTTGGTACTGTGTTCTGTAACCTTCTGGTGGGCAAAGCGATTTGGGTTACCTTGATTCCTTTGGCCATTGTCTTTGGCGCGATGCTGCACGCCGATCTGACGACCGAAAGGAATATGGTCGAAAAGAAGCCGGCCGGCCACTGAACAGATAAAAAACAAAAATGCCTGACAGAGGACCTTTCTCGGTTCCATGTCAGGCATTTTTCAGTTTGCCATCTTATTTTTGCAGATGAACGACCGGCAGGATGACTGCGGACGGGTAATCCTTCCCGGTATAGACCGTCTGGACAGCGGGGACAACATCCTTGTGTACCGACCAGGGGCCTTCCTTGTTGGGATGGATTGAGTACTGCGGGAAGTCGGAAGAGGTGATATCCACCCGCAGGCGGCTGCCCGCCTTCAGCATCCACGAGATCTCCCAGGTGTCGATCTCCACTTCGACAATCTGGCCGGGAGTATAGCTCTGACGGTGTTCTGAGTGTCCGCGGTAGGCAAGGGTTGTAATCGAACCGCGGATGTTGTAGGTGCTGCCGTTGGGCAGTACTTCCATGACCTTTGCCGCAAAAGCGGTGTCCGGCGCGTCAGAGGAGACGTACAGCCGAACCTTGATGCTGCCGCCCAGCTCGGTATCCTCGGTGAAGACCGGCGACAGGAAGGAAAGGATATCCTTTCTCCAGCTGCAAGGCGGCTGGCGGAGTGAACCGACCCCGCCCTGGGAGACAAACAGCGATTCCGCCCCAAACGACAGTACCGGGTCGTCCGGGTCATACCGGTAGCTGACCTGTGCGTTGTTTTCAGCGGGGGCATTGCCCAGCCGGTAAGCGTCTTCTTTTTTTGTTCCGGCGGCATCCAGATAAAGGGTCCTGTATTCTGAAACGGGGACCGGGAACTGGTTCCAGCTCTCCCATTCGTCACTGCCGCAGACATAGGTCTGCACCTCAGGCGGCGGGTTTTCCCCATCCAGCAGGATTCGTTTGAACCATGCCATCGGCGATTCGATTGAATCGTCCTTCAGGTTGGCGGTGTCCTGACCGGTCAATGCACAGCCGTAGCTGTGGTTCCAGGGGCCGAGCTGGAGGGTGGTATGGGCTCTGGATTCAGGCGACAGCGACCGGTAGGTTGCAATCGCGCTGCCCAGATGGTGGTCGTACCATCCATCCCGGATAAAGACCGGGATTTTCATTTCGGAAGGGGTTTCCCGCAGTTTGCGCCAGAGTCCCTGTGACCAGTATTCGCTGTCCCGGTCGGTATTGGTGATCCAGTCGCGGTACCAGTCCAGCTTAATTCCCCACATCGCCTCGTCCACTTCGACCTGCGGGCGGTAGCGGCAGGAAGCGATATAGTCGGCGTCGATTGGGCGGCCGGCGTTGCCCATCGCCCAGCCGGTCAGGATATCCTGACGAAACAGCCCGTCCTGGTAGGCGGAGACATGCCGGTCACAGCCGTATACGCCAAGATACATCGTTTTGCATTTGTCCGGGACGGCGTCAGCCATACACCAGCCGGTGTAGGCAAGGTAGGAATCCCCCCAGTAGCCGATGCTTTCGACCTCGTCCATCTGGTCCAGCCAGCGCATGGTTGCAAGCCCATCAGCCCGGTCATAGATATTCGGTTCCCATTCTCCTTCCGAACCGCCTGTTCCGCGGCACCATTGCAGCACGACGCCGAATCCTCTCCGGCAGACCTGTTCTGCCTTGACAACCAGAACCGGCTCCTGATTGGGGTAGCAGCTGCGCAGCAGGATGACAGGGAAACGCTCTTTTCCTTCCGGTTTCCAGTACATCGTCCGCAATTTGACACCGTCGTCCATTGTGACGGTGGTTTCTCCGCTCTGCCCGATTGCACAGACAACCGGAACCGAGCATTCGTCAAACTGTCTTACCAGCTGCTGTTTGTACATTTCCAGCATTTTCTGCATTGCGTCCATTCTGCTCTTCCTTTCTGTCTGCTAAGCTCAGACCCGGACGATCGCCGAAACACCCATGCCGCCGCCGACACACAGCGTCGCAAGCCCGGTCCCGCCGCCCCGCTTTTTCAGCTCATGCAGCAGCGTCACCAGAATCCGGCAGCCGGACGCTCCGACCGGATGTCCAAGGGCAATTGCACCGCCGTTGACATTGACCTTTTCCATGCAGCGGTCCCATCCGGCGATTCTCGCACTGGCGATCGACTGGGAAGCAAATGCTTCGTTTGCTTCGATCAGCGTCAGATCATCCACCGAAATACCGGTTTTTTCCATCAGCTTTTTGGCTGCGACGCCTGCGCCCAGTCCCATGACAGACGGTTCGACACCTGCGCTTGTCCCTGCGACCCAGACCGCCATCGGCTTGAGTCCGAGCTCTTCTGCTTTTTTGACGCTCATCATGACGACCGCTGCCGCGCCGTCATTGATGCCGGAGGCGTTGGCGGCGGTGACGGTGCCATCTTTCTGGAAAGCGGGACGGAGTTTGGCGATTGATTCGACCGTTACGCCATCGCGGGGGAACTCATCAGTATCAAAAATGATGTCGGCTTTTTTCTGATGGACGGTGACCGGGACGATCTCGTCGGCAAATTTTCCGGCCTTGCGGGCGGCTTCGCATTTCTGCTGGCTCGCTGCGGCGAAAGCGTCCTGTTCCTCACGGGTGATGCCGTATTCCTTTGCGATATTTTCGGCGGTCACCCCCATATGGACGTCATAAAATGCGTCCCACAAGGCGTCATGGACCATTGCGTCCACCATCTTTCCGTCGTTCATCCGGTAGCCAAACCGTGCGCCCGGCAGGACATAGGGGGCAGCCGACATATTTTCCATGCCGCCCGCGACGATGATTTCCGCTTCTCCCGACTGGATCAGGCTGGCGGCGAGGTTGACGCATTTTAACCCCGAACCGCAGACGTTGTTGACAGTAAAGGCGGGGACTTCCTTCGGGACGCCGGCATGGATGGCAGCCTGACGGGCGGGGTTCTGTCCAAGGCCAGCCTGGAGGACACAGCCCATGATGACTTCCGAGACCTGTTCCGGTGCGACGCCGGCGCGGGAGAGGGCTTCCTTGATGACGATGGCACCCAGCTGTTCAGCAGGCACGCCGGTCAGGCTGCCGCCAAACTTGCCGATTGCGGTACGGACAGCGGATACAATTGCAATTTCCATCTTACAAGACCCCTTTCTGCTGCATCTCTTGGATTTCAGCGTCGGAATAACCGATTTCCGACAGGACGTCATGGTTATGCTGGCCGAGGGTGGGGGAGGGGAAACGGATATCAGCTTTGGTATCGCTCAGCTTGACCGGGTTGCCGTTGAGGATGACGTCGCCCATCACCGGGTGGTCAACATGGATAAACATTTCGCGGTCGTCCCGGATGTGCGGGTCTTCCATGATGTCCGATACATTGTAGATCGGGCCTGCCGGGATACCGGCGCCGAGGATCATGTCGACGCATTCCTTGACGGTATGCTTGCGGGCGAAGTTCTCCTCAATGATGGCTTTCAGCTCAAGGTTGTTGGCGACACGGTTGACGTTGCAGTCAAACCGCGGGTCGTTGACCAGTTCCGGCATATGCAGGATGTTGTCGCAGAACTGTTTGTACAGCTTGTCATTGCCGCAGCCGATGACAAACCATCCGTCGCTTGCCTCATACGAGTCGTAGGGCGCAATCGAAGCATAGGCATTGCCCATCCGCTTGGGGTTTTCATGGCTGACTTCATACCGCTGATAAGCGTTCTCCAGCGAAGCGACGACCGAGTCGATCAGTGAAACGTCAACCCGCTGCCCGACGCCGGTCACATGCCGTGCTTCAATGGCCGCCAGGATACCGATTGTCAGGTTGAGCCCGCCCAGTACATCCCCGATTGCCGAACCGACACGGGTCGGGCCGTTGCCGGGGTGGCCGGTGACCGACATCAGGCCGCCCATTGCCTGGGAAATGATATCATAGCCGGGGCGTTGGGAATAGCGTCCGTAGCTGCCAAATCCCGAGACAGCCGCATAGATCAGGCGGGGATTCAGCTTTTTCAGCTCTTTATATCCGAGCCCCAGCTTGTCCATAACGCCGGGGCGGTAGTTTTCCAGTACGACGTCGGCTTTGGCAGCGAGCTTGCGGAAGACTTCCTTTCCTTCCTCGCTCTTGAGGTTCAAAGTGATACCGCGTTTGTTGCGGTTGAGGTTGCTGTAATAGAGGCTTTCGCCGTTGACATAGGGGCCATAGGCGCGGGCATCGTCGCCGCGGCCGGGAAGCTCGATTTTGATGACGTTGGCACCGAGGTCGGCCAGCATCGCGCCGCAGTAGGGGCCTGCGATGACGCGGGTCAGGTCGAGGATGGTGATGTTTTCAAGGGCGAGATGTTCGGACATGGGATGTACTCCTTTCGGTTATCAGCAAAATAATAAAAAAGAAAACGGGGGAGAATAGCCTTCTCCCCCTTATACTCGTTACTCCGCGTCGTCGGGGTAATCAATCTTCATGCGTAAAAATGCACTGCCCATCGACTTGCCGAGCGAGTCCAGCCGCAGCGAATGGGTCGCGCCGCCGCCGAGCGCGTGCTTCATGACAAAGTTAAAGCCGTTGAGGGAGGGCACTTCATAACGGGTGACCTCACCCTTGACCATATTCCCGAAATACTCCTTGACCTTTTCAGGGGTGACCTGTTCCTTGATCAGTTCATAGTCCTTCGGGTCCTTGGCGAAAACACAAACGTTGCTGGTGTCGCCCTTGTCGCCGGAGCGGCCGTGGGCGATCTGATTCAGATAAATTTTAGCCATCTTAAACCCTCCGTCTTATTTGATTTCCAGAATGTTGGATTTCAGGTGCAGCGCATCCCGCGGGATCAGCGTCGGCCACAGGCCGATGACCTCCTGAATATGGGCGCGTCCGCCAAAGAAGGAAGCACCGGGAGGGCCATTCAGCTGGAGAGGTGCAAATTCGGGAACGATCTTGGCGCACTCTTCTTTTGTTTTGGTGCGGATGGCGATACGTAGGACAACTTCGTTGAGGTCCTTGACCTCTTTGGGGTCGATTTCCGCGACATCCAGATGCAGTGCGTTCAGGCCGATGTAGTCAATGCGGATATCCTCATACTGCAAGCCTTTGCGTTTCATCTTCTTCATGATGATCTCAGCCGCGTACTGAGCTTTCTCGTATGCGTCCGGCCATGCAAACGACAGCATGCCTGCGACCTTGAAGCCAGCATGGTAGCCGATCGACAGCTTGAGGGTATCGGGACGCTGTTTGCCTTTTACGTTGCCGACCCTGACGCGGTTTTCACCGTCCTGGGTCAGGGTTGCGTTGGAGATATCGACGACGACGTCAGGGGTGATGTAGTTTGCGGGGTCATGTACCTCATACAGGAACTGTTCCTTGCAGGACTGTTCGCAGATGATGCCGCCGCAGTCAGGTGCCTTGGTGATATGGAAGGAATCCGGGGTGATCTCCGCGATTGGGAAGCCGAGCTCATCCATCCGCGGAACATCGCGCCAGCCATAGTCGTAGTTGCCGCCTGCGCCCTGGCCGCCGCATTCCAGCAGATGCCCTGCCATAATACCGCGGGCGAGGTTGTTCCAGTCATCGGGTGCCCAGCCCATCTTGTGCATGCAGGGGGCGAGGAAGAGGGCAGAGTCGGTGCTGCGACCGGTGATGACGACATTTGCGCCCTGTTCAAGGCAGGCAAGGGTCGGTTCATGGCCGAAGTAGACGTTTGCATTAAAGATCTTGTCCTTGATCTCATTAAAGTCGCCAACATCGTCGATGTTCTTGAAATCGACGCCTTCCGCCAGCAGCCGCGGGATATCGGCTGTCAGGTCGTCGCCGGTGACATAGCCGATTTTCAGTCCGTGCAGTCCTTTTTCTTCTGCAATCTGGCGGATGCCGTCGACACAGCCTTCAATATTCATGCCGCCCGCATTGGTCAGGATACCGATATTTTTACGGAACGCCTCTTCGCCGCAGGCTTTGTACAGCCCCAGAAAGTCGCGGGCGAATCCTGCCGCCGGGTTTTTGATTTTCTGTCTTGCCATGATGGAAAGGGTCAGCTCTGCCAGATAGTCGCAGGCCATATAGTCCAGCGGTGCGGTATGCACCATATGGATGGCCGCATCGTTGGAGTCGCCCCAGAAGCCCTGGCCGCCGCCGATGATTACCTTGTCCATGAATCTGCCTCCTTATTTTGATCGAATGTATATGACCGCCTGAGCGGTTCAGTACAACGCTGTACCTATAGTATAGCGTTGTACCAGAATCTTGTCAAGCATTTACCGACGTTTTTTGCAGATTTGGCTGTTTTGTGCAATTCATGTCGAATATACTGGCTATTTTTACACTTCTGAAGACGCAAAAAAACAGGCCCTTCGCCACAATGCGGCAAAAGGCCTGCTGACACTTGGAAATTATCTTTCAAAAACCGCTGCTGCTTCCTTCATCAGTTCGGGGATATCCAGTCCCTGCGGACATGCGGACGCGCAGGCACCGCAGCCGATACATTCGCTGGCCTTGCCGCCGTCTTTCACTGCATCGGTATATTTCTTGTCGGCAACCGGGCTGCTGCCAAACATCCGCTGATGGTTGAGTGCGGAGATGACAGCAGGAATTTTAATCTTCATCGGGCAGCCGTCGACACAGTATTTGCATCCGGTACAGGGGACGGTCGGGTAGCTGCGCAGAATGCCGGCGATATCCAGCAGCATTTTGCTTTGTTCTGCATCCAGTGGCTTAAAATCGGAGAGGGAAGCGAGGTTATCCGCAACCTGTGCTTCGTCCGACATCCCGGAGAGTACCGTCATAACCTGCGGCAGCGAAGCGGCAAATTTGACCGCCCAGCTTGCAATCGAAGCATCCGGGTCAGCCTTTTTGAGGAGGCCGGCGGGCTCATCCGGCAGGGAAGCGAGGCTTCCGCCGCGCACCGGTTCCATGATGACGACCGGCAGATCATGTTTGGCGACGACATCATACATTTCCTTTGCCTTGACCTTTTCATTTTCCCAGTCAAAGTAGTTGATCTGCAATTGGACAAACTCAACTTCCGGGTGGTCGGTCAGCACCTTGTCCAGCATTTCAGGGGTACCGTGGGAGGAGAAGCCGAAATGACGGATCTTCCCTTCTGCCTTTTTCTGTTTTGCCCAGCTCCAGCAGTCGAATTTGTCGTACATTTCCAGATGTTCGTCGGTCACATTGTGCAGCAGGTAAAAGTCAATATAATCAGTCCCGAGACGGGTGCAGGTTTCCTCAAACAACCGGTCGGCGTCTTCCTTCTTTTCCATCAGCCAGCCGGGCAGCTTGGAGGCGAGGGTAAATGATTCCCGCGGGTGCCGTTCGACCAGTGCCTTGCGGACCGCCACCTCTGAACCGTTGTAGACATAAGCGGTGTCAAAATAGGTAAATCCCTTTGCAAGAAAGTCATCGACCATCTTTCCGGTGCGGACAAGGTCGATCTCACCGTCTTCTCCGCGGGGCAGACGCATCATACCAAATCCAAGTTTGGACTGTGACAATAATTTCATTTGTGTTACTCCCTTTCTGTAGAAAAGTTTACTATGTATGATAGTCAAAGCTGCATTCCGTTTCAGCGCGTTTTTCCCAGTCACTTCTGGTAAGTGCGTACTGCATACAGTCGCAGACTTTTCCTGCGAGCATTGAGCCGTTATGAATCCGGCCTTCAAATGTCATCCCAATTTTCTGCATAACCCGTCCGCTTGCCGGGTTATCCGGGTGATGGCTGGCCCTGATCTGATCAAAACCGACCGAAAACAGATAATCGACCACAGCTGCAGCAGCTTCGGTCACCAGTCCGCGGCCCCAATATTTTTCCCTGATGCAGTATCCAAGGCTGACGCTTTTTGTCTCCTCTGAAATCTCATTGCCGGTGATATAACCAATCACTTCCCCCTGGAAGGCAATCGCCCAGAGGTAAAAATCATCATTCTGGTATTGTAAAAGGAACTCATCCAGCAGTTGTTCTGCCTGTTCCAAAGTCTGGTGCGGACGTTCCATCACATAACGGGAATTTTTCGCTGAACCGCTCCATTTAAAGATATTCCCGGCGTCCCCAGGCATAAAGCGGCGCAGTTGCAGCCGCCTGGTCCGAATCGGGAGTGTACCTGTATGCTGCATATAGACTAAACGACCTTCCTGCAAACAAAATCTTCAGTCAATTTCACTCAGGACGCTACCGGCAGTTTTTTCCATCATTTCCGGCTCAAAAAAGCGCCAGGTGTTTTTTCCCACTTTTTTTGCGGTGTACAGTGCAATATCCGCTTTTCGCAGCAGGTCGGCGTAATCAGTACCATCCTTTGGTGAAACCGAAATACCAATGCTGCCGCTGATCCGGTATTCCTGGGGGGCTTTCGTCCCATCGACAGGCAGTGTGGCGGTGAAAATATCCGCCAGCTGACCGGCGCGCTTGATCAGCAGCTGTTGATCCCGGATGCCAGGCAGTACTGCGAGGAATTCATCTCCGCCGATTCGGCCGATCAGGTCGCCGGTACGCATCCGGCTTTTGATCTGGCTGCCGATATGGCGCAGCACCAGGTCACCGAACGGGTGTCCATATGTATCGTTGATCAGCTTAAAATTATCCAGATCAATAAAAAAGAAGATAAGCGGCTGTTTGCTGCGGAGCAGCACCTCAACTTTATGCTGCATCGCGCCGCGGTTAAGCAGCCCGGTCAACGGATCGGTTTCTGCTTCTTCCTTCCAGCGGTTGGCCTCATTTTTAAACTGGTCGATGTCAATAAACTTCCCGTAATAAGCGGTCAGTTCCTTACCGCTGTACTGGGCGCGAAAATAACATTCAAACCACTTTTTCCGTCCATCGGCAGTTTGCAGTTCCAGTTCGTTTTTAATCTGGAGGTTATCTGGGGACAGGCGGCTTAAACTACAGCTGAGATGGTAAAGAATATCGGTGCTCAAATGGTTGCGGATTTCGGAGATTGGGATTCTCTNNGTCTGGAGGGAGTCATTGCCGCCAAAAGTCTGACAAAAGGCGGTTGAACACTCCAGCGTCTGCTCTAGATAGTCATAGTAGAAATAGTTGTCCCCTGACAAATCAGACAGCTGCCGGTATTCATTACGGGTCAGCGCAACCCGCCTGAGCTGCCGTTCAATTTCCAGTTCGTCTGCCAGTGTCAGATCGGAATGTGGCACCGGTATCCGACGGATCGGATTCTCCATCAAATGGTGGACAGAATGAAAAGCGCCCAGCAGCTCNNGAGAATTGCCCGCGGTAGTCTTCCTCAATGATGCGGCAGGCTTCCTGATGGGTATGGGGGTTTTTATAGGTACGTGCGCTGACGATTGTGTCATACACATCTGCCAATCCAACCACCTGTGCACTGAATGGGATTTCTTCGCCTTTCAGTCCGTCCGGGTAACCGCTGCCATCCCAGCGTTCATGGTGGCTGCGGCAGATTTCGGCGGCATAGACCAGGATCTGGTTTTCATCCCGCGGATTCAGCCGCTGAATAATTTCATATCCGCGGATGGTGTGCATCCGCACCGTTTCCATCTGTTGTTCATTGAGTTTTCCTGGATAACGCAGAATCTCGTCGGGAATAACGATTTTACCGATATCGTGCATCGAAGAAGCAGTTGAAATCTGTTCGATCTGCCGGGGGGTCAGGCCCCGCTGTTGTTTGAGCTCATTGAGCAGCGACCAGGTGATCTGCCGGACTCTGCGGACATGCGGTCCAGGCTGGAAGTCCCGGAATTCGACCAGCGTACTGATGGTGTCGATGATTGCTTCGACGTTTCGTTGAAGCGGGCGGGTCTTCCGAATGGAATCCTGTGCCTTGGACAATACCTGTGCGCTGACCGCCGACCGTTTTTTAAACAGCCGGATACACTGAGAGATCCGGCGGCGGACGATTTCCGGCTCAAACGGTTTGATCAGTACTTCCGCCGCGCCCAGCTCCATTGCCCGATTGAAGACATGTTCCTGAAACGGGGTCAGCAGGATAAACAGCGGGATTTCATTTGCTGGATTCTGTTTCAGCCAACGGTAGATTTTACGGCCGTCAGCGGTGTAAGGAATACCGCCCAGCAATATTCCCGATATTCCATGGCATTCTTCCAGGACAGGCAGAGCCTGTTCTTCATTTTCAGTTTCGATCAGTTCCCAGTCAGGGGAGAGAATGGCTTTAAGTGCTTCGCGTTCTTCAGCAGCAGCAGCGACCAGCAGCTGCGGGCGTTCAGAAGGAATCAATGAAGGCTCCCACCTTTCAGAGTCAGATAAAATTCTGATATAAATTTAACAGTATCCTATTCTTATAGTATATTTTATTTTTCACGATCCGTCAATCAGAAAAGTTCGATTTTATCCAAACAAATCATTTTTGGGCAAACGGCGGCTCAATTGTTTTCCGGCAGAACATGCCTGAATGCAATAAAGATCCCGGGGCCATTCCAAACGGGCGGCTCCGGGATACGTTGTGCAAAATTATTTCTTTTTACCCTGTTTTGTCGTGTTGTGAGAGAAGGTGTTTTTCCCATTGTCCGGAGCTGATTTTTTTAGTTCGGCGTTAAAGTTCCGGCGAATCATGACAAAACTGACTACTTCCAGCACCAGCGAGACAACAACCGCAATTGTCAGCAATTGCGCCGGAAGCCGGGTGATCAGACTGTCGGTCAGCAGCACCGCCAGCAGCAGCAGGAGCGCGCCTGCCGACAAGGCCCAGGGATGTTTTTTAATCCAGTTCATCGCGGCCATTTATACCTCAGCGTCGTGGCAGTAACGGCTTTCGATTACTTTATGCACAAACTCCTTGACCACAAGGTGGGCCGGATGGCCCTGATACAGGTCAAGCGCAGCCCGGTCGGTGTGCATCGACACCAGGCAGACATCAATGCCGCCGGGGGTGATGTTGGTTGTGACCTGTGCGGAGAGCAGCCCATCCACCTGGCCGCAGAGCCCTTCCAGTTTTTCTTTCATCAGGGCCGCGTTTTCCTCTTTGGTGCGGCCATCGGCTTCCGCCTTCAGGTTCCACATGACAATGTGACGAATCATACTGAATTCCTCCCGGATGTTTATTTTGGGTCAGTCTGGCCGCAGGGAAACTGCGTCAGAACCCGATATACTGTAAAAATACCGTCGAGCCGGCGATCGAAACGGCGGCAGTGATGGCCAGTGCGATCAGGACACCGATAAAGGAGACGCCGCCTTTTGCCGACAGTGCGGTGAGATAGTCAGGGGAGTCGCCTTTTTGCTGACGGATTCGATGGATGTTTTTCAGAGCGTGACCGGCGTAGATGCGGTTGGCCAGCATTGCAAGCGATGCTTTCATCGCAAAGGACAGAAAACTGCACAGATTGTACAGGATCAGCAGTTTTTCCGGGCTGATCCCGAGGTCGACGACAAACTGGCTTCCCGGGTCGATCACCGTCATCAGGTTGTCAAAGCTCATCAGCATGGACGGAATCGACAACAGCAGCGACAATATCATCACCAGTGCGCCCAGTCCATACATTTTGCGGTAAAACAGGTAATAGGTGTCCAGCAGAAAAGCCGCCCAGTTCCAGCTGAAGGTCCGTCTTCTGCCGTTTTCTTCCCGGCTGAGAAATGCCTTGAATTTCGGCAGGAAATAAGGGGTGTTCTGTTTGATGTAGACAGCGATTTCTTTTACCGGTACATCGTCAATTTTTTCCTCCGGGTCGAGCCCGCCCATCGGGTTGACGAACGGGTCAAACGGCATCTGGAAGGGAGGGACTCCCGACGTACCCTGCTGCCAGGAGGGCTGGTTCCAGGGCTGGTTGTTTTGTCCCTGAGGTTGGGTGGAACCGGCGTCATCCCGCTCCGGCTGCTGGTTATCAAGCGGTGTTCCGCAGATCTCACAGACAGTCGCGCCTGGCTGGTTAAGGGTTCCGCAGCGGCTGCACCGCAGCTGGGCGTATCCGTCGATGTCTTTTTCACCTGGCCGGGAGACCTTCTGCCACTGGCGGCCCTGCTCATGCAGGTCGGTCAGGACGCATCCGCCGGCTTGGCGGGCACATTCCCGGTGGTAGGGGGCGCCGCATTGCGGACAGACGGTGATCTCATCGCCGTCGTGCAGCGCCTGATGGCAATATGGGCACTCGGCCCCTTCGTATCGCAGCATAAACTTTCCTTTCATACAGCGTGTTGATTTTTGTCTGAGCGGAGCGGGGCTCCGTTCCCCGGCAGAAGCGGGTATTTACAATTCTTGCTTATTATACCACATTACGCCATAAAATGGGAGAGATTATTTGTAAAATCCGAAACAGCAATTTGTGAACGCAGAAAATTTCCAGTAAATCTTTACAGGAGTCAAAATATTGGCTATAATAAAAAAAGATATAGGTTGCTGCGGGCATTCCCTGCGGCTTCTGAAACAGAATAATTGGAAAAGGAAATGACCATGCCAAGATTACACCGCTACTGACGCCGCGTCAGCCGAAATGTCAAGAAGCTGCAATCAACGTCAAAACGGAAAGGAAATGTAGGATATGTTAGCAATGGAAGAACGCGCTCTCGCGCTGAAAGCAAAAAAGCCTGAGCTGGATGATCTGCGCTCCGCGCTGGGAATCGACCGGATTAAGGTGCAGGTCGAGGAACTGGAGCAGCAGGCCGCTCAGCCGGGGTTCTGGGATGACGCGGAAAAGTCCCAGGAGGTCCTCAAAAAGACCGGCGCGCTGAAATCCAAGATTGAAGGATATGATAAACTGGTCGGCATGTACGAAGACCTTGAGGTCATGATCGAGATGGCGGATGAGGACGAGGATGAGTCGATGCTGCCCGAGATCGACGAGCAGATGAAGGAACTGGATAAGGGAATGGAGACTTCCCGTCTGACCACCCTGCTGTCGGGCGAATATGACGCCAAGGATGCGATTCTGACCTTCCATGCCGGTGCCGGCGGGACCGAGGCGCAGGACTGGGTCAGCATGCTTTATCGGATGTACTGCCACTGGGCGGAGGCACATGGCTACAAGGTGGAGGTACTGGACTATCAGGATGGCGACGAAGCGGGCATCAAATCCGCTTCAATTCAGATTGAAGGTGAAAATGCCTATGGCTTCCTGAAATCGGAAAACGGCATCCACCGTCTGGTCCGTGTGTCGCCGTTTGACGCATCAGGCCGCCGGCAGACATCGTTTGCATCACTGGAAGTCATGCCGACGATGGAAGAGGTGGACACCAATATCGTTGTCCGGCCGGAGGATATCCGCGTTGAAGTTTACCGCGCATCCGGCGCAGGCGGACAGAAGGTCAACAAGACCTCGTCGGCTGTCCGCATCATCCATCTGGCGACCGGCATTGTCGTCTCCTGTCAGGTGGAGCGAAGCCAGTACCAGAACAAAGACGTCGCAATGCGGATGCTGAAATCCAAGCTGCTCGCCATCAAGATTCAGCAGCATCTGGACAAGATTGAGGATATCAAGGGCGACCAGAAGCAGATCGGCTGGGGCAGCCAGATCCGTTCCTATGTCTTTATGCCCTATACGATGGTCAAGGACCACCGCACCAACTACGAAACCGGCAACGTCAACGCTGTCATGGACGGCGATCTGGACGGATTTATCAATGCCTATTTAAAGGCACTGGCCAACGGTGAACTGAAGGAATAAGCCTGTCAAAGCAATGGTAAGGAGGTAGTTTGACTTGAAGCACCGTACGGAACAGGAAATGATGGAATTGATTCTGAAAGTTGCTTCGGAGGACAAACGGGTCCGGGCGGTCTGGATGAACGGTTCACGCGCAAACCCCAATGCGCGGCAGGATAAGTATCAGGATTATGATATTGTCTATGCGGTGACCGATATGCAGCAGATGCTGGATAATCCCGGATGGATAGATGTTTTTGGCGAACGGCTGATTATGCAGACCCGTTCGGAACAGCTGGATTCCCAGCCTCCTTACCGCGACTGGTATATCTACCTGATGCAGTTTCTCGACGGCAACCGGATTGATCTTACACTGGTGCCGGTGGAGTTGGCGGGGGAAAAGGTGCTTTCCGACCGGATGTGCAGGGTGCTGATGGACAAGGATGGCCTTCTGCCGCCTGTTCCGCCGCCTGATGAGAGCGGGTACTGGGTGAAAAAGCCCACCGAACGGGAATACCTGTGCACCTGCAACGAATTCTGGTGGGTGAGCACCTATGTGGTCAAGGGAATCTGGAGAAGGGAAATGTCATATGCCCACGGGATGATGTGCGGCTATGTCTGGCCGATGCTTCGGAAGATGGTCGAATGGAAGATCGGGACCGAGCATAATTTCCAGGTCAATCCCGGGAAGCTGGGCAAGTACATTGAACGTTATCTCTATTCTGCTGAATGGAGGCTGTTTGCCGGCAGTTTTGCCGGAGGCAATTATGATGATATGATGCGTGCGCTCTTTTCGATGTGTGAATTGTTCCGCAGTTGTGGACGTGAGGTTGGAAAAGCGCTGGGGTATGCTTATTCGGAAGAGGATGACCGGCGGGTGACAGCTTACCTGCGCTGCGGCGGGCGATTTGAACAGATCGAAAAACTGCTGGAAGCAGATGAGGCGTCGGATGATCTCTCTGTTCGGGAGTAAAAATGGTCCCGGGGGCGGATTCTCCCGGGACTTTTTGTTGATTGATGGATGAAAGCGGCACGGAGCAGCAAGGTCCGGTAGCCGAGAAGGAAGGAACTGTTTATGTCTGTTTATGGAATATACAAAACGGCTGCTCTCTCTCCGAGAGTGACGGTCGCCTGCCCCGGGAAGAATGCGGATACTGCCCTTGCGATGCTGCATCAGGCTGCTGCGATGGGGGTTGGGCTTGCGGTACTGCCGGAACTGCACCTGTCGGCGTATACCTGCGCAGACCTGTTTCATCAGAATGCGCTGATCCATGGCTGTGAACGGGAACTGGGACGGATGCTTCAGGAGACAGAAAAGCTGTCGATGGTGTGGGTGTGCGGCCTGCCGGTGAGGATGGGCGCAGGACTGTACAACTGTGCGGCTGTCTGCCAGTATGGGAAGATTCTCGGTGTCGTCCCGAAAACCTATCTGCCCAATTATCAGGAGTATTATGAAAAACGGTGGTTCGTGTCCGGCAGCAGCCTGCCGGAGGGGATGACCGTTTCGATTGCCGGGCAGCAGGTCCCGTTTGGCAGGATGCTGTTCCGGTTTGGAGAGCTTGTGCTGGGGGTAGAGCTGTGTGAAGATGTCTGGGTCCCGGTGCCGCCCTCAAATCTTCTTTGTCTGGCGGGGGCGAATGTGATCGCCAACCTGTCGGCTTCCAATGAGCTGGTCGCGAAAAATGATTACCGCCGTTCGTTGGTGGAACGGCAGTCGGGTGGCTGCATTGCCGGGTATATTTATGCGTCGGCCGGCGTCGGCGAATCGACAACCGATATGGTCTTTTCCGGTGCCTGCACGATTGCGGAAAATGGCGGTATCCTCGCGGAAAATGCCCGCTTTGAGGAAGGGGGCAGTATGGTCACTGGCTGTATTGACGTCCAGAAGCTGATGGCTGAACGCCGCAAAAACGGGTCGTTCCATGACAACGCGGTACTGATGGGGATGGCAGCTCCCCAGCTGCCGGTTATTGTCGGACAGGAGCCGGAGCTGAAAGAAAGTGATATCGACCGGCGATGGAATCCGACGCCCTTTATTCCCGATACCCCTGAGACAATGGAGATCCGCTGCCGTGAAATCTTTTCGATTCAGTCCTGCGGCCTGGCCAAACGCCTGTCCCATACCGGTCTGAAAAAGGCAGTCATCGGCATTTCCGGCGGCCTGGACTCAACGCTGGCACTGCTGGTCGCGGCTGAGGCGATGAAACGGCTGGGGCTGCCGCCGGAGAATATCCTTGCGGTGACGATGCCGGGATTTGGGACGACCGACCGCACCTATCACAACGCCCTTGAACTGATCGCGTCGCTGGGCGCGACCCTCAAGGAGGTGGACATCCGTCCTGCCTGTATCCAGCATATGAAGGATATTGGCCAGGACCCGGAAGTCCATGATATCACCTACGAAAATACCCAGGCCAGACAGCGCACCTATATTCTGATGGATCTTGCCAATAAGATCGGCGGGATTCTGGTCGGTACCGGCGACCTGTCGGAGCTTGCGATGGGCTGGTGCACCTATAATGGCGATCATATGAGCATGTATGGCGTCAATGCTTCGGTCCCGAAGACGCTGGTCCGGCATCTGGTTGGGTATGTCGCGTCGGTATCGGATGAACGGACGAAAGCAGTTTTGGAAGATGTGCTGGATACGGCGGTTTCTCCCGAGCTGCTGCCGCCAGACGCCAACGGGGAAATCAAGCAGAAGACGGAGGATACCATCGGTCCGTATGAACTGCACGACTTTTTCCTCTATCACTTTATGCGGTTTGGATGTGAGCGGGAAAAACTGCGTTTTCTTGCCCTGCGGGCGTTTGACGGTCGGTATGATGAGGTGACGGTTGATAAATGGCTGGCAGCCTTTTACCGCCGGTTCTTTATCAGCCAGTTTAAGCGCAGCTGTGTTCCTGATTCGCCGAAGGTCGGTTCGGTCAGCCTGTCCCCGCGCGGCGACTGGCGGATGCCGTCGGATGCCGACAGAAGCAGCTGGGAAATCTGATTTTGCGCTTCCTACCTGATAATACCTGAAATGAAACGGCCTGTTGCAAACAAAGTGTTGCGGCAGGCCGTTTTTGTGTGTATTGAGCTGGAAATATTTTCCTATCTGGCGGGGGATGGCTGGAAATAGGAAAAAAACACCGGAAAGCCGGGTGAAAAACGATTTTTGTACAAAACATTTGATTTATTTGGCTGGTTGCGTATTGACAGAACTGAAAATATTGGGTAAGATAAAGTTGAAAGCGGTTTCGCAGAGCAAATAGATAAAGTTAATCGTTATACCTAAAGCAGAGTATTTTGTCATGGAATTCTGTGTGCAGCAACAGGATGGAGACGCATGGTTGCGGAAAATGAAGCAGGTTGACTTTTTACAAAGATAAGAAGGTGTGCAAGGTGCAAGTATTGAAACCGAACGAAGGCAAACCAATTACGATTTATGATATCGCCAGGGAAGCGGAGGTGTCGCCTGCGACGGTTTCCAGGGTCCTCACAGGCAACAGCAATGTGCGGAAGGAAAAGCGTAAAAAGATCCTGGAGATTATCGAAAAATATAATTTTAAACCCAACGCAATGGCACGCGGTCTGTCGGAGACCAAAAGCAAAATTATTGGTATTCTGGTTGCGGATGTTCGGAACCCGTTTTATGCCGAGCTTTTTCTCGCCTGTGAACAGGCAGCTAAGCTGGCGGGATACACCGTGATGCTCTGTAATTCGCTCAACAATATGGAGCAGGAGGAATATCTGCTGGACCAGCTGGTCCAGCAGCGGGTTGACGCGATTATCCAGATTGGCGGACGGGTGGATGATCTGGTCTCCAATATGGAATATGTCGAAAAGGTCAATCAGGTTATGAATACCATCCCGGTTGTGGTTACAGGCAAGCTGGAAGGCACCAAATGCAAGATGGTCCGCATCGACAGCATGAAAGCGATGGAGTTGCTGATGGAATACCTGATTTCGCTTGGGCATCGTGACATTGCGGTCGTCGGCGGCAGCGACAAGGTGCTGTCCACCTATGAAAAGCTGGTCCAGTACCGGCTCTCGCTGCAAAAATACCATATCCCGTTTGATCCTGACCTGATTTCACCGGAGGGCACATATAATGTCGAGAGCGGATATCGGCTGATGAATGAGATGCTGGCCAAGGGCAAGCGTCCGACAGCAGTTATCGCGATCAACGACTTTGCGGCGGCTGGCGTTATGCACAGCGTGCTGGAGCATGGCTATCGCATCCCGGAGGACATTTCGGTAGTTGGATACGATAATACCTATATTTCGCAGATCTTGAATCCTTCGCTGACGACGATTGACTATAATTATCAGTATTATGGAAAAAGTCTGATTGAAGCGGCGATTGACGCGATTGAAGGAAAAGGGGAGCTTTTGAAACTGGTCACACCCGGTTTGATGATCAGAGGGAGCAGCGGGAGCAGGAGATAAGCGGGGCGGTGTATTTGCACCGCTCCTTATTTTTTTGACGGGCCGCCATAGCGGTCGGCGCATCTGCTGCCAGTCTGTTTGAAACCGGACACAATCCTGATTTTGAAAAGGCAGGGACAGGAATATGGATTGTGAAATTCTGGTTTATTGCCATTGATTTTTACAAAAAAAATAAACTTTATATTTGGAAACTGAAAGAACTGTCAGAGTAAAATAGGGGCAGTTCTTTTTTTGGTTTGGCAGAATATATTTCAGCTGAATTTGAAACCGGAAACAGTATTTTCCGGCTGAGAAAGGCAGATTGACCCTAAAAATGAGCAAAATATGACGATTATTCCTGTTATTTTTAACAAAAAATATCATATTTATTGTCAAAAACAGAAATATTTAGCATTGTGACAAAAAAACCTTGCGTTCTTTTAAAATAAGTGTTAATATATACATGTGAAACCGGTTGCAAAATGTGAGGAGTGATAGCTGTGAAAAGGTCCAACGATAACCCCGGTTTGTTGAAAAGACTTTCCCGCTCGAAAGTTTTGTTGTTAATGTGTACCCCGGCAATCCTGTTTTTCTTCCTGTTCAGTTACATGCCGCTTCCCGGTATCTGGGTTGCATTTGTCAAGTACAATTACCGTGACGGCATCTTCGGCAGTAAATTTGTCGGTCTGAACAACTTTGAGTTCCTGATTTCCTCCGGCAAGCTGGTAGAGCTTACCATCACCACCATCCTGTACAACCTTTGCTTTATCATTCTGGGCAATCTGCTTGCGGTACTGGTTGCAATCCTGCTCAATGAGATTCGCAGCAAGATGTTCAAAAAGGTATCCCAGAGTTTGATGTTCCTGCCTTACTTCGTATCCCAGGTCCTGATTGGTATTCTGGTATTCAACATGCTCAACTACGATACCGGTTTTGTCAACAATATCCTGGGCAGCCTGGGACTGGAACTGTGGGAGCCCTATTCTGACCCGAATGTCTGGCCGCCGATTCTGGTTCTGGTCTATCTGTGGCAGAACACAGGTTATAATTCGGTTGTATACTTTGCCGCGATCATGGGCATTGATGCAGGCATCATTGAGGCGGCGAAGGTAGACGGTGCCAACTGTTTCCGCAAGATCTGGCACATTATCCTGCCTGCTTTGAAACCGACTATTGTTATTCTGCTCCTGTTTGCTCTGGGCGGCATCGTAAAAGGTAACTTCGGCCTGTTCTACAACATCATTGGTACCAACTCGTTGCTGTTCCCGACGACCGACATCATCGAGACCTACGTTTATCGTTGTGTTACCGCAGACTTCAACTTCTCGACCGCTTCCGCAGTTGGCCTGTATCAGTCTCTGATCGGTTTTGTGATTGTCGTGACCGTCAACTTCATCGTCAAAAAGATCGAACCGGATTATTCTCTGTTCTGATTGCATGAGAAAAGGAGATTGTGAACATGGTAAATAACAAGCACAAGGATCTGATGACGTCGGGTGTCAGAATTAAGATGGATCCGACCGAAAAGATCACGAAAATTGTCGGTTATGTTTTTGTCAGTATATACGCGCTTTGCTGTGTCATTCCGTTTCTGATCATCCTCAGCACATCCTTTACCAGTGAAGCGGTTATCCGTGATATTGGCGTACAGATCATCCCCAAGGAATTCACGCTGGAAAGCTACAAGATGGTTGTCAAGAGCGCGAATATTTTTAAGTCCTATATCCTGACCATTGGCCTGACGGTCGTTGGCACCTTTGTCGGACTGTTTGTCATCTCAATGACCGGCTATGCGTTGCAGCGCAAGGACTTTGAGTTTCGGAACATCATTTCATTCTACATTTATTTTACCAGCCTGTTTTCGGCAGGCCTGGCACCCTACTACCTGCTGATGACCCAGACCTATCACCTGAAAGACAGCTATCTGGCAGTTCTGCTGCCGCTGCTGATGTCCCCCTGGCTGGTCATCCTGATGAAGAACTTTGTCAAAGCGATCCCTCATGAGATTACCGAATCGGGCAAGATCGACGGTGCAGGCGATGTCAGAATCTTCGTTTCACTGGTTCTGCCGATGCTGAAACCGGCTCTGGCGACCATCGGCCTGTTCCTGGCGATTGGTTATTGGAACGAATGGTACCAGTCTTCGCTGTTTTTGAGCTCCAAGGTTGAGGTCAAACCGCTTCAGTATACCCTGTATGAGATCGTCAACAAGATCGACGCGCTGCGCAACTCGGTTGCCGGCCAGTATGTCAGCATCACCGATATCCCGACTGAGGGTGTCAAGATGGCAAACGCCGTCCTTGCAACCGGCCCGATCGTCCTGGCTTATCCTTTCGTTCAGAGATACTTCATCAGCGGTATCACCGTTGGTGCGGTTAAAGGCTGATATTGGTTTATACATATTACACGTTGATTCCATCGCGCCGGAAAATAATGTTTGCAGAGCGCGGTGATCATAAAATAATTTGGAGGTACGATTATGAATATGAAGAAAAGAATGATGGCCGTATTGCTGACCGCTATTATGACAGCTGCACTCACCGCATGCGGGNNGGGGGGGGGGGTCTTCCACGGACTCTTCAACTACCGACTCCAGCACGGATAGCTCCACCACTGAAAGCTCTGCAACTGATAGCTCGGAAGATTCCGGCGACGCGACCGCAGACATTGATACTTCCGAACATGTTGTCATCAACTACATGACTACCGGTGATAAACCCAGTGGAGAACAGGCTGAAACTCTGGATTCCATGCTGACCGCTCTGAACGAAATCCTGACTGAAAAGGTCAATGCAGAGCTGGAAATCTACTATATCCCCTGGACCGATTATCTTGCAAACTACAACCTGACTCTGGCTTCGATGGACGGTTCCGTCGACCTGGTCGGCACCGCTTCTGACTGGCTGGACGCATGGCCCAACGCCAAGAACGGCGCGTTCCTCGAACTGTCTGAAGAAATGCTCCAGACCTATGCTCCTCAGACCTGGGCAAGCGTTCCCGCTGAAAACTGGGAATACTGCAAATATGACGGCGAAATCTATCTGATCCCCGAAGATAACTACGCTCAGTGGACCAACCACGGCTTTACCTATCGTCTTGACTGGGCGAGAGAAGCTGGCCTGGAAGATGGCGTACACAGCTGGGAAGATCTGACCGAATATTTCCGCTATGTCAAGGAAGCGTACCCGGATATCATTCCGTGGGACTCTGACGGTACCGCATATGCAACCCTCGCTGGCGGCTGGATTTCTTCTCACAGCGATTTTGTTTCGATCGACGGCCTGAGCGCTGCAGCTATGTGGGGCGGCACCAAGGACGATCTGTACACCATCTATTCGCCCTATGTGACCGATACCGATTCGCTGGTTGAGTTTGCAAAACTGATGAAGGAATGGGATGAAATCGGCGTATGGCGTACCGACGTTCTGAACAACACCACCTCCACCAACCGTGACGACTATCGTGTCGGTCTGGTTGCTGCTGAACAGCACCACACCCAGACCTGGACTGACCTGTGCAGCCACACCGCTGCCAACACCATCTATGATACCGATGAAGATGCCGAGAGCGGATTCTTCTACTTCGGTGAGGAGACCGGCAACGTTGTCGCTCTGTCGATCACCCATGGTGCAATGGCGGTTTCTGCGGGCAGCAACAACCCCGAACGTGCGCTGATGGTTTATGACCTGATCCGCAACGATCCCGATTGCTACAAGCTGATGTGCTACGGCGAGCAGGGTGTTTCCTGGGATTACAACGACGAGGGTCTGCGCATCACTCCCGAAGGATATAACTCTGATACCCAGAACATCAACGGTATGACCAACTACTGGTGGGGCCGTAACGATGATCTGGAAGTTAAGGACGCTTCCTTCAACTGGGATGCTATCGACGCACTGTACGCTGAATATGACGAGATCAAGATTGAATATCCTTATGGTCAGTTTGTTGCCAACGTCGACAACATCCAGTCCTATATCAGCAACATCAGCGAAGTACATACCAACTATATGAAACAGATTGCGTATGGCAAATATTCCGGTACTGCGGAAGAGATCGTAGCAGAATATCAGGAAGCCCTCAAGGCTGCTGGTATTGACACCGTAACTGAAGAACTGCAGAGACAGTTTGATGAGCTGTACAAATAATTGCCGTTAACAGCAGGGGGTACGGGTCTTTACGACCTGTACCCCTTTTGTCATCGGACAGAAACATACAATTTTGACATCAATAAGGATCAAGTGAGGAGAGTATGGGTAATCATTTTCAGATCTCAGATGATTTTTACTGGAATGGAGAGAAGATCAAGATTATTTCCGGCGGTATCCATTACTTCAGGATTTTGCCCGAATACTGGAGAGACCGGCTGGAAAAACTGAAGGCTTTGGGGTGCAATACCGTTGAAACCTACATTCCGTGGAATCTGCATGAAAAGGAAAAGGGGCAGTTCGACTTTTCTGGCCGGCTGGATGTTGTATCTTTCGTCAAACTGGCGCAGGAACTGGGCCTGTTTGTGATTATGCGCCCCAGTCCCTACACCTGTGGTGAATGGGAGTTCGGCGGGCTGCCGTACTGGCTGCTGAAAGAGGATGGCATGCGGCTGCGCTGCATGTATCCGCCTTATCTGCGGCATGTGAAGGAATACTACCAGAAGCTGTTTGAGTTGATCGCGCCTTTGCAGGTGACGCGCGGCGGCCCGATTATCATGATGCAGGTGGAAAATGAATATGGCTATTATGGCAACGACCATCAATACATGGAATACCTCAAAAATCTGATGATCGAATGCGGCTGTGAAGTTCCGCTTGTCACCTCCGACGGTCCATGGGGCGGCTCTTTTGAATGTGGAAAGGTAGAAGGTGCGCTCCAGACCGGAAACTTTGGCTCCAAAGGTAAGGAACAGTTCGCGGTTATGCGTCAGAAGATCGGTGATAAACCGCTGATGTGCATGGAATTCTGGGTCGGATGGTTTGACAACTGGGGCGTGGAATGCCATCAGACAGGTGATACTGCGCAGCATGTACAGGATCTGGATGAGATCCTTTCGGAAGGTCATGTCAACATTTATATGTTTATCGGCGGCACCAACTTTGGATTTATGAACGGTTCCAACTATTATGATGTGCTGACCCCGGACGTCACCTCTTATGACTATGACGCGCTGCTGACCGAGGATGGCCAGATCACGCCAAAATATGAGGCTTTCCGCGAGGTCATCGCCAAATATGCGCCTGTCCCGGAAGTTGCTTTTACCACCGAGATCAAGCGGAAAGATTATGGGCGTCTGATTCCTGTCCGCAGTACCGGATTGTTTGAAAATCTCTGCAACCTGACCACTGCTGTCGAAAGCGTCTGCCCGCAGAGTATGGAAAAACTCGATCAGGGCTATGGGTATATCCTGTATGAGACCGCTCTTGAACAGGAGCCGATCGAGAAGATCCGGCTGTATGGTGCCAATGACCGCGCCAACATTTTTGTCGATCAGAAACCGGTCCTCACTCTGTATGACCGTGAACTGCTGACAGAGCATGAACTGGAACAGAAACCGGCAGGAGACACCCTGTCGATTCTGATGGAGAATATGGGCCGCGTCAACTTTGGTCCGACGCTGGAACGGCAGCGCAAGGGTATTGACCACTGCGTCACCGTCAACAGTCATCAGCTTTACCATTGGAAACAGTTCACCCTGCCGATGGAAGACCTCTCCCGGCTGGATTATTCCCTGCCGCATCAGGAGGGTACGCCGGGGTTTTACCAGTTCACCTTCCAGGCGGACGAGCTTGGCGATACCTTCCTGGATTTTGCCGGCTGGGGCAAGGGCTGTGTCTGGGTGAATGGGTTCAATATCGGCAGATTCTGGGAGATTGGCCCTCAGAAACGGCTGTATGTCCCTGCGCCGCTGCTCAAACAGGGTGAAAATGAAATCGTTATTTTTGAAACTGAGGGAAAAGCCGGCGGGGAGATCTGGCTGGCGGGCTGTCCTGATCTGGGATAAAAACGGATGCCGGGAAAAATGTACTATGAAATGAACGGCCATATGCTGCCGCAGATTCGGCTGGTCGGAAAAGCCGTCCTGGAACCGCCCTATGTCCACCGTAAGCGGCAGGCCGATGAATTTATCCTGTATGTGATGAAACAGGGAGAACTTCATTTAATGGAAGATCAGACCGAATATCTTCTGAAAAAGGGCGATGTGCTGCTGCTGGACCCGGATTTCGTGCATCAGGGGCTGCAAAGCTCCAGCTGTGAATATGATTATGTACATTTTCACCACGGACAGATCACACGCAAAAATCAGGACGATCAGTTTTACGAACATTCCTTCCACCGCAGAAGCGAAAGCCTGAAAGAAGACAACGGCTCTTATCTGCGGTATCAGGACTCCTGGATTCTGTTTCCGAAGATGCTGTCAATGGACCCTGATTCACCGGCATATCTGCGGGTACTGTCCCTGATGGAACAGGCGATGGAGGACAACTGCTGTCAGCTGGAAAACTACAAGGTCCTCTGCGGCATAAAGCTGCTGGAGGCAATGGTTGAGATTGCGCGGGAAGGGGTGACGGCAACGGCACTTCCCGGCGGAAAAGCCCGTCCGGCCTCTTTCCAGAAGGTGCAGCAGCTGATGCAGTACCTCAACAGCAACTACCATCGTCCGATTACCAGCGATCTGATCGAGCAGGAGTTTGCCTGTAATTTTGATTACCTGAACCGGGTGTTCAAACAGAGCAGGGGAAAAACCATCTTTGTTTATCTCAATGAGATACGGATTCGCCATGCCCGGGAACTGATGGATTCCACTTCGATGAAAGTGGCGGCGGTTGGCCGCCGGGTTGGTTTTGAAGATGCCTGCTATTTCAGTAAGGTATTTAAAAAATATACCGGTGTATCACCAAACCAGTATGAAAAGATGTCCAATCGGACCGAACAGGGACAGTGGAAACCGGGATAATTGCAAGAGAAAAACCGTCCCGGCAGTGCGCAGGGACGGTTTTTCAGTCGGCAATTAAAAAGGTCAATTTACTTTGCACTCTGCAATACACGGAATCATTCCGTCGGCCGAAATAATAGCGGTACAGCAGCTATCGGAACTGTCTGCGCGGATATACGCCAGCAGCTGTCCTTTATATGCGCGGCGCTGGGAGGAGCTGTAGTCAGTCACATCCGACAGGTCGCCGTTTTCCAGGCCGATCAGACTGCCGTTTTCCACCCGGACGGTGAGCAGACTCGCGTCAGTATAAACGCGGTTACCCTCCCGGTCGCGCATTGTGATTTCCAGCTGATAAAGGCCTGGATTGTGGATGACGGCAGGGGTGTACAGCTGTGCGCTGATCTGGCAGGCGGAGCCGGTGCTGACCAGCTGATGGCAGACAGCGCTGTATTCGCCGGTACCAGCGGCTTTGAGGACGCCCGGCTCATAGGGCAGCGTCAGGCTGATGCAGTCCTGATGAGCGGATTTGTGGTAAATGCCAGCCTTTTTGCCATTGAGCGTGATTTCGACTTCGGGGAGGTTGGTGTAACACTTGACCAGCACCTGTGTACCGCTCGGGTAGTCCCAACATTCGCTGACCGGGGTAAATTCGTCCGTGTTTCCGCAGGCCGGACAGCTGGTCAGATGGACCATCTTTTCTTCCGACCAGAAGCTCTGACGGCGGTAATATCCGGTTTTCTCAAATCCGGCCAGTGTCAGCAGACCGGCGCCCGAACCGTGAATCGGCCAGCCATGAGCCTCTCCGAGATAATCAATGCCGGTCCAAAGGAACTGACCGGAGATATATTCGTTGTCGGTGACTGCCTTCCATGCCGATAGGGTATGCCCGTTTTCACTGCCGATAAAGGGGAGATGTGGGAAAGCCTGATGGCTTTCTTCATATAAATGTTCTTTGTAGTTGTACCCGGCGACATCCAGTGCGTCTAAAAATCCCAGCTTTGCGGACAGCTCGGGGAAAGCCGCGGCCAGCGTGACTGGGCGGGTAGAATCCGTCTCCCGGACAATTCCGGCCAGTTGCCGAGCGATGACCGCCAGCCGTTCCGCGTTGGGACGCAGGGGGTTGTACTGACGTTCCTGTGCCGGTTTGTTGGCGTCGTTGTTGCCGGTCATGCTGGAGAAGGAGGGATGGCAGTAGGGGTCGTTCGGATAGTCGATCTCATTTCCGATGCTCCACATGACGATACTCGGATGGTTGCGGTCCCGGCGGATCATATCGGTCAGATCCTGCCGGTGCCATTGCGGAAAATTGGTGTAGTAACCTTGATTTCTGGGCGGGTAGACGTTGTGGCCCTGCCACCATTTGTTTTTGGGGCCTTCCCATTCGTCAAACGCTTCGTCCATCGCTAAAAATCCCATCTCGTCACACAGTTCATACAGCTCAGGCATATGGGGGTTGTGGCTCATACGGATGGCGTTGCAGCCCATCTTTTTGAGCTTTTCAAGCCGCCGCTGCCAGACGTCCTTCCAGACAGCTGCCCCCAGACAGCCTGCGTCATGATGCAGGCATACCCCTTTAAACAGGGTCGGTTGTCCGTTGAGGAAAAAGCCATGATCAGGGTCAAAGGAGAAGGTACGGATGCCGACCGGCTGCTGGTCGGCGATATATTCGGTCTGCCAGCCGTCAGGCGTTTGACAGGCGATTTTTGTGACCAGTGTGTATAAATAAGGGGTATCCGGGCTCCACAGCCGGACATTGTCCAGCTGCATTGCCGTTTTAATGGGGAAGCGGGTACCGTTGGCAACAGCAGCCGTTGTTTCGGCAGACGCGGTGATCTTTCCATCCGCGTCAATCAGCTGGGTGATTACCTTAAGGGCACAATCAGCGGCTCCATCATTGACCAGTTCTGCTTCCACTTCGGTCAGCGCAGATGTACCTTCCACCCGCAGTGTTTTGAAAAAGAGGCTCTGGAAAGCAACACGGAGCGGTTCTTCGACGACAAGCGAAACCTTGCGGGTAATGCCGGAACCGGTGAACCAGCGGGAATCCGAAATCTCGGTGCGGTCCACCCGGACACAGATGATGTTGTCATGTTCAAATGAAAACTGGTCGGTGATGTCATAACAAAAGGTGATATAGCCGTTTGGCCGCTGGCCAAGATAATAGCTGTTGCACCATACCCGGCTGTTTTTATAGACGCCC
>DCTE01000208.1:3525-5201 GCA_002329405.1 Ruminococcaceae bacterium UBA1448 | reverse complement strand
CCAGCCGATCCCGCCGGCCAGATAGCCGGTCCCGCTGGAATATTCTCTCGAAAAGGGGAGAGAAACCGACCAGTCATGGGGGAGTGTGACCTCCTGCCAGTCGTTTTTTGACCCTGTGCCGTGTTCGTCATACCAGGCCTGCCAGGCGTCCGGCTGATCGCCCAGATAAAAATGACAGCGGCGGGTGATGGGGTAGATGGTTTTGTTCATATGGCCCTCCTGTGCATAACCAAACTGGCGGTTTGCCAGACGTAATGCGAAAACTTGTGCGTCTTTAACGCATATTTACATTATAGGGCAATCTGGCGGAAATACAATGGAATGGAGAGGTTTTTGTTGTAAAATAGCGACTTTTCCGACACTTTTTTCAATTATATTTTCCTGCAAAACGGCGTAATGCCGAATGGAAAGATCACCGGAATTTTTACAAAGAAAAGAGGAACCGTCATGTCAAATTATCCGTTTTCCGGGCGATGGATTTGTGCCCCGGAGTTTGCCGGGCTTGCCCCGCTCAGCCTGTTTCATCGGGAGATGGAGCCATTGCCGTCCGTGTCCCACCCGGAAACTCTGAAAAATGTACATATTCGGGTGGAAAAGACATTTGATGCCGCTGTTTTTGGGCAGGCGGAAAAGCGGCAGATTCGGATTACTGCCGACGATTATTACAAACTTTACCTGAACGGCAGATTGGTCGGACAGGGCCCGGCACCGGGGTATTATTTTTCGTATTATTACAATGAGTTTGACCTCACTCCCTTTCTCCAGCCCGGACAAAACCGGATACAGGTGGATATATACTATCAGGGACTAATCAACCGTGTCTGGAACAGCGGCGACCTGCGTCAGGGGATGATCGCCGACCTGCTGGCAGACGGTAAGGCCGTATTGTCGACCGACCACAGCTGGTTGTGTGCACGGGATTTGCGCTATATCGGAAAACGTGTTATCGGATATGATACCCAGTATCTGGAAGATGTCGATGAACGGCTGGGATTTTCCGATTGGACGGAATCAGCCGAAAAGAAGGTGGATTATACCTTTTGCAGTGCGCCGTTTCCCGCTGTATCCGTCTGGGAGGCACAGCCGGTGCTTCAAAAGGAACAGGGTGAAGGGCTGTTTTTCGATTTTGGCCAGGAACGGACCGGAACCCTCAGGATAGCGGCATCGGGGAAAGCCGGGGACTGTGTGGTCATCTATTGCGGGGAGGAGCTGGACGAAAGCGGACAGGTGCGCTGGCAGATGCGGTGCGGCTGTGATGATCAGGAGTTCTGGACGCTGAAGGACGGGGACAACCTGCTGGAACAGTATGATTATAAAGGATTCCGGTATGTCCGGCTGGATTTTCCAAAAAACGTTACGATTCAGTCGGTCAGCATGCTGGTTCGTCATTTTCCGTTTCCTGAAAAACCAGCCTGTGTCCAGAGTGAAAACCCGGTCCTGGAACAGATCTTCACCCTCTGCACAAACGGGGTGCGCTACGGCAGCCAGGAATCGTTTATCGACTGCCCGACCCGCGAAAAAGGACAGTATACCGGTGACTTGACCATTACCGGTGCTTCTCATCTGCTGCTGACTGCCGACCCATCCCTGCTCCGCCGCGCAATCGCATTGCAGGTGGATTCACTTCGGATTGCACCGGGGATGCTGGCGGTTACGCCCGGAAGCTGGATGCAGGA
>DCTE01000208.1:0-3517 GCA_002329405.1 Ruminococcaceae bacterium UBA1448 | reverse complement strand
AGTATACCGGCGACCGGGCGTTTTTACGGGAGATGCTGCCGGCATGTCAGGCGGTCATCCGCCATTTTGCAAAGTACGCGCGTTCGGACGGGCTGCTGGACGGAGTGACCGATAAATGGAACCTGGTCGACTGGCCGGAGGGTCAGCGGGACGGGTATGATTTCCCGCTGACCCAGCCTATTGGCCCCGGGTGTCACAATGTGATCAACGCCTTTTATGTCGGCAGCGTGCGGATGGTGGAACAGATTCGCCATGAGCTGGGACTTGCCGTTGACGGAGAAGGGGAGCGGCTGAAAGATGCGTTCAACCGCACATTTTTTAGGGAACAACTCGGCCGGTATGTCGACTGGGAACAAAGCAGCCACAGCAGCCTGCATGCCAACTGCCTGCCCGCCTTTTTCGGGCTGATTCCGGCAGGAAAAGAACAGGCAGTCGGTGACTGGCTGGTGGACAGGGGGATGGCCTGCGGGGTTTATATGGCCTTTTTCCTGCTGAAAGGCCTGGCGCGGCTGGGTTATTATCAGGCGGTCTGGGACCTGCTGGTCTCCCAGTCGGAAACCTCCTGGTACAATATGGTCAGGGAAGGCGGCACCACCTGTTTTGAAGCATGGGGTGCCGGGCAGAAGTGGAACACCAGCCTTTGTCATCCATGGGCCAGCGCGCCGATCTCGGTGCTGATTGAAGACCTCGCGGTACTGGCGCCGAACACTCCCGGCAAAGACTGGCGGTTTAACCCGCATTTTCCCGTGTCTGCCGGCCATATCCGGCTGGAAGTTCCGACGCCGGAGGGAAGAAAGGTTTTGCAGCTGTGATACCGCGATAGCACCAAAAGGGCAGAGTACCGGATTGATCGTACTCTGCCCTTTTCGTATTGGTATGTTTATGCCTGTTCCCTGCGAAGCAGCACAGCACAGGCTGCCATCTGATCTGAACAGTTCCAGTTCAGCTGGTTTCCGTCCAGTGAGACGGTTCCATTGACGGTATAAATTCCTTCGATCTGGTAACCGCTGTCTGGCAGCTGTACCAGCATCTGCTCCGTCTCTGCTTCCTGGAAACGGTGGAAGACACACAGTGCCCTGCCATCTTCGCCGCAGCGGAGGATTCCCTGCCAGCCGGTCGGGTGGCGGTAGCTTGCGCCTGTATTCCCAAACCAGTAGGTCTGTCCGTCCCGGATAATCGGGGCGGCTTTTTTGTAGAAAGCAACGCCGTCGTCGATTGCTTTCCACTGTTCCGCGCGCAGGTCGGTCACATCTCCTGACAAGCACATCCTTCCCAGCAGGGTTGCCGCGACCGAATAGACAATCCGTTTGAGGGTGTCCTTCTGGCGGATAACGCACCAGATCTGGCTCTGACGGGGCTGCATGACCCGGTGGAGGTTAGCGGCGATGATCGGAAGTTCCGGGTTTTCGTGTGCGTCCGAGAAGGAGGCCATCGCGCTAATGCCCAGCATCTTCGGTTCCAGCTTGTGCCCGCCCGACGCGCAGTCTTCGATGATCAGCCCGGGGATTTCCGCCTTCATCTTTTCGATAAATCCGAAGGCGGCGTCCATGTTGCGGCGCAGCCCTTCTCCCAGCGACTCACAGCCATCGCACCCGGTGCCGATGGTGTCGTTGTAGTCCATCTTGATATAGCCAATGTTGTACCGTTTGAGCAGGCCGATCACCTTTTCACTGAGGTAGTCCTGTACCCAGGGGTCGGCCATATCCCAGAATCGGCGGTTGGTGGTGGTCAGCGTCTTGCCGCCCCGGCGGAGCAGATGGTCGGTGTTGTGATAGGCGCGGGCGGCCTTTCCGACATTGTCGATCTCAAACCAGATACCCGGCACCATCCCATTTTGACGGATCGCCTCGATGGTATGCCCGAGTCCGTCGGGGAACAGGGTAGGGGATACCTCGTAATCGCCCATCGAGATGTCCCACGGGATTCCGTCTTCCTTGAACCAGCCGCAGTCGATGACAAAGTAGGAAAATCCCTTGCCTTTTATCGCCTTGAGGATTCCTTCGATATTCTGCTGGGAAGGGCATCCCCAGGTTGTGCAGTATTCGTTGAACATGACCGGCAGCTCCTGTTCGGATGCAGGCCCGGCATTGATTGCCCGAATCTGCCCGGAGGTCAGCCGCTGGGAGGCTTGGTCGACGTCACGGGCAGTGCAGACCGTCAGAATTGCTTCCGGCGTGGTCAGCTGTTCGCCTGGCTGCAAATCCTTGCTCCAGTGGCCAAAATCGGCATCGGCCAGCCCGCCCGAAATTGCCAGAGCGTCCCCGGCACGGTAAACCTCCATCTGCCAGGAGGCATTGTGTGCGATCTGTGCCCCCCAGAATACCCCGTTTTTGCGGTCTTCGATCATCAGCCACGGGAACCATTTGTTGACCGGCATCGACCCGACCTGCCCGAACCGTTCGCAGCGGACGGCGGTCCAGCAGGGCTCCAGCTGCAAGTCCTCAATCGAGTCGGTTTGCAGCCGCCCTTCCATACACCAGACGCTCCGCACCCGGTGAACCAGCATGGTATCATGTGCGTCGCCGGGAACGTAGGGGGTCAGCCCGCCCAGCGAAAAGCTGGACAGCAGCTCCAGCATCACCGGTTCATCGCCGCTGTTTATCAAGCGTACCCAACTGCGCAGCGTCTTTTCGCCGGTATACCACAGCAGATGGTGCTCCGCCAGGCACCCAGCCCCGGTCTGCATGGTGGTGACAACTTCGCAGCAATCCGCATTCTGGATGACCTGCTGGTCTTTCAGTTTCAGTTCCCGCGCTGTTTGACTCTGGCGAAGGGTGACGCCGCCGGCATATCCGCCGGAGTAGGTGTCACCAGCCAGCTTGACCTGTACCAGCGGGTCGATATCATGCGGCTTTTCCTCCCAGGGCAGCGGTTCTTTTCCGGCGGGCAGCAGCTGCAATTCGACATTCTGTGTTGTTTCATCCAGATAATAACGCGCCACCATGTCCCCAAAGGCGACATCGCGATAGATTGTGACCGACATAAATNNGTGCAATTCTGATTGTAAAATACTGACTTTTGGGGTTGATCAGATTGCACCGATCAGTTCTTTTAACTGCTCACCTCTGGCGAATACCGGGATGACTTCCAGCGGTGCATTGACTTGGATTGTCTGACCGCCCGGATAGACTTTTCCGGTATGCAGTTCGGTCCAGCTTTCGCCCGCGGGCAGATAGACCGCCCGTTCTTCCGCGTCTTTATAGACGACCGGCGCGACCAGCAGGTCGCTGCCAAACATGTACTGGTCTTTCAATTCCCAGCAGGCGGCATCGTCCGGGAACTCGTAAAACATCGTCCGCATGACCGGTGTGCCGTTTTCGTGTGCCTGCTGCATCAGCGAGCGGACATAGGGACGCATCTTTTCTCTGAGCCGGATATATTTGACCAGAATCTCATATGCTTCGTCTCCAAAGCTCCAGACCTCGTTGTCGCCGCCGGTAAACAGAGCGGGGGAGCCGTCCTGGCGGTGTGGAATTGAAGACGGCTTGCGGTCGCCGTGCAGCCGCATGACCGGGCA
>DCTE01000227.1 GCA_002329405.1 Ruminococcaceae bacterium UBA1448 | reverse complement strand
CAAAGCATCCGCCCGGCCAGCGGAGTACCGGAACCTTCAGTTCCCTGAGGGCCTCGACTGCGTCGCAGCGCATCCCATTGACATTGGGGATACCGGAATCGGGTTTGACAAACAGCCCTTCGTAGATGCAGCGGCCCAGATGCTCAGAGAAATGGCCGTAAATTTCCGGCGCAATATGGCTGCATGTCTGATGTTCATTGATCTTCAAAACTGACATGAAAATATCCTCCCAGAATATCGGAATAATATGTGCTTACAGTTCGACCGCCAGGCAGTTGACCCCGTCCGCCGGCATCTTTTCCGGCAGCTGCACCGTCAGCACGCCAAAGCTCTGATGAAACGGAACCGCCCCTTCTCCCAGCAGCCGGACCGATTTGACTGTCTCCTGCGGCAGAAAACTTTTGACAACGGCAACACGGTTTTCCGGCGCGCGCATCATGAAAGCATAGACCGTGTTCCCTTTGCGGGTAAACCGGTAGTCGGCGGATGTCCAGGGTGCCTGCTCTTCGGTAAATCCGCGAATAATTGTACGGGTCTCGCCTTCGCTGGAAACCCTCCAGGGACGTGTCTCATATACCCCTTCGCCGCAGACCGCCATCCAGCGGGCAAGTTCTTGCAAAATCCAGACTGTTTCATCGTCGATCGAACCGTCCGGCCGCTGGAGGACGTTGAGCAGCATATTGCCGTTTTTGGAGATGATATCCACCAGCATTTCAATGATATGGGATGGCTGCTTAAACGCCTGACGGACATCGTAAAACCAGTTGCCGATACAGGTGTCGGTCTGCCACGGCTGCGGGAGAATATCGGGCGACTGGCTCTTTTCGATATCCAGCACACCGACACGATAAATCTCCGGCCGGCTGTCCTTCTGGGTATAGACCGCACGGTTTTCTCCATATTTTCCGATTGATGTATTGTAGAGATAAGCGACGGCCTCCATTCCCAGCTGATACTCGTCACNNATCTGTGCAAAGGGAAGCCCGCCGTCCGAATAGAGCAGATCCGGCTGATAAAGGTCGATCAGTTCCTTCATCACCGACAGCCAGTACTGGCGGAACTTCTGGTTTTTGGTGTACCAGAGGTCAAAATTCATCGTCCCTTTGTTGTCGATGAAATGCTCCTGATTATCGTAATAGAAGTCCCGGTAAGCAGGATCATTGCCGTCGTACGGTACGCCGGCATACGGGCCCCATTCATCGCNNCCGACAGACCAAAAGGCAGTCCGTATTTATCGGCCGCCTGTTTCCAACGACCGCAGATATCCTGATGAGGGCCGACTTCCACTGAATTGAACCGGTTGAGACGGGATGGGAAGTTGAAAAAGTGGTCGTGGTGGGTCGCCTGCCCGACAAAATAGCGGGCACCCGCTTTGACATACAAATCCATCAATCCGTCCGGGTCAAACTTTTCCGCCTTCCACAATGCGCACAGATCTTTATAGCCAAACTCCGACGGATGCCCATAGTGGCGCAGATGGTACAGGTACTGTTCTGAACCCTGTACATACATATTCCGCGCGTACCAGTCGCCGTACATCGGCACCGACTGGGGGCCCCAGTGGGACCAGATTCCGAACTTTGCATCCCTGAACCAGTCAGGACATTGGTAACCGAGCAGGGACGGCATATTTGCAGTAAATAAATTTGACATAGCAGCACACCCTTTCTGATCAAATGCGGAGTAAAAAATGTCTTCTTATCCCGAAAACCGGTTCCGTGCACGTGCACTGTTTCCTGAAAAAAATCCGTTTCCGATGGAAAAATGGAAGGAGGTGTTCGGACAGACATCTGACTGCCGCACACTTGCAGCTGCACACGAGTTTCTTAACAGAAACCGGTTTCAAATCTCACGATAAGGATAGCATATCTGTTAGGTGATGTCAACCGGTTTGACCGTAATTTTTTCGCTGATTTTTCCGAATGCTGCCCACCGCATTTATAGGGCAAAACGACTGTACCTATGATAAATCTTGAAATATTTTTGTATATTTGTGTTGTGAATCCCAGATATTTGTGCTATAATCGTGGCAGTTGCAGGGGCTTCAAAAACAGTAAACCACACAATATTTCAGATTCTACAGACAAGGAGAGATACAGATGGATTGCTTTTATCAGCAGGGAAACAAACTAATCTGGCGTTACAATGGCGAGTGCCTGATGGCCGAACCATGGGGAAAAAACAGCCTTCGCATCCGTTCGGCGATGATGCGCGAAATTGAAGAAACCGATTTCGCGCTGCTCACGCCAGATAGCCAGCCCGCCGACATCCAGATCGACGGACTGACCGCTAGCCTGACCAATGGAAAGATCAAGCTGGTGATGGAAGAAAACGACTGGTCGCACGGCTGCCAGATGAGCTTTTACAACCAGAAGGGCGAACTGCTGCTGCGGGAAATCGACCACGGCGGTGCTTTGTCCCTGTCCGCCCGCAAGTTCAAACCGATCATCGGCGGGGATTTCCGGCTGACCGTAACTTTCGAGTCCAATCCCAATGAAAAGCTGTACGGTATGGGCCAGTACCAGCAGGAAATCCTCAACCTCAAAGGCTGCAATCTCGAACTGGCACACCGCAATTCACAGGCCAGCGTCCCGTTTGTCCTCTCCAGCCTTGGCTATGGTTTTCTGTGGCACAACCCGGCGATCGGACGGGTCAGCTTCGGAATGAACACAACCGAGTGGTACGCAGAGAGCACCCGCCAGATGGATTACTGGATTACAGCGGGCGACACACCGGCAGAAATCGAGCAAAGCTATGCGAATGCGACCGGCAAAGCCCCAATGATGCCGGAATATGGCCTCGGGTTCTGGCAGTGCAAGCTGCGGTACTGGAACCAGGAACAGCTGCTCAATGTCGCAAGGGAGTACAAGAAACGAAACATCCCCCTCGATGTCATCGTCTGCGACTTCTTCCATTGGCCGAAGATGGGAGACTTCCGGTTTGAAGAGGAATTTTTTCCCGACCCCGCCGGCATGATCCGGGAACTGGACGAGATGGGCATCAAACTGATGGTATCGGTCTGGCCGCAGATTGACCAGAATTATNNCCGGAAAGGATATCTGGTCAAACCGGAAATGGGGGTCAATGTCTGCATGCAATTCGGTGGGGACAGCGTCTTCTTTGACGCGACCAACCCCGGCGCGCGGAAATACGTCTGGGAAAAATGCAAACGCAATTACTTTGATCAGGGGGTCGAACTCTTCTGGCTGGACGAAGCGGAACCGGAATATCACGGCTACACCTTTGACAACTACCGCTACTACCTCGGGCCCAACGCCCAGATCGGCAACATCTATCCCCAGATGTTCTCCCGGACGTTCTATGACGGTATGAAAGGAACAGGCCGGGAANNCACCTTCTATGAAGGCATGGTGGAAGCCGGGCAGGAAAACCCGGTGAACCTGGTGCGCTGCGCCTGGGCAGGCAGCCAGCGGTATGGTGCGCTGGTCTGGTCGGGGGATATCCATTCCTGCTACGAAGACTTCCGAAAACAGATCTGTGCCGGGCTGCATATGGGGCTGAGCGGCATTCCCTGGTGGACTACCGATATCGGCGGATTCTCCGACGGCGACCCCAAAGACCCCGCTTTCCGTCAGCTGCTGGTCCGCTGGTTTGAATGGGGCGCATTCTGCCCGGTCATGCGGCTGCACGGC
>DCTE01000214.1 GCA_002329405.1 Ruminococcaceae bacterium UBA1448 | reverse complement strand
TGCTCTAAGCGCAGAGCCTGCGCTCCCTTGTTCGCGGTGGTCGCTCCTGCTTCGCAATCCGCTCGGTTGTGAAAGAAACAGCCTGAGCGAACGCGCCGGGCAGTTATGCTGAAAAGCTATCTCCAATACACCTTCAGGAAAAATATAAATTGAATTGAAAGGATGAGAAAATCATGGCACCGAATCTGAGTGCATTTTTGGCCGAAAATGCGGTCAAACCTGTGAATGTAAAATATGTTGCATCCGAGCGTATGATCGACCCGGAAACCGGAAAACCGGCAGAGTGGGAGATCCGCTGCCTGACCAGTGCGGAGGATGAAGCAATCCGCAGGGCCAGTATCCGCCGGGTTCCTGTACCTGGCCGTAAAAACCAGTTTACAAATGAAACGGATATGAATACCTATCTCGGCAAACTGGCGGTTGCAGCCACAGTGTTTCCGCCTCTGACAAGCGCAGAACTGCAGGATAATTACAAGGTCAAGGGTGCTGAAAATCTGCTCAAAGAGATGCTGACGGCCGGTGAATACGCCGANNAAGCAAAAAACTAATTGAGGAAGGCGAGAGTGAAGCGGTCATTGCTTACTTTTGCCTTCACAAACTGCACCTGCTGCCTTCGCAGTTTTACGCGCTGCCGCGTAAAGAACGGGCATTTATTATCGCGTCTATTGAGCACAGAACCAAAAAGGAAATCGAAGAACAGCGTAAGCTGAAAGCACAGGCACGCCGAAAGAAGAGGTGACCGGGAATGGCAACTATCAAAACAGCGATATCTCTTTATGACGGCGTGACTGGTCCGATGCGCAGTATGGTGAAGGTTATGGATACCGTCATCAGCGGATTTGAGAGGATGGGGGCCGCATCAAACAGCGCAGTCGACGTCGGCGAGATGATGAGTGCACGCGCCGAACTGACCAAACTGTCCGGCCAGCTGGACACGATCGAAAGCAGTATCGCATCCGCCAATGAACGCCAGAAACAGCTGAACCAGTCTTTCCGAAACGGAACTTCCGCAGCAAACGGGCTGCTGCAAAAGGTCAAAAATCTGGCTATTGCCTATGGCGGGATGCAGGCAGTCAGCAAGCTGGTTGGACTATCCGATCAGCTTACTGGCACCAAGGCACGGTTAAACTTCCTGGTTGATGACGGCGGCAGTGTTGCCGAACTGGAGAGTCAGATCATGGCATCTGCCCAGCGGTCGAGATCTTATTATCTGGATACAGCTTCTGCCATTGCGACTATGGGTGCCAATGCCGGTGCCGCTTTTTCGGGTAACGATGAACTGATCGCCTTTATGGAACAGGTCAATAAGCAGTTTGTTATCGGCGGAGCAAGTGCGCAGGGACAGTCTGCAGCTATGTTGCAGCTCACTCAGGCGATGGCGGCCGGTGCGCTGCGTGGTGAGGAATTGAACTCTATTCTGGAGAACGCACCCGGTATTGCCAGAGCCATTGAAAGCTATATGGGCATTGCAGAAGGTTCGATCAAGCAGTACGCCGAACAGGGATTGATTACGTCGGAAGTCGTAAAAAATGCCCTGTTTGCAGCAGCGGATGAAGTAAATGCCAAATTTGAAAGTATGCCGATGACCTGGGCGCAGGCTGCCAATATCTTTAAAAACTCGGTGTTGTCCATTTTTTCACCAGTTCTGGATCAGATCAACGCGATTNNCGATTGCAAACAGTGCGGATTTTCAAACGATGCTGTATGGTATTCTGGACGCACTGGCAGGTGTTGCCAATATTGCGTCGATGGTGATTTCACTATTGACTGCCGGAGCATCGTTTATTATCAGCAACTGGGATTACATCGGACCAATGCTGATGGGGATTGTGACTGCACTGATTGCAGTGTCTGCCGCCCAGGCAGTAGTCAATGCCATCATGGCAGCCAACCCTGTGATGCTGATTGTCATCGGTATCGGAATGCTGATCGGTCTGCTGTACGCAGCTGCCCAGCAGTTTGCAACCATGACCGGAGTTGCATCCAGTGGTTTTGGCGTCATAACCGGCGGTATCAATGTGGTGATTCAATTCTTCGTCAATCTCGGTCTGACAGTAGCAAACATTGCGCTGGGAATCTGGAATGCAATGTGTGCATGTGCAGAAAATATCGGGATTGCATTCCACAATACGATTGCAGGGGTACAAAGCTGGTTTTATAACCTTCTGTCAACGGCCCTGACGGTGGTGGCTGGTATTTGTGAAGCACTGAACCAGCTTCCCTTTGTAGAATTTGATTATTCAGGCATTACTGGTCAGGCACAGGCGTATGCCAATAAAGCAGCCGAAGCTGAAGCAGGAAAGAAGAGTTACGTTAATGTCGGTGACGCCTTCAGCGCAGGTTTGGATACGTTTGATACCTTTTCATCGGGCTGGGCGTCAGATGCATTTAACGCTGGTTCCAGCTGGGGCGATGGCGTAATGGACAAGGTATCTGGTATTTTTGACGCGGGATCAATGGACTTTATGGGAGCTTTTTCCGGTGCCGGAGGGGCAGGCGGCTTCGATTACAGCGGTGCACTGGCAGACACGGCGGGCAATACAGCTGATACCGCTGCCAATACTGCCAAAGCTGCAAACGCTCTGGATATTGCACAGGAAGATCTTGCCTATATGAAGGACATTGCAGAACGGGAATCAATCAACCGCTATACGACAGCGGAGATCGTCATCCACCAGAATAACGAAAACCATATCGGCAGTGACCTTGACCTAGACGGAATCATGACCGGAATGACCGAGCGGATTATCGAAGAGGTCAACATTTCTGCAGATGGAGACCATATCAGCTAAGGAGGTGTACGATTGTCCTATACGTTTATGCTGGATGGCTGGGAACTTCCAGTTACTCCGGGCGCGCTTCAACTGAAAATCAAAAATGCAAATGAAACCCTGACGCTAATCAGCGGCGGTGAAATCAATGTCCTGACAACACCAGGACTGACCGATATTGAATTTGAAGCGCTGCTTCCTTCGGTGCAGTACCCGTTTGCAGGGGTCTCGCATTCGCCTGAGTGGTATCTGGATAAGCTGGAAAAACTCAAAACCGGGAAAAAGCCGTTTCGTTTTGTGGTAACCCGGATGCTGCCGGGAGGCAGTACACTTTTTGACACTAACCTGAATGTATCGCTTGAGGAATACCAGATCGATGAAGATGCAAAAAGCCTGGGCTTTGACGTAAAGGTCACGGTAAAACTGAAACAGTATCGACCGTATGGGACCAAAACTGTGACGGTTGATCCGGAAAGCAATACAGCATCTGCCGAGCAGCAGCGGGAAGAGGGAGACGGAAGCCCGGATGCATCAAACTATACGGTGAAATCCGGTGACTGTCTTTGGAATATCGCGAAAAAACTGCTTGGAGATGGGACACGCTGGAAAGAGATCTATGAACTCAACACCGACAAAATCGAAAATCCGAATCTGATCTATCCGGGACAGCAACTGACCATGCCGGAATAAAGAAGGGAGAAGAAAACTGTGGATATTCAGCTGATAACCGGCAGCACACAGCTGCAGATGCCGGCTGTTGTCGGAGACATTAAGTGGACATTGCAGCGCAGGGGAACTGCCGGTCAGCTGATCTTTACCGTCGTGCAGGATGAAACGTTATCCCTGACAGAAGGCGACCCGGTTGCACTGACAGTGGACGGTGTGCATCTCTTTTATGGCTTTGTCTTTACGAAAAAGCTCAGTAAGGATGGAACAATCGATGTGACCGCTTATGACCAGCTGCGGTACCTGAAAAATGAAGATGCAGTGAATTTTGAGAATAAAACCGCGTCCCAACTGATCCAGATGCTGGCGGCAGACTTTGAGCTGCAATGCGGTGATCTTGACGATACCGGGTATACGATTGCGGCCTATGGTGAGGAAAGCGTCACTTTGTTTGATGCAATCCTGGATGCACTGGACGAAACGATGCAGGCAACCGGTCAGTTATATGTTCTGTATGATGATTTTGGGAAACTGACCCTGAAAAAGATCGGTTCACTGAAAAGTAATCTGCTGCTGGATGCTGAAACCGCCGAGGATTACAGCTATGAATCTTCGATCGATACGGATACCTATAACAAGGTCAAACTGACGTATGAGAATGAGGAGACTGGTACCCGCGACGTTTATATTGCACAGGACAGTAGAAATATCGGGCAGTGGGGTGTTTTGCAATATCATGAATCCCTTTCATCTGATGAAGGTGCTGCAGCTAAAGCAGATGCACTGCTTGGATATTACAACCGAAAAACACGCAAACTGTCCTTTAAAAATGCGCTGGGAGATCTGACCATCCGCGCCGGC
>DCTE01000044.1 GCA_002329405.1 Ruminococcaceae bacterium UBA1448 | reverse complement strand
CGTCCACATCAAGCGGCTTCGCGAAAAGCTCGAGGGCGTGTCCGACCGCTGGACGCTCAAAACCGTGTGGGGTGTCGGCTATAAATTTGAAGTGACCGATCTGCTGTAAGGCGGATGCAGGCGCGAAGGAGCTGACTCCGGGAGCCGGTCTCCGAGAGACTGAACAGGATGGGGAAGGCTGCTGCCCTGCGGCGGCGGTCTTCCCTTTTTGTGGTATGGGGGTCTTTTTTTGCAGAAGAGTATATTTTATAAGTATTTCCGAAGCTGTACGGCGGTTGTATTTTCCTCGATTCTGGTGCTGGGCAGTCTGTTTATGCTGTTTGCGTCCAACTATTTTAAAGAGGACAAGCGGGAAACAATGCAGCAGCAGCTTACAATTGCCAGTTCTCTGCTGCTGACCAGTTCGGAATATGATGACGAGTCCAACCGGGTCACCATCAATTCCTCCAGCCTGACCGCCGGATTCCAGACGATTTCGATTATCAACGACAGTACCGTCTTTTTTACCAATGCCTCGGGGGTTATCCAGATTTGGTGCGAAGAAGGGGAACTGACCAAACCGGTACATACGGTTTCGTCCAAGATCATTAGTAAAATTGAGCAGGATGGCAGTTATTTTGAGGCTGGCCGGCTGGAGGGATTGTACAGCGAATCCTATTATACCTATGGTATGAACATTGACATGGGCGGTTCAACAATTGGGTATGTTTTTATTTCCGAGCCAAGCCGGGAACTGTCCAGCTTTCTGATTGAGATGATCAAAATTTTTGCGCTTTCTTCGGTAGCGGTCCTGCTGCTGTCGGTGGTCGTCACCTACTATTCGACGATCAAAATGGTGCGTCCCCTGCGGGAAATGTCGGTCGCTGCAAAGAAGTTTGGACAGGGGGATTTTACTTCCCGGATCGAAGTGACTTCGGATGACGAAATCGGACAGCTGGCCATGGCACTCAACAATATGGCACAGTCGCTTTCACAGCTGGAGTCGATGCGGCGGAGTTTTGTCGCCAATGTTTCCCACGAGCTGAAAACGCCGATGACCTCAATTGGTGGATTTATCGACGGGATTCTGGATGGCACGATTCCCAAAAGTGAGGAAAAGAAATACCTGCGGATTGTATCAGAAGAGGTACAGCGGCTGTCCAGGCTGGTCAGAAGTATGCTGAACCTGTCGCGGATTGAGGCGGGAGAACTGAAACTGAATTGCCAGCAGCTGAATATCGTTGATACCATCTGCCAGACGCTGTTTACCTTTGAACAGTCGATTGATCAGAAGGGATTGGACATCCGGGGACTGGACGTTGGAAAAGTTATGGTAGACGCCGATGCTGATCTGATTCACCAGGTGGTGTACAATCTGATTGAAAATGCAGTCAAGTTTGTCAGTGACCACGGCTATCTGTTGTTTAACTTTTATACCGAAGGCGGGATGACCTATGTCGGTATCCGAAATTCGGGTGAAGGGCTCTCCAAAGAGGAGATTCCGCGGGTATTCGACCGGTTCTATAAGACCGATCGCAGCCGCGGTATGGATAAAAATGGTGTCGGATTGGGGTTGTACCTGGTCAAATCCATTGTGACCCTGCATGGCGGAGACATTATCGTCCGCAGTGTGCAGGGAGAATATACCGAGTTCGTCTTTTCGGTTCCGTCTGCCAAGACCCGTGCTTCCGCGATTGTCACCGGCCGGGAAAAAGAGTATACCGGCGGTGTTAATTCTTCCGGGCTTGTTCCGGTGGATATGGCGGACATTGATGAAGAAGCGTTGTCCGCTTCGGAAGGGAAGCAGCAGGAAAGCAGAGAATCATGAGCGACGGTCAGTTTTTTGGATTTGGGTACAATATTCAGATGACTGTGCAGAAAAGTTCATCTTTAGATGGTATAATAAAATCAAACATAAATCCATAGACTGCTCAATCAGGAGGGATGTGATTATATGGCAGAACATGAGGGTTGGACGCCTCATGATGATCATGAGGACTCTCACCGTCAGGTGGATGAAAATGGCTGTACCTATCACAGTGGTCGGGTGGAGGACTGGAATAAACAATCATCGCAGAATTCTGACACATCAGCCGGATTTACCGGTTCTTATGACGCGCAGGGCAATTCCCGTAGTTTTGGCAGGCAGGAAGGCGATCCGTTCAATTACAGCAATGACAATCAGCAAAACCGGCCTCCCGAATATGGGATGAATGAAAATGGGGAATACCGTTACAGTTATGAGGATTATAACCGTATTTCGTATAACCCCAATGGCAGCAGTGCTCGTAGCAAAAATGGTATCAAGGTCTTTGCCATTATCGTCATCGTGCTTTTTGTGGTTACGACAGCGGTGTTGCTTGGCATTATTGTTTCATTGAGGAGTTCTCCGCTGGAGTCAGAGATCTCTGTGACCACCGAAACTTCGTCCCAGATACTGGAAAGCTCTTCCATGCAGCGGCCTGATGAAGATGAGATCGAGATCCCGGAACTGAACATCACCTCTCATGCCGAGGAGGATACCTATATCAGCAGCGATGGCAAACTGACCACCACCCAGGTGCATGAAAAGGTCCGTCCGTCAGTGGTTGGTATTCTGAATTATACCGCTGAAAATGCGCTGACAGCTGATTCTTCCGGCAGCGGGATCATCCTGTCCAGCGACGGATATATCCTGACCAATGCCCATGTCATCAGCGGGGCTGCCAATCTGGTGGTTGTGCTGGATAACAATGAGGAATACGCCGCTCAGCTGATTGGCAGCGATATTTCGACCGACCTTGCGGTAATTAAGATCGACGCGGAAAATCTAACCGGAGCTGAGCTGGGTGATTCTGACCAGTTGAAGGTAGGTGAACCGGTTGTTGCGATCGGAAATCCTGCCGGGCTGAATCTGGCGGGTTCTACAACCCAGGGGATTGTTTCCGGTCTCGACCGTACCATCTCCGTTACATTGGAGACTGGCGAGTCGATCAGTATGGAAGTTATTCAGACGGATGCTGCGATCAATCCCGGCAACTCCGGCGGACCGCTGATCAATGAATATGGCCAGGTTATTGGAATCAATTCCAGCCGGCTGTCTTCCTCGTCCTATGACGGCATCGGTTTTGCAATCCCGATTAATAATGCGCTGCCGATTGTAGAGGATCTGATCCAGTATGGGTATGTCACCGGACGGGTCAAGCTGGGCATCACTTACTACCCGATCAGTGAAGTGGTTGGCGCGATGTCCGGGTATACACCGGGCTTGCTGGTTTACAGCGTGGATGTGACGATGGATGTTTATGCCAAAGGGCTGCGTGCAGGCGATATCATCACCGAAATGGATGGTCAGTCGGTTACTTCCAAAGAGGCAATCAAGAATATTCTGGATGGCAAGAAACCAGGCGATACCCTTCGGATTACCTTTATCCGCGGTTCCGCAGGCAGTCAGGCCAGCTATTCAGTAGAAGTTGTGCTGGGTGAAGATACCGGCAACAGCGATACCAGCAGTTATTCTTCTGAACCGGGTACGACCGAAGGTGTACCTACGACAGCGGACGGTGCTCAATCGTTTACCTGATTACGCATTATAAAGGCACAGGGAGTAATCGCCCTGTGCCTTTTCTCATGGATAAAAAAACCGCCGGTCAGAAGACCGACGGCTTTTACTGAAAATATCTGTGCCTTACAGCAGCGATTTATACAGTGCAATAATATCCTCTTTTGTAGGATCGAGCGGGTTGCCGGGACGGCAGGCGTCGTCCATTGCCGACTGAGCCAAAAAGTCGATATCTTCTTCTTTGACAATGCCCTTCAAGTCCTGCGGGATACCTACATCCTTGGACAGCTGTGCAACAGCGTCGCAGGCAGCAGCGCGGTATTCGTCCTGGGTCATCTGGTCGACACCTTCAACCCCCATTGCACGGGCGATTTCACGGTATTTTTCGCCGGTCGCGGGTGCATTGTATTTCATGACGGTCGGCAGCAGGATTGCGTTTGCAACACCGTGGGGGGTGTCATAAACAGCACCCAGTGCGTGTGCCATTGAGTGGACAATGCCCAGGCCGACGTTGGAAAAGCCCATGCCGGCGATGTACTGACCGAGTGCCATACCTTCGCGGCCTTCGGGGGTGCCCTCGCAGGCACCGCGCAGCGATTTGGAGATAATCTCAATCGCTTTCAGGTGCATCATATCGGTCATTTCCCATGCGCCTTTGGTGATATAGCCTTCGATTGCGTGGGTCAGCGCGTCCATACCGGTGGAAGCGGTCAGGCCCTTGGGCATCGAGCTCATCATATCGGCGTCGATGATTGCAACAACAGGGATGTCATGGGGGTCTACGCAGACAAATTTACGTTTTTTCTCGACGTCGGTGACAACATAGTTGATGGTAACTTCAGCAGCGGTACCGGCTGTTGTGGGAACAGCGATAATCGGTACGCATTTGTTTTTGGTTGCAACGGCGCCTTCCAGCGATACAACATCGGCATATTCAGGGTTGGCAATGATGATGGCGATGCCTTTCGCAGTATCCATCGAAGAACCGCCGCCGATCGCCACAATCGCGTCAGCACCGGCTTCTTTGAATTTTGCAACACCGTTCTGGATATTGGCAATAGTGGGGTTTGCCTTGATGTCGGTATACATGTCGTAAGGGATCCCGGCTTCGTCCAGCAGAGCGGTCACTTTGGTGGATACACCAAATTTGACCAGAGACGGGTCGGTGACGACCAGAATCTTTTTAAATGCTCTTGCCTTTGCTTCATCGACAACTGCCGAGATGGAGCCCGCGCCGAAATAGGAAGTTTCGTTTAAGATCATTCTGTTTGCCATGTGGATATTCCTCCATTATTAACAAAAGTCAGATCCAGTGTGGGGCTAAATCTGTATTGTTATTATAACACATTTCGATGTTCGCTTCAATTGGCGAAACGCAGTTTTCGATGAATTTTCTGCTAATCTTTTGGATTTTTCAGTCGGCCATCAGCCAGAACAGTGCTGCCATCAATCCCGGTGAGCACTGCCCCTGTGAGGACAGCAGCAGCATCAGCAGCAGAATGGTCAGCCTGTCCCCATCCATCCCCATCAGACCGGACAGTCCCAATAGCCCGGACGGCGTATCTTTGATGGTGTAATGGGTCTGCTGCCGTGGGGATTCTGTTATGGGGACTTCAACTGGCCGGCTGACGGTTGGGACAGTCTCAGGCTGTTGGCTGACAGACGGGCGGCGGGAACCTTCGAGACGTTCCCGTGCCTGCCGCTGCATTTCCCGCACCCGCTGGGCTGCTTCCAGCTGCATCTGCCGGAGTTCTTCCGGGCTGTATTCGCGATAGGCCATCTATCTTCATCCTTTCGTTTGCGCAGGTTTTGTCGGTGCCCTCTGTTTTATACTGCTCGGACTGTTTAGGAGTGCCCCGACAGCCCCAGTTGTCCAAACAGGCCGGACAGCCCGGATAGTCCGCCGCCTTCGACCGTTTCCAACGCCTTGAACATCTGCATGATCTGCAAGGCCTGGTCAACGCGCGGGCCTTTTTCCGGGCGAAGGAGCGGTTTCAGGCTTTTAAGAAACATGTATTCCGGTCCCTGCTGGTTCATCGCCTGCATGACGCTGGAAAGGGTGCGGAGCAGTGCGGGGTTGGATAGCAGGCTGTTCAGATTAAGTCCTGCGGAATCATCGGATGGAGCAGATATCCGGGAATGATCTTCCCGGGAATAGTTTCCCTGGGAATAGTTTCCCTGGGAATGGTTTCCCTGGGAATGGTTTTCCCTGTGGTGATTTTGCTGATGGTGCGCAGATGCTGTGGGAGCAGCCGCGCCTGTATCTGAAGAGGATGTCTGAGATTGGGACAGATTTTGCAGTGCCCCTTCCAGCTGGTTTTCCATTCCCATTGCGCCGGCCATCTGGCGGAGGGAACGCAGGGTATCTTCGTTTTGCAGGATAGAGGCGAGATTGGACAGATCAAACCCTTCTGTTTCCGGCATGTTTATCCTCCTTTCTTCAGATACAGGTGCTGTCGGATTCTATTTTGGCATTACCGCTGGCCCGGTTTTCTGTCCATCATGCGGCGGATAGCGTCTGACTGAACGGCTTTTTCAGCGGCTTTTTTTGCAGCGGCTGCTTTTGCCGGGTCAGAGAGAATCTCGCTGACTTTATTCCGGCTGTCGCTGGGCAGAGAAGAGAGCAGGGCAGAAAGATCACCCCGGCGGTAGTCCGCTTCCAGTTTTTGGGGATCGGCTCCTGCGCGTGCCGCCAGCATTTTGATCAACATTTTGTCCATTTCTCCCAGCGGTGCGGAGTCGGACAGGGCGTTGTGCTCTCCTTTTTGCAGTTCAAAGCTCATGGGAATCCTTCCTTTCGGTTTAGCAGCGCCCCATCCAGGCAGCGGCGGAGCTGTTGACGAACAGGGCATGATGGTTTATACTTATTCTGTATATACGCATAATATGCCCGCCCGGCGATCTGGTTGCATCTGCCGGAGGGGGATGAAAGGAAGTGCCCTGGATGGATACCCGTCGAATTGTGGTGATTTCGGATACCCATAAGGATTTTTTTACATTGCGCAAGATTGTGGAACGGCACCGGCAGGATACTGACCTGTTTTTGCATTTGGGTGATGTTGAAGAGGATGTCCGCAAAATACGTGCGCTGTATCCTGACCTGCCGATACGCAGTGTACGGGGAAATTGCGATTTCGGCTCAAAAAGCAAACCGGTTGATATCGCCGAGCTTGGAGGTGCACGGGTACTCTTTTGCCATGGGCATACCATGTTTGTAGGAGCAGGAACCGAATACCTTGAGAACGCAGCGAGGGAAGCTGGATGTAATGTTGCGCTGTTTGGACATACTCATGTATCTTATTGCCGTTACAAAGACGGATTGTATATTATGAACCCGGGAAGTCCGTCCAGCCCACGTGACGGGAAGCCCAGCTATGGGATTATTGATATTGCCGGGAATGGGCTGCTTGCCTATGTTGTACAGCTCAAATGATCATGCGTGGAGGAAAAACGGGAATGGAACAGATGGTCTCTTTTGCCTGTCCGGTCTGTGGGGGAAACCTGACGCAGGTAGGCAGCAGCTTTTGCTGCCCGGCCGGACATAGTTTTGATCGTGCCCGTAGTGGTTATGTCAATCTGCTGCTGCCGGATGGCAAGCATGCGAAGCTCCCCGGCGATAACCGACAGATGGTCAATGCAAGGCGGGAGTTTCTTGAAAAGGGTTTTTACCGGCCGATGGCGGATGCACTCTGCCGGGAACTGGTCGGGGAGCTGGACGGGAAGAACGCTCTGGTACTGCTGGATGCCGGATGCGGAGAAGGATATTATACCCGGCTGGTATATGACGCACTGACTTCAAACGGGCTTTCGACCCGGCTGCTTGGACTGGATATCTCCAAATTTGCGGCAGAGAAGGCGGCAAAGCGGTTTTGCCCTGAAGAGCCGGTCAGGATTGCTGCTGCGAGTATCTTTCATATGCCGGTGGCTGATGAAAGCTGTGATGCTGTGATGACGTTGTTTGCGCCGTTTTGCCGGGAAGAGTTCTGCCGGGTGCTGAAAAAAGGCGGCCTGTTCGCAATGGTCATCCCGGGGGAGCGTCATCTGTTTGGGCTTAAACAGGCAATTTATGACCACCCTTATCTGAACGAGGTACAGGATTATCCGATTGAAGGAATGGAATTTCTGCGCAGTGTTCCGGTGGATGATACCATCACACTGCATGACGGCGAGATCATGAGCTTGTTCATGATGACGCCCTACTATTATAAAACGTCGGCTGAGGGGCAGCAGAGAGCGGCTGATCTAACAGAACTGACAACCGAAACTTCTTTTGAAATATTGTTGTACCGTAAAAATTGATGCCTTATTATAGGCAAAAGGTATGGAATTGGATTTGAAACAGGTATTTGCATTCGATCAGGCAGGATGTTATAATACAAGTAGCTGAACTGGTCGTCTTAACGAATGAAAGGAATGATGACAGATGGAGAAAAAACTCGGGTTTGGTATGATGCGTCTGCCTTCTGTTGATCCCAATGATCCGTCGAAAATTGATATTGAACAGGTAAGCAAAATGGTCGACCTCTTTTTGGAAAGAGGATTTACCTATTTTGACACTGCCTGGATGTACTGCGGCTTCCAGAGTGAAAATGCGGCAAAGGAAGCACTGGTCAAACGTCATCCCCGTGACAGTTTTACCCTCGCGACCAAACTGCACGCCGGTTTCCTCAAAACCAAAGAGGATCGCGACCGTATTTTTAATGAACAGAGAGCCAAAACAGGCGTCGAATATTTTGACTACTATCTGCTGCATGATATCGGATACGATCATTACAAGATTTATACCGAGCTGGATTGTTTCAACTGGCTGATGGAGAAAAAGCAGCAGGGCCTGGTTAAACATATTGGCTTTTCTTATCATGATAACGCCGAACTGCTGGATCAGGTGCTGACCGAACACCCTGAGTTTGAGTTTGTCCAGCTGCAGATCAACTATCTTGACTGGGAGAGCGCTGGTGTTCAGTCCCGTAAGTGCTATGAAGTCGCGGTCAAACACGGCAAACCGGTTATCGTTATGGAACCGGTCAAGGGCGGCACACTGGCAAAAGTTCCTGAATCGGTCGAAAAGCTGTTCAAGGATGCGGCGCCGGAAATGTCTGTTCCGTCCTGGGCCATCCGTTTTGCAGCCAGCCTGCCTGGTGTCAAACTGGTTCTGTCGGGCATGAGCAATATGGAACAGGTATTGGATAACACCGATTATATGCAGAATCTCAAACCGCTGACCGATGAAGAACACAAGCTGGTCGAACAGGCAGTTGAGCTGATCAACGCCAACATTGCAATTCCCTGCACCGGTTGTTCCTACTGCACCGACGGATGTCCGATGCATATTGCAATTCCCAAGTACTTCTCGCTGTACAATGCAGATAAACAGGAAGTCAAGGAAAAAGGCTGGACGCCGCAGGGCGAGTACTACGACCGTCTGACGCATGTTTTCGGAAAGGCAAGCGACTGCATTGCCTGCGGCCAGTGCGAAGGGGTATGTCCCCAGCATCTGCCGATCATTGAGCATCTTAAAGAGGTTGCCGAATACTTTGGCAAATAATTGTATATAAGTGTAAATCCCTTTTACAGCTGTAAACTGTAAAAGGGATTTGTACTTTTTATGAATTGTTGAAGCTGTCAATCAGGGCAAGCAGTGCCTGCTGCTGCCCGTCGGTAAGATGCAGAAGATGACGAAAGATTTTCCATTGGGTTTCGGTAATCGGGCGGAGCTGCTCTTTTGTTTCATCAAAGAAAAACTGGGACAGCGTGATTCCAAAATAATCACAGAGGGTTTGCAGTGTAAACAGGGTAGGCAGAGTTTGGGAATGCAAAAGGGAGGAAACGGTCGATTGTGCGAGACCGGAGTCCTTGAACAGTCGGTATTCACTTTTGACGCCTTTTTCTTCCATTAAAGAGCGAACACGGTTTTGAATCCAGAGAATCATCTCAGTATCGGTCATTGGTGTTTTCCTTTTGGAGTAAAGAAGGATAGGGGAGCGGATTGTCCGTCCTTTCCAGAAGATAGTCAATGGAAGTGTTATAAAAATCTGCCAGTTTGATCAGAATATCTGTTGGTACATCATACAGCCCAGATTCATACCGGGAATAGGTGCTCTGGGTGATGTTCAGAATAGATGCCAAGTCCTGCTGATTTAAGTCATGATCTTCCCGAAGATCCCGAATTCTTCGATAGATGCTCATTGCGCCTGTCCCTCCACAAGCAATTGGTGTCGTCATTTCATATGATTGATCAGGTTTAGAATAGCGTCTTGCTGTTCGACGGTAAGTGCACACCATTTTTTAATCAGTTGGTGCTGACGCTCCGTTAATGGATAAAAATGATCTTTTTCAGGGTCAGCAAAAAACTGTGCCATCGTAATGCCGAAATAATCACAAAAAATTTCAAGGGTTGTAAAAGTTAGAACAGTACCATTCATAATCGAAGAAATCGTGGATTGCGGAATGTCAGAGTTTATATGCAGCTTATAAGCTGTATCATCACCATGTTCGTGCATAAGCTGCTGAATTCTTGCGGCAAAATTCATGTGGACTTCTCCTCATTTAAAATGACAATAAACAAAATTATTTTATTTTTCAGTAAGCAGTTCATCCAGTGTTTTACCCAGTGCTTGTGAAAAGCAACGTAGTTCAATATCGGTGACAAACCGCTTGCCAGCTTCAATCCGCTGAATTGCATTTTTGTCAATATCCAGTCCGTTCAGTTGAAGCAGGTCAGATAACTGCCGTTGGGAAAGCCCCATTGCCATCCTGATCGCAGCAATATTTTTGCCGCAAAGATTACAGCGGCCGTTTTTAGTTTTATTGATAAACATATATTTTCACTCCGTGACATTTAGTGCTTGTCAACAGAAAAATTATATGATAAAATATAACCGAAATTGACATTCGATAAATGTCAATTTCGGTTTAATATTTTGAAATAAAAGGAAGGAATTTATTATGGAAGAAAAAGCATATAAAAAGGCGTATCTGCATCTGTTCAATGAAATCACCGATACAATCGAGCGTTTAAAGGAAATGCAGCAGGAGGCAGAAGAAATCATTATTGAAACCGATGAGCAGGAAACAGAATAAATTCTACGTTTTCAACAAAGAATTTCACTGAAATTCACCAAAACAGAAAAACTTTTGCGTTCACAAAAAGTTTACAAATAAATTCTGCAAACCCCTTGCAAAAGGGACTTGCATCCGTTATAATACTACTTGCGTGACTGCAACAAAGATATGCGATGAAGCGGGAGGTTGCTGCTGTGAGCAGGTAATTTCCGCCGAGTATGTCCGATTTTAAACCGGGCGACAAAGATTGAATACCATGTTAGTACAGGATGGATGAAAGGCTGCCCCTGTGTGCAGCTGATAATCCGGACCGGAACACCGGCAAACTGCGGCCAGATTCTGACCGTAAGTGCCAGCGCAAATGCGGTGGTAGTTTCACGAGGCTCGGAAAAGCGCATCAAGCGGTTTTCCGTTTTTTTATTGCAAAGGCGTGAAACACACGGAAACGTGTCCAATACAATGTCTTGTCCCCACCAAGTATTTTAGGAGGCGATGACAGTGGCAGTCAATGAAAAACTTCGTATCAAACTGAAAGGTTATGACCACACCCTGGTAGACGCATCTGCGACCAAAATCGTAGAGGCTGCAAAGAAGACCGGCGCCCGTGTTTCCGGCCCGATCCCGCTGCCTACCCACAAGGAAGTCGTTACCATTCTTCGTGCCGTTCATAAATATAAAGACAGCCGCGAACAGTTTGAGCAGCGCACCCACAAGAGACTGATTGATGTTCTCCGTCCCTCTGCAAAGACGGTCGAAGCACTTCAGGGTCTCGAACTCCCCGCCGGCGTTGAGGTTGAGATCACTCGCTGATCGCTTAAAACCAAGAGTACGCAAAACCGTGTTCCCTGTGAAGGGAACCAACGGGGGTCATGTCAGCGGGAAACCCGTTGACCAATAACCTGACAGGAGGAAAACAAAGATGAAAAAAGGAATCATCGGCAAAAAGATCGGCATGACTCAGATCTTCGACGAATCTGGCAAAGTCATCCCGGTAACTGTGGTTGAAGCCGGTCCCTGCATGGTCATCCAGAAGAAGACCGTGGAGAACGACGGTTACGACGCCATCCAGGTTGGTTTCGGCGACGTAAAACCCCAGAAACTCTCCAAGCCCGCCAAAGGTCACTTTGAAAAGGCTGACGTTGCGCCCAAGAAAGTCCTGAAGGAATTCAGAATGGACGATTGCAGCGGATACAACGTCGGCGACGTTATCAAGGCGGACACCTTCGCTTGCGGCGACGTGATCGACGCTTGCGGCACCAGCAAAGGTAAAGGTTACGCCGGCGCAATCAAGCGTCATGGTAACAAATCGCTCCGTGCTTCTCACGGTACTGGTCCTGTTGCAAGACAGTCCGGCTCTATGGGCGCTATCTCCGACCCGTCCAGAATCTTCAAGGGCAAGGGTATGGCTGGCCACATGGGTGCTGAGAGAGTTACCGTACAGAATCTCGAGATCGTCAAAGTTGACGTTGAGAACAATCTGATTGCTGTTAAAGGCGCAATCCCCGGCCCCAAAGGCGGCGTGGTTGTCCTGACCGACAGCAAGAAGGCTTAAGGGAAGGAGGAAATATAATGCCTACGATTTCCGTATTTGATATGGCTGGCAAGGAAGTCTCCACCATGGAACTTTCCGAGGCAGTATTTGGCATTGAACCCAATGCAGTGGTTATGCACCAGGCAGTTGTTGCCTACCTTGCAAACCAGCGTCAGGGCACTCAGTCCACCCTCACCCGCACTGAGGTTGCAGGCGGCGGACGTAAACCCTGGAAACAGAAAGGTACCGGTCATGCAAGACAGGGCTCCATCAGAGCTCCTCAGTGGACCCACGGCGGCGTTGCTCTCGGCCCGAAACCCCGCAGCTACCGTCTGGCTCTGAACAAGAAAGTCAAGAGACTGGCTATGAAATCCGCATTTTCCTCTAAGGTCCTGGATGGCGATATGATCGTCATTGACAAGATCGAGGCAGCGGAATACAAGACCAAAACCATGGCAGCTATGCTCAAGGCACTGGGTGCTGACCGCAAGGCACTGGTTGTCCTCCCCGAGATGGATCAGAAGGCAATCAAGAGCATGGCAAACATTCCCGGCGTTAAGACCGCTCAGGTCGGCACCCTGAATGTTTATGACATCCTCGGCTGTGACAAGTTCATCGTCGTCAAGGATGCAGTAGCAAAGATCGAGGAGGTATATGCGTAATGAAAAAGGCACAGGATATCATCCTCGCTCCCGTCATCACTGAGAAATCTATGTATGGCGTAGCTGAGAAAAAGTACACCTTCAAAGTTGCAAACGACGCAAACAAGATCGAAATTGCTCACGCAGTTGAAGAACTGTTCGACGTCAAGGTCGCTAAGGTCAACACCGTCAGCGTCAGAGGCCGCTTCAAGAGAATGGGCCGCAACGAAGGTTATCGCCCCGACTGGAAAAAGGCGATTGTAACCCTGACCGAAAACTCCAAGACCATTGAGTTCTTCGAGGGCATGATCTGATAAGTCCCCGAAAGGAATCGGTTAGATACCCGGTAACAAAGGGTAAGGGCCTGTGAGTAGGGCCCTGGTGATGTATGGGGAACCGCAGGGGTTCCTCGCTAAACCAAAAGGAGAGTGAAATAAAATGGCGATCAAAGCATTTAAGCCTGTCACCCCTGGCACGCGTACAATGACTGTCACCGATTATTCCGGTCTTTCCAAGGTAGCTCCTGAGAAGAGCCTTCTCGAGCCCATGAAAAAGACCTCCGGCCGTAACAACTATGGCCGCATCACCGTTCGTCATCATGGCGGCGGAAACAGAACCAAATACCGCGTTATCGACTTTAAACGTGATAAAGTTGGTATGAACGCTACCGTTCAGACCATCGAATACGATCCCAACCGCAGCGCATTCATCGCTCTGATTCAGTTTGAAGACGGCGAGAAGAGATACATCCTCGCTCCCGATGGACTGAAGGTTGGCCACATCATCCGCAATGGCGCAGACGCCGACATCAAGCCCGGCAACGCTCTGCCTCTGGCAAACATCCCGGTTGGTACCTTTATCTACGGCATCGAGCTGTACAACGGTAAGGGTGCTCAGCTGGTCCGCGCAGCTGGCAACATGGCTCAGCTGATGGCTAAGGAAGGCGCTTACGCCCTCGTCAGACTTCCCTCCGGCGAGCAGCGCAACATCGACATCAACTGCATCGCCTGCATCGGCCAGGTCAGCAACATCGACCATGAAAACGTTTCGCTCGGCAAAGCTGGCCGTAAACGTCACATGGGCTGGAGACCTACCGTCCGCGGCTCCGTTATGAACCCCAACGACCATCCCCATGGCGGCGGCGAAGGCAAATCTCCTGTCGGCCGTCCCGGACCTGTTACCCCCTGGGGCAAACCCACTCTGGGTTACAAGACTCGCAAGCATCATCAGCGCTCCGATAAATTTATCGTGAAACGCAGAAACGCGAAGTAATGGAAGGAGGAAGATGATCCATGGGCAGAAGCATTAAAAAGGGTCCTTACGTTGAGGAATCCCTCTACAAGAAAGTCGCTGCAATGAACGAGGCCGGCGAGAAGAAGGTTGTCAAGACCTGGAGCCGCTCCTCCACTATTTTCCCTGAATTCGTTGGACATACTTTCGCAGTACACGACGGCAGAAAGCACGTTCCGGTGTACGTGACTGAAGATATGGTAGGCCATAAGCTGGGTGAGTTTGCTCCCACCAGAACCTTTAAGGGCCACAACGGTTCCAAGACCAGTAATAACGGCAAATAATAGCCGAAAGGAGGATTTTGAATGGAAGCTAAAGCTTACCTGAGAAATGTACGCATCTCTCCGAGAAAAGTTTCCGTCGTTCTGAACCTGATCAGAAATAAAGACACCGAAACTGCTATGGCAATTCTGAAATATACACCCAAAGCTGCATGTGAGCCTCTCCAGAAACTTCTGAAATCGGCTATCGCAAACGCTGATCACAACTTCGGTATGGACACCAGCAACCTTTACGTCGCTGAGTGCTTTGTCTGCCCCGGTCCTACCATGAAGAGAATCAGACCCCGCGCACAGGGCCGTGCTTTTAAGGTATTGAAGAGATCTTCGCACATCACCCTTGTTCTGAAAGAACAGGAATGAAGCTCTAAGAGGAGGTAAACTATGGGCCAGAAAGTAAATCCGCACGGACTTCGTGTTGGAGTTATTAAAGATTGGGATTCCCGCTGGTTCGCTGAAGGCACTGCTTTCGGTGACACCCTGGTAGAGGACTACAAGATCCGTAACTTCCTCAAGCAGGGCCTGAAGGACGCCGGTATCCCCCGTATTGAGATCGAACGCGACGCCAAGATGGTGAGAATTCACATCCACTGCGCAAAACCTGGTATGGTTATCGGCCAGGGCGGCGCTAAGATCAACGAACTGCGCGGTCAGCTGGAAAAGTTGATTGGCAAGGCAGTTCACATCAACATTGTTGAAGTTAAGCAGCCTGATCTGTCTGCACAGCTGGTTGCTGAGAGCATCGCTTCTCAGCTGGAAAGAAGAATTTCTTTCCGCCGCGCTATGAAACAGGCAATCGGCAGAGCAATGAGACTGGGTGCCAAGGGTATCAAGACTTCCGTTTCCGGCCGTCTGGGCGGTGCTGAAATCGCAAGAAGCGA
>DCTE01000206.1:14255-19730 GCA_002329405.1 Ruminococcaceae bacterium UBA1448 | reverse complement strand
CGGATAAATTCTTCGCCGATAATTTTCCGTTTGCGTTCTGGTTCAGAGACGCCTGCCAGTTTGTTCAAGAAACGTTCTTCAGCATTGACGCGGACAAAGTTGATATCCATATTTCCGAAGATAGATGCGACTTCATCGCCCTCGTTTTTCCGCAGAAGGCCATGGTCGACAAAAATGCAGGTCAGCTGAGGTCCAACAGCCCTTGCGAGCAGTGCTGCGGCGACCGAGGAATCTACGCCACCGGACAGTGCCAGCAGGACCTTACCATCGCCAACCTTTTCGCGAATCTGACCGATAGCGGTTTTCAGATAGTCGCCCATCGTCCAGTCGCCGGTAGCACCACAGACTTCATACAGGAAGTTGCGGATCATCTTGATACCGTTTTCAGTGTGGTTAACTTCCGGGTGGTACTGTACGCCATAAAATCCTCTTGCTTCATCGGCAATAGCGACGTTGGGGCAGGCATCCGAATGTGCAGTCAGTTTAAAGCCTTCCGGGACTTTCGCCATATAATCCCCATGGCTCATCCAGGAGATGCCTTCTGCGGGCAAATCTTTAAACAGCTTGCAGCTGGTGTCATAATAAGTGAGAGTTTTGCCGTATTCGCGTGCGGAGTCATCCTGTGCTTCGGTGACTTGTCCGCCGAGTGTGTGTGCCATCAGCTGGCAGCCATAGCAGATACCGAGGATCGGAACGCCCATCTCAAAAATTGCAGGGTCATAATGAGGTGCATTTTCAAGATAAACGCTTCCAGGACCGCCGGTAAAGATAATACCAATCGGATTTTCAGCTTTCAGCTTTTCAATCGGAGTGGTATAGGGGAGGACTTCACAATAGACGTTGCATTCACGCACCCGTCTGGCAATCAGCTGGTTATACTGACCGCCAAAGTCAAGGACGATAACCTTCTGGTTTTTCATGATAACATCCTTTCATATGATTTGGTCTGCTGCACAAAAATGCAGAGGTGAATTCATACATCCATTATAAAATAAAAACTGAAAAGAGTAAAGCATCGGAGAGAGAAAACATTCCAGATACTTTACCCTTTTTTCGGTAAAAGATGTACAGTTTTAAGCGGTATGTCAGTTAGAAGTATACAATTGCTGATAGGGGTTGGCACTGTTGGGCGTCAGAACAATATAATGCTGCGTCAGCAGCTGTTGGACATCATACCCGAAAGCATCCGCAAATTCCTGTACATATTCCCGGACTGATTCAAGGTCTTCCGTTGTTGCATGGTGCCAGCAGACCTGTGCAGGGAGATCAGCTGGCGGTACGGAACAGCGCAGGAAGATTTTCCCGCCGTGCATGCCTGTTCCGCAGAAGTATCCCACAGGCGGCTGGTCATTGCCGTCCAGATTGAATACAATGATGATTCCGCCCGCCTGGTATTCACCAAGAAATGAACCAGCTTTTCTGCCGATCATCAGGACGGGTATTTTATCCTGATATTCTTTCATATGGATTCCAGCACGATAGCCGGTATCATCCCGGACCAGAATATGTCCGCCCCGCATCGCATAGCCGGTAGCGTCTCCGGCACTGCCATGGATACAGATGACCCCGTCGTTCATTGTATCTGCGGTTGCGTCCTGGGCGTTGCCAAAAACACAGATTGTTGAGCCGTTCATATATGCGGCCAGCGCGTTTCCAGGCGTACCGTGGATTGTGATGTTCTTACCCGACAGCCCGGCTCCAATGTATCGTTGGCCCATACAGTTTTCAATGACAATATTTTGTTCAGAAGACTGTCGGATTATTTCGTTCAATTGCTGGTATTCAAGTTCTTTGGCGTTTATCATCATTTGAATCTGCTCCTTTATAATCCCTCAATGCAAATAAATTTGTAATATTTTTGAGTGGCTCTTTATCTTTTTGCTCAAAAATGTTTTAAAGAAAGCCCGGCAAAACAGCCGGGCTCCTCTATGCTCAGAGAAAATGATCAACGGATGACGATCTGTTCTCTTTCTGCGCCGACCGAGATGTATTTGATCTTGCAGCCGACAGCCTTTTCCAGGTAGGTGATATAGTTCTGCGCCGCCTCGGGCAGGTCTTCCCATTTGCGTGCGGAAGTAATATCGCACTTCCAGCCGGGCAGATACTCAACAACCGGTTTTGCACGGTTGAGTGCTTCACCCATCGGGAAGTAATCGACAACCTTGCCATCAAGATCGTAGTGGGTGACAACCGGAATGCGGTCCATATAATCCAGAACGTCCAGCAGAGTCAGTGCCAGCTCATCAGCACCCTGGCAGGATACACCGTACCGGGAAGCAACAATGTCAATCGGGCCGACTCTTCTCGGGCGGCCGGTAGCGGCACCATATTCATGTCCTGCCTCACGCAGGTCATGTTTTTCCTCTTCCGTCATTGCCAGCTCAGCAGCAAACGGGCCTTCGCCGACGCAGGAGGAGTAGGCTTTCATGATACCGATGGATTTATCCAGCTTTTTGCCCGGCAGACCGGCCCCGATCGGTGCAAATGCGCCGATAACGTTGGAAGAAGTTGTCATCGGGTAGATGCCGTAGTCGATGTCGCGCAGNNGTCGCAGATATAATCCTTGAAAATTGCCGCGTATTTTTCCAGCCAGCCAAACAGCTCATCAAAGTTCAGCGGCTCACAGCCGTAAATGCTGGTCAGGGTCAGGCTCTTCCATTCCACGATTGTACGGAAACGTTCGCGGACTTCTTCCAGATGCAGCAGATCACCCATCCGAAGGGTCTTTTTCATATATTTGTCGCCGTAAACATAAGCAATGCCGCGCAGGGTAGAGCCAAATTTTGCGGCACCAAGACGCTGTTCTTCCAGTTTGTCCTGCTGTACATGATAAGGCATGCAGATGGTGGCCCGGTTGCTGATTTTCAGGTGATCAGGGTTGATGTCAATTCCCTTTTCCCGCAGCGAATGGATTTCCTGATCGAGGTGGGCGAGGTCAATGACCATACCGTTGCCCATGACACAGGTGACATCCGGGCGGAGAATGCCAGAGGGAAGAAGGTTCAAAACGAATTTGCCGCGGACATTTTTAACGGTATGTCCCGCGTTATTGCCGCCCTGGTAACGGCAGACAATATCATACTCTTCGGAAAGCAGATCGACCATGCGGCCTTTGCCTTCGTCNNGTCGCCCCAGTTGATGCCGGTGATTGCAGTTAACATCATCAAGTTCCTTTCCTGACTCAAAACTTCGCTGGAAAACGCGATTCAGTCCCCAGTTTCCAAGTACCTGCGCTGTGTCGTTTCTGCGCATCCGGCAGAAACCATCTGTCTGTTTTGGACACAATCCGGTACAATACCATGTTAAGCTATTTTGAGCCGGTTGTCAAGGTTTATTATTCGAGTGAGCTGTGTCCTGCGGTATTCTTTTTCTGTTAACCGCAGAAGCAATTTTTCCGTACATAATTTTGATTCCGTTTTTCCATTCAATCCCAATAATGAAATAATCCCGCTATTTTATTTCTGAACCTGCGGAGAGGTTTTAACTTACTTAATTATTCACCCGCATGACGGATGCCAAGAATTTTCAGCTCAGTTTCCGACAGTCCGATGCCCCGCAGCATCAGCCGGTTGCCTTTGAGTGCTTCGATAGAGTTGATACCCATGCCGCCCATCATCTCTTTTATCTCATGGGTCCAGGCATGGACAAGGTTGACCAGCCGTTTATAGCCAATTTCCGGGTCGAGACGGCCGACCAGTTCAGGAATCTGGGTTGCAATGCCCCAATTGCATCTGCCGCTCTGGCAGCTTCGGCAGAGGTGGCACCCGAGGGCCAGCAGTGCCGCTGTCCCGATATAGACGGCATCCGCTCCCAGTGCAATTGCCTTGACGATATCAGCGGAGGAGTGAATGGAGCCACCCGCTACAATGGAAACATTGCCCCGAATCCCCTCGTCCCGCAGCCGCTGATCAACCGAAGCGAGAGCCAATTCGATTGGAATACCGACATTGGCACGGATACGGGTGGGTGCCGCACCTGTACCACCCCGAAAGCCGTCAATTGCGATAATATCCGCGCCGCTGCGGGCAATGCCGGAGGCGATGGCGGCGACATTGTGTACAGCTGCAATTTTGACGATAACCGGTTTTTTGTATTCGGTTGCTTCCTTAAGTGAGAAGACCAGCTGGCGAAGGTCCTCAATCGAATAGATATCATGATGAGGTGCTGGCGAAATTGCATCCGTTCCGGCTGGAATCATACGGGTACGGGAGACGTCTCCAAATACTTTGGCACCGGGCAAATGTCCCCCGATACCTGGTTTTGCGCCCTGGCCCATCTTGATTTCAATTGCGGCACCTGTTTCAAGATAATCCTTATGCACCCCGAAGCGGCCGGATGCAACCTGTACAATCGTGTTGGGACCGTACTCATAAAAATCTTCATGCAGGCCGCCTTCACCAGTGTTGTAGCAGATGCCCAGTTCCTTTGCTGCCCTTGCCAGGCTCGCGTGTGCGTTGTAGCTGATCGAACCGTAACTCATCGCCGAAAACATGATTGGGGTGGAAAGGGGAATGCGGGGCGGAAGATCAGTAATAATCTTCCCGTTTTGATCCCGGCGGATGCTGTCTGGTTTTGCGCCGAGGAAGACACGGGTTTCCATCGGTTCCCGGAGCGGGTCGATTGATGGGTTGGTAACTTGGGAAGCATTGATCAGGATTTTGTCCCAGTAGATGGGATAGTCTTTCGGGGTGCCCATCGAGGAAAGAAGCACACCGCCGCTTTCCGCCTGGCGATAGATTTCTTCAATCGACTGACGGGGCCAGTTGGCGTTTTCCTTGAAAGTGTGATCGCTTTTTACGATCTTGAGGGCTCTTGTCGGACAGAGGGCGACACAACGGTGGCAGTTGACGCATTTGGCGGAATCTGCCAGCATTCTTTTGCGGCCGGCATCGTACCGGTGTACCTCGTTGGCACATTCCCGTTCACATACGCGGCAGAGGATGCACAGATCCGGGCTGCGCATGACCTCATATTCCGGGTACAAAAATTGAACAGGCATCAGATCAGCTCCTTTCTGCGGATTGGTTCAGTGTAACGATAACTGGTTCGCCGCCGCGCGGTGACCACAGCCGGTCGGGGTCAGGTTCCATCAGCCGGATAGCACTTTCTTCACTGGCGACATAGAACATGTCGCCTTTTTCTGCCGCGACCATTGACCGGAGTTTCAGACGGTCATTGAGTGCCATCAGGCCACCCTCAAAGCCGACCAAAATCGAAAAGGGACCGGTGATCAGCAAACTTGCATAGACATCCCGAAAGTAGGTGGCCTTTGCCTTTTCTTCATCCGGTTTTGCCGCAATGGTTGACCAGAAAGGTGCCGCGATCACCTGTGCGACCTCTTCCATTGTCAGGCCCTGACGGCGGTGGAGGTAGTCAATGATGTAGGTAATTACTTCGGTATCGGTCTGGAGGGTACAGGAATAACCGAACATTTCGATATAACGCCGGTTGGCGTCATAGGAAGAGATCTCTCCG
>DCTE01000206.1:0-14242 GCA_002329405.1 Ruminococcaceae bacterium UBA1448 | reverse complement strand
TCCGGGGGTGTTGGTCGGATACCGTCCGTGTGCGGTCCAGCAGTATCCTTCATATTCTTCCAACCGGTAGAAATCCCCGACATCCTCCGGGAATCCAACTGCTTTGAATACACCCATGTTTTTTCCGCTGGAAAACACATATGCACCCTGAATTCGGGTATTAATGCGGATGACACATCGGGCGACAAATTCCCGTTCTCCCAGCTGAAAATCGGCCAGTTTGGTGGGCAGCGGATTGATAAAATACCGCCAGATCAGCGGTTCGTCGGTAATCCGCGGGTTTTTGCGGATCGGTATTTTAGAAAGGTTGATAATGTCAAAGTGTTCTTCCAGAAACTTTTCACATTCTTCCTTGGAATGTTTATTGTCATAGAATACATGGAAGGCATATGCGTCTTTATATTCTGGATAGATACCGTAACCGGCAAAGCCTCCGCCCAGACCATTGGAGCGGTCGTGCATGACGGTCATTGAATGGACGATGGATTCTCCGCTGACCAGTCTGCCGTCTTTTGCAAACATGCCGCTGATCGCACAGCCGGACGGTATACGGATATTGCCTTCCTTTAAAATACCGACTGTCATTGGATAACCTCCCTTTTTCCGACTGTATCAAGTAAAATACACAGTCAGTGATTTTTAATTTTGTCATTTTGTTTTATCTGGTACATTTGCGGCCTCTTTGCCGTAATTCAGCCAGACGTTACACCAGCTATGGCGCAGCAGGTAAAATGAGAAGAAAAAAGGCGTCCATCAGAAAGTCAGGTACCGATCGTTATGGTACTTGACCTTTTGATGAACGCCTTTGTTCATTGAGTGCATTATACGCCGATTAAAAGCGGATGTCAATGCAATATGCAATATTTTTGCCTTGAAAATTCATTTTCGTCAATTTGCATATTTTTGTTTTGGTATTTCATCTGGTTTGATGCGCTCATTTTTCCAGTGCCATCTATTTTATGTCTGGTTGTATATTTATAGAAGAGAATGGAGACAGAATTGGCAAAATTATGAAAAAACATTTCTCAAAAATTTCTACTTGCAGTAAAAAGGGACAAATGTTGCAAAACTCGGAAAAAAGCCTTGACTTTTTTTTATCGGTGGCATATAATGAACGCATAAACAGCAAAGGCGCTGTAGGTCAGGAAAGTCCTACAGCGCCTTATCTCATATTCAGGGAAGTTTCAAAAAGTTGCTTTCTGAAGTCTTATGCCATATGGCTGCGGTAAAAGTTTCCGCAGCGCTGAAATAAAGGAGGATCTTTATATGAGCACTGTTCCCGAAATGTTCGGCAGCAAGGTTTTCAATGATGCCACAATGCGCCAGCGATTGCCCAAAGAAACGTATAAGGCACTCAAAAAGACGATTGATAACGGTGAGCCGTTGGATCTGTCGGTTGCCAATATTGTTGCCAACGCGATGAAGGACTGGGCATGTGAAATGGGTGCTACCCATTACACCCATTGGTTCCAGCCTTTGACCGGTATTACCAGCGAAAAGCATGACAGCTTTATCAGTCCTACTGCTGATGGCGGCGTCATTATGGAGTTTTCCGGTAAAGAACTGGTCAAAGGCGAGCCAGATGCCTCCTCCTTTCCTTCCGGTGGTTTGCGGGCAACATGTGAGGCAAGGGGCTATACTGCATGGGACCCGACCTCGTATGCATTTATCAAGGATGATACCCTTTGTATTCCAACTGCATTTTGTTCCTATACCGGTGAAGCGTTGGATAAAAAGACGCCGCTTCTTCGTTCAATGGACGCAGTTTCCAATCAGGCTTGCCGGATCTTGAAACTGTTTGGCATCAATGTCCCGCGTGTTACCTCCACGGTCGGCGCGGAGCAGGAATATTTCCTGGTTGATAAAGAAGACTATAAGGCCAGACGGGACCTGATTCTGACTGGGCGCACCCTGTTTGGATGCCCGCCTGCGAAAGGGCAGGAGATGGAAGAGCATTATTTTGGTGTAATCCGTCCCGCTGTTTCTGATTATATGAAAGAAGTGGACGAGGAACTCTGGAAGCTGGGTATCCTTGCGAAGACCAAACATAATGAGGTTGCACCGGCTCAGCATGAACTTGCTCCGATTTTTTCGACTACCAACTCGGCGATTGATGGCAACCTGCTGACAATGGAAGTGATGAAAAAGGTTGCGGAAAGACATGGCCTGGTCTGCCTTCTGCATGAAAAACCTTTTGCAGGCGTGAATGGTTCCGGCAAGCACAACAACTGGTCGCTGTCCGCACCCGGCTTAAACCTGCTGGACCCCGGCAAAAAACCGATGGAAAACCTGCGTTTTCTGGTTTTCCTGGCAGCTGTCATCAAAGCGGTTGACGAATATCAGGATCTGCTCCGTGTATCGGTTGCTTCTCCCGGCAATGACCATCGTCTGGGTGCAAATGAAGCACCTCCTGCAATTATCTCAATGTTTGTCGGTGATGAGCTTGGTGAGGTAATTGATGCGTTGGCCGATGATACTGAATACCACGATCACGAGCGTCAGAAGATGGACCTCGGTGTCGCGGTACTGCCCAAGTTTTCCAAGGATAACACCGACCGTAACCGTACTTCTCCGTTTGCCTTTACCGGCAACAAATTTGAATTCCGTGCTCCCGGTTCGAATATGAACCTGTCGGATGTCAATACCGTGTTAAATACCGCAGTTGCAAAGGAACTGCGTGAATTTGCGGATATTCTGGAAAGTGCCGAGAATTTTGAAGCCGAGGCAATGGTCCTGGTCAAGAAGACAGTCAAAGAACATAAACGAATCATCTTTAATGGCAACGGTTATTCGGATGAATGGCCGGTTGAGGCGGAAAAGAGAGGACTGCATAACCTGAAGTCGACAGTCGACGCGCTGCCGACCATGATGGATGAAAAGAACCTGCGGCTGATGAATGATTTTGGCGTTATGAGCCCGGCCGAGATGAACGCACGCTATGAGGTTGGACTGGAAAACTATTCCAAAGTCCTCAACATTGAAGCACTGACCATGCTGGAGATGGCCAATCAGCAGATCGTCCCGGCTATTATTGATTATGAAAATCAGCTGGCTTCTACGATTGCGGTCAAAAAGGCTGTTAATGCCAAGATTTCCTGCAATGCTGAAGAACATCAGCTGGAAACACTGGCGGAATGTGCGGACATTATCAGCGAAGCAATTAACAATCTGCGTATCGCGAGAAAAGCTGCCAAAAATGATCCTGATCCGCTTGGAAGTGCGAGAGGCTTCCATGATGTGGTCATCCCGATCATGGACAGACTGCGGATGGCAGCTGACCATGCAGAACAGGTCTGCGGCGAAGATTTCTGGCCGCTGCCGACTTATACCCAGATGCTCTGGTATGTAAAAGACTGAGCGTAAAATTTTATACTGTTCACAAAGGCGTGAACCGTTTCTGCGATCTGCGGGAACCGGTTTGCGCCTTTTGATTTTATAGAAAACTTCCGACCGTTTGGTGTACGGGACGGAAGGATAATCTGGAGGGATTGCGTATGTTATATTCATCTGTCAACACCATATGGGTGCTGATTGGTGCCGCAATGGTCTTCTTCATGCAGGCGGGCTTTTCGATGTGTGAAGCAGGGTTTACCCGGGCCAAAAATACCGGCAATATCCTGATGAAAAACCTGATGGATTTCTGCATCGGTACGCCGGTATTCTGGCTGATTGGATTTGGATTGATGTTTGGCGCAGGCAACAGCATCATCGGTTGGTTTGACCCGACGATTCAGGCGGATTATTCTCATATCCTGCCGGCTGGCGTGCCGCTGTGGGCGTTTGTCATCTTTCAGACTGTTTTTTGCGCAACTTCGGCGACCATTGTTTCGGGAGCCATGGCGGAACGCACCAAATTTTCCGCTTACTGTATCTATTCGGCTGCTATTTCGTTATTGATCTATCCGATTTCCGGTCATTGGATCTGGGGCGGTGGGTGGCTTTCCCAGCTTGGGTTTCATGACTTTGCTGGTTCGACCGCAGTGCATATGGTCGGCGGCATCTGTGCGCTGATCGGTGCGAAAATTCTTGGGCCGCGAATCGGCAAGTATGGCAAGGATGGCAAGCCCCGCGCAATTCTCGGACATAACCTCGCAATTGCGACGCTGGGTGTCTTTATCCTGTGGTTTTGCTGGTTTGGTTTTAACGGCTGCTCGACTGTCGCAATGGACAGCGACGCAGCAATGGAATCTGCTTCCCTGATTTTTGTCAATACCAACCTCTGTGCGGCTGTTGCCTGCTGTACCACATTGATCTTTACCTGGCTCCGCTATAAAAAACCGGATGTTTCGATGACATACAATGCTGCACTGGCCGGCCTGGTGGGCATCACTGCCGGCTGCGACATGGTTTCGCCGCTGGGTGCCGCGATCATGGGCATTATCTTTGGCGTTGTCATTGTGCTGGCAATTGAATTCTTTGACCGTGTTGCAAAAATCGACGACCCGGTCGGCGCAATTTCGGTACATGGTGTCTGCGGTTCGTTGGGCACTATCCTGACCGGCTTGTTTGCAACCGATGGCGGCGTTTTCTATGGCGGCGGGTTCAAATTTTTTGGCACTCAGATTTTGGGTGTCGCAGTGGTTGCAGTCTTTGTCGCGGTTATGATTACCATTGTTTTCAAAATCATTCAGCATACCATCGGCCTGCGCTGCTCGGCAGAAGAAGAGACCGCCGGCTTGGATATCTCCGAACATGGCCTTGTCAGTGCTTACGCAGACTTTATGCCTTCGGTTGAAGCAGGTACCGGTATTGTGTCTGCATTGGATGAAAACAGGCAGGTGACCGGTGATGTCGACCCAGATACGGCTGTCCCTGTTCAGCTCAGCAGTACTCCGGTTCAGCAGATGACCAGCGACACCGGCATGCGTTTTACTAAAATTGATATCATTATGAAGCAGGCCCGTTTTGAGCAGCTTCGTCAGGCACTTTCTCAGATTGGCGTTACCGGTATGACGGTTACCAACGTCATGGGCTGCGGCATGCAGAAAGGTGCCCCCGAATATTACCGTGGCGTTCCCGTTGAAATGAACCTGCTTCCAAAGATTGAGGTTGAGATCGTCGTCTGCAAGGTCCCGGTTGAGCGGGTTATTGAAACCGCGAAGAGGGTACTCTATACCGGTCATATCGGTGACGGTAAGATCTTTGTTTATGGTGTGCAGAATGTTGTCAAAGTCCGGACCGGTGAGGAAGGATATGACGCATTGCAGGACGACAACTGAGCATTCAACGGGATGTATTGTCCACCTTTCATTTTGACAGACTTCAAAAACTCCTATATTCTTTAAGCGCAGCAGAAAAGCGGGGCCTTAATCGGGCTCCGCTTTTCTGCATGCAATCCCGGTAATCATGATTGCCAGGATTGGTCTATTTGTCCTTTCTTTTGCATATGTTGTCCTGTCTTACAGTCAACACAGTTGGGGGAGGGCATATAGCAATGGGGTGCATCGAAGATAAAAAAAGTTGCAGGCAATATGGCAGGGTAAAGGGATGGTTCAGGAGATGGGCGGCGGGAATGGCGGTGGTAATTTTCACCGGCAGTATTTTGACCGGATGCGGTACGGAAAAGAAACCGGGACCGCCGGACGCTGCGGCAGTTTCGTCCATCTTTTCCGGGGATTTTTCAGCAGTTGCAGATATTGCAATCGCCCTGCCGTCGGACGACTCGGGAGACGGGCTAGATGGGCAGCAGGAGGTATTGTCCTTGCAGGCACAGATTACCCGATCGGAGGACTGCTGTCTGGTGGAGGTGCTGTCACCTGAGCATCTGGAGGGACTGAGTTTTTCAGTCGATAGTGTTGAAAACGGCAATCTGACCGTCAGCTACAAGGGTATCAGCATTCAGCCGGACGCGATGCCTGCTGCCAATCTTGGCAGTATGGTGGCAGGTACGCTGAAAGTTCTCTCCCAGCCGGAGGATATGACNNTCGGCGGAAGGATGGTGTGCAACCGGACAGACGGATACAGGCGGATATGCACTGTTGCTTGGGAAGGCGGATTATATGCCGATTGGATTGACAGTACCCGATGCGGGGCTGAGCCTGACTTTTACTTCATTTGAAGCAATGGATGTTTTCCGCCCAGACCGGATTGAGGAAAATTTTGCGCCGCAGGAGAGTTCATCTGAGAGTTCGGAACAGTCGGACAGTTCAACAGAAACCAGCAGCGAATCGTCTACCCAATCGGAAACAGAATCTCCCGAACAGACCGATTCGATTCCTGCTGAATCATCCAGCACGGAAACATCTGGCCAACAGCCGGATGAATCAGAAAAAACGTCCCTATAACATCAAAACCCGCTGTCCACCAAATAAGGTACAGCGGGTTTTTCACAGCAATCTGTTGAAAATGTTGAAAACATCCTTATCAGTACAACCGGTCGTGCGCTATGGTTGTTGTAAACATGGAGCGGATGGTATCTGGGTCTCTTGTCTGGCCGAGAATCCACATAACTTTTGTGACAGCAGCTTCCAGTGTCATATCACCAGTTTCCAGAAGCCCCAGTTCTTCCGCTTCGCGTCCGACCGCGTATACTCCAAGGTCACTGCCTTCATGGACCACCTGGGTAGCCATGACGATCAGCTTGCCGTTTTCAAGCAGCCGTCTGGCGACAGAAAGGAAGTTTTCGTTACCGTCCTCTTCTCCGTAGGGTAAGCCGCCGACGCCGAAACTTTCGATAATTACGGCATCGTTTGCCTCACCTGCCAGTGCAAGGATATTGGGAGACATCCCCGGGATCAGTTTCAGCAGAAAGACGCTGCTGCACAGTTGATCGTAAAATGCCGGGCAGCCGGTAATCTCTTCTTTAATATAATGGACAATATGGCCGTCCCGAATGGTGGCCAGATAGGGAAAATTGATCGAGGAAAAAGCATTGTAGCTTTTGGTCCGCATCTTGCGGGCACGGGTACCGGCAATGACATTTCCGTCAAATACAATGCTGATTCCATGTGCGTCCGGGCAGGAAGCATAGCAGAGGCTGTCCAGCAGATTAATCCGCGCGTCGGTGTCCTCCATGTCGATTGGCCGCTGGGCACCGGTGATGATAACCGGTTTGGGAGAATTCTGAATCAGGTAGGAAAGGGCAGCAGCGGTAAACGCCATCGTATCGGTGCCATGGCAGATGACAAAGCCGTCATAATGGGGATAGTTTTCCCGGATACAGCGGGCCATCATTAACCAGTGTTCCGGCCGGATATTGGTGCTGTCCAGGTTGAGCAGCTGGACAGCGTCTGTTTTGCAGAAGTTTTTTGACTGAGGGACATAGGCGATCAGATCGTCAGAAGTCATCAGCGGGGTCAGTCCTGAAACGGTGCGTTTACAGGCGATCGTACCTCCGGTGGCGATCAGCAGGATTTTTTTCATAAATTAAAGGCTCCTTGTGTAATGGCTGTGAGATGGGCCGCAGTCGAAACAATCGGGTATTCATCTTTTGATTATATACCGATTTGAAATTCTGTCAAGCAAAAGGAAAAGATACGGTCCCAAAAAAGAACCGTATCTTTTTCATAGCTGCATAAAATGATTAGCCTTTGACAGCACCAATAGTGATACCTTTGACAAAGTACTTCTGGAAGAAGGGATAGACAATCATGACCGGCAGTGCACCAATAACGGCAATTGCCATCTTAATACCAACGCTGGGCATATCCTGCAGGACGTCGGATGCAGCGGAAGCGTCCGCGCCCGATTTCAGGAACTGTACGTCCTTGAGCATGTTGTTCAGCATGTTCTGAATAGAGAACAGACGGTTATCCGTCAGATAATACAGACCGTTTTTCCAGTCATTCCAGTAGCCCAGACCGATCAGCAGTGCCATCGTTGCAATCATAGGCAGCGACATCGGCAGAACAATGGTAAACAGGATTCTCCATTCACCTGCGCCGTCGATACGGGCCGCTTCGATGACCGCTTCAGGGATGTTGGTCGTAAAGTAGGTGCGCATCATGATGACATAAAAGGCACTGATCAGCAGTGAGGGGATCAGCAGTGCCCACAGGGTGTTCTTGATGTGCAGGTAACGGGTGTACATAATGTAGGTCGGAACCAGACCGCCGTTAAACAACATCGTGAAGAAGACGTAAAATGCACATACATTTCTTCCGAAGAATTCTCTTCTTGAAAGCGGATAAGCCATCATGACAGTCATGATCAAGCTGGTCGTGGTACCGACAGCGGTGATCAGAACGGTAATGCCATAAGCACGGCCAATCTGATCGGCATTTTTCCAAAGGTATTGATAGGATTCCATGCCGAACTTGCTGGGGAAGATGGAATAACCTTCCCGAATCAGGGTTGTTTCGTCCGTCAGCGAGGACATAATCAGCAGAAGGAAGGGGAACAGGCAGCAGATCGCCAGGATAATCATCAGAATGTTGGCGACAAACTGGAAGGCACTTCTTTTTTCAACCATATTGTATTCGCTCCTTCCTTAAAACAGTGCGTTTTCTTTGCTGATCTTGCGAACCGCATAGTTGGCAAGCAGAACCAGAACAAAGCCGACGATACTCTGATAGAAACCGGCTGCCGAGGACATGCCGACATTGTTCAGACGGATCAGGCCACGGTAAACGTAGGTGTCGATCGTGTTGGTGACATCATACAGGGGACCGGAATCCATCGGAACCTGATAGAACAGACCGAAGTCGGAGTAGAAGATCTTACCAATGCTCATCAGGGTCAGGGTGATGATGGTGGGAACCAACTCTGGCAGCGTAATGTTCCAGACCTGCTGCCAGCGGTTTGCACCGTCGATGACAGCGGCTTCATAGTATCCGCGGTCAATGCCGACCAGTGTTGCATAGTAGAGGATGCAGTTGTAACCAAAGGTCTTCCAGGTGTGTACGATGATCAGGATAGCGGGCCAGTATTTGGGCTCGGTATACCAGCTGATCTCGGGCAATCCCAGCGGGCGGAAGATACTCAGATTGATAAAACCGTTTTCACTGGAAAGCATTGCAAAGACCAGATAGCTGACAACGACCATCGAAATCAGATAAGGAAGAAGGATAACCGTCTGGTAGGTCTTTTTCATCGTCTTGGAACGGATTTCGTTGAGCAGGATTGCAATTGCAATCGCCAGAATGGTTCCCAATATGATAAAGACAATATTGTATCCCAGTGTGTTGCGGGTAATGGTCCAGGCGTCGTTTGTCTTGAACAGGTATTCAAAGTTGGAGAAGCCAACCCACGGGCTGTTCAGAATCCCTTTATTCCAGTTGACCTGTTTGAAGGCTATGATCAGGCCGCCCATCGGGATGTAGTTGTTGATAAGCAGATAGATGGCACCCGGTAAAAACATGAGATAAAGCGGGATGTTGTGCATAATCTGCGCTTTTAACGCCGCTTTGCTGGCAGGTTTGCTGTTTTTCATTTTGTGCCTCCTTGGGTTATAATATGAAAGGGGATACCGCAAGGATACGGTATCCCCGCTGTTCGGGATCGGTTAATTATTTACCGTTTGCTTCCAGCCAGGCATCCAGCTGCGCCTGTTTTTCATCAATGATGTTCTGCAGGCCGGCTGCATACAGCTCTTCGTTGAACTGAGCGAGGGTGGATTCCGGTTCAAGAGCACCGCAGAGCAGTGCTTTGTGGTACTTGGAGACAACGTTGGTGCATGCGGTTACCTCGTTGGTAACGGGCAGCGAATCGTAAGTAAAGCCAAATGCGACAGATTTCTGTGCATTGTTGTTGAAGTCTCTCTGCTGATCCCAGATGTCAGCAGCACTGCCTTCCCAGACATGGCCGATAAACTGGTTGGGCTGCAGCCAGGTACCGGATTTGCGGTAGTTGGAGGTGGTAGCGTCTACACCATCCGCCCAGGTGATGATATCCTGGCCGTTGGAAGCACCGCCCTCTTCCAGGACTTTGTAATGAACGCCTTCAATACCGTACATGTACAGGTTGGAAAGATCAGGATTGGTATACAGCTCGTTGAGCACCTTCATTGCAGCTTCGGGATTGTCGCAGCCGCTGGAGATGGTCCAGGTTGCACGGGAAACGTTGTTGGTGCAGCCCAGAGCGGGGATGATCTCAACAACGCCAATTTCAAAGCCGAGGGAAGAGGAGTTTTCTTCAGCAAAACCAGGTTTGAGGTTGGTGAAGCCGCCAAATGCGGTACCAGCACTCATCAGCGTGGTAGCAGTTTCGGTGGAGTTGACAGCATCTGCCTGAATCAGACCTTCCTGCATCCAGGAGTACATTTCATTTGCCAGATCTTTGTACTGATCGGTCTCGTAGAGGTTGACAACAACCGGTTCAGTTGCCATATCAGCCAGAACACCCAGGTTGATCATATCGTCGCCCAGCGGGTCCCAGCCCCAGTTACGGATGTTCTCACCCGAAGAAACAGCGACAGGCCACATATCGGGATAAGCTTCCTTAACTTTCATCAGCTCGGTTTCGAGGTCATCCAGCGTCTTGATGTTTTCATAGTCGAAGCCGACTTCATCAGCAACGGATTTAACAAATTCAAAGCCCTGAGAGTTTGCAAGGTCACGGGCGGTGGTAACACCGTAGAGGTCTTCGCCGACACGGCCACATTCAATGTAGTCGCCCAGCTGTTCCTTGATGCCCTGGCCGTACTGTTCGATCAGATCGTCCAGCGGGATAATCTGGCCGGCATTTGCACAGGTGGGCAGCGGGATCATGTAGACAGGCAGCAGGTCAGCATCTTCGCCGGAAGAAAGCATCAGGGAAGTCTGCTCTGCATAGTTGGCATACGAGATAAAAGTCAGATCAACATTGCAGTTGAATTTTTCTTCCAGGATTTCATTCATGGCGTTTTCAACATCGGTGACATCCGGTTCATTTTTGCCGGAAGACATGGTGACAACGTCCAATGTGACCAGTTCTTCTTCACGCAGGTCGGATTCAGTAGAGGCGGTGCTTTCTTCCGAATCAGTGGAAGCGGAAGAACTGTCAGTGGAAGAGGAAGAATCGGTGGTGGTGTTATTGCCGCCGCAGGAAGCCATCATGGTGACTGCGAGCATTGCGCAGAACAGAGCGGCAAGGGTTCTTTTTTTCATATGTCCCATCCTTTCGTTTGCAAGCTGCGGATTGATGATAAAGCAGCAGATCGCTATTGGCTACGTTATATAGTTTTTGACATATTTTCGCAACCTTTCTGTAATGTTAGTGTAACAAAAATGAAAAGGAAAGTCTGTAATTATTGTGACGCAGATTGTTGGAATTGTGACTTTTTTGCTGTAAAATGCTTGTGAATGCTGCATTTTGTTGGTATAATGTGGGTGGATCAAACGTTCCGCATTCACCGGAGGAAATAAAATTGAAATTAAATAAAATCCGTATATCGCCGCATAAACATTCACTGAAAAAACAGCTGATGTTTTTTTTGACAGCTGTACTTGCGTTATTGATCGGTTTGCTCGTGTTTTCCAACATATATGCAGCTGTCGATTCCAACAATAAAATCGCTGCTTCCAACCGCCGGACGATTGATTATTCGGTCCGTCAGATTGAAAGTTGTCTTTCCAATGTGGATGAGTCAATGATCGGTCTGGTTGCATCAAGTGAAGAATATAAGGTATTGTATGGCGGAGCGGAGCCATTGCGGGCACATTTGGCCTCTCAACAGTTGATTCAGCAGTTTCGGGAGTATCTGCGGATCTATGATTTTTGTGATGCTTTTTTTATTTACAGTGTGCCAAGCAATAGTTATCGCGATATTTTTTCAGATAAATTTACCTATTCGCAGAAAATTAAAATAGAAGACTGGATGAAAAACGTTGTCAGCCAGGATGCGATCTCTTACAGCGATGGTTGGGTGACGAGGGAGATTTCTGATCAGAATTATCTGATGCGGTTCTATGGCGGACGGGGATGCTATCTAATTGCACTGTCGACTTTTTCGACTCTGGAAAATGTCGGTATAAATATTGATGAACAGGATGGACAGGCTGAAATAACCTTTTGCAGCCGTGATGGTATAGAAATCAATGAACAGCATCCTGATATTGATTTTACAAAAGTTTTAGGACAGGAGGACTATGTTGTCGCAGGTTCCCCCCGTCGTATGATTTTGCATAAAGATATCCAAAAGACAGATGTTACCCTTTGTCTGCTTGTGGCGGGGAGTGAATTTTTTAATGGTCTTTCCAATATGCAAGTATTTTTGATGTGCCTTTCATTTCTTTCCGTGCTTTTTATTCCGTTTGCACTGCTTTGGGTTCGGCGGTCGGTTATTCAGCCATTGAATGCCCTGGAAAAGACAATTGCGGATATCCGTGCAGGCAATTTGGATGCGGAGGCAGCTCCAAGCCAAATTATTGAATTTCAAGATGTCAGCGTTACCTTTAATGACATGATGAAGCAGATAAAAAAGCTAAAGATTGAGGCGTATGAAAGAGAAATTGAAACCCAGAAGGCACAGCTGCAATACCTGCAATTGCAAATTCGCCCGCATTTTTACCTTAACTGCCTGAAGGGCCTGTATGCGGTCGCGCAAAAGCAGGATGTTGAAAAACTGCAAAAGATCATCCTCAGCATCTCCAGCCATCTGCGGTATATTTTCCGTGACCAGCTGGAATTGGTTCCGCTGCATCAGGAAGTAGAACATATCCGTAATTATATAGATATCCAGCAGTTGGTTTCTGCCTATCCGCCTGAATGCAGAATTGATGTGCCGGAATCATTGGAGAATTTTATGATCCCACCTCTCAGCCTTTCTACTTTTGTAGAAAACTCTATTAAACATCGGGCGGAAAATCAGCCGGTTATTCATGTGAAAGCGTCTTTGCTGGATAGTGGGGAAGAACGATTTATTGACCTCGTTGTGCAGGACAACGGTCCGGGATATTCCGAACAGGTTCTGCGGGAGCTGAGCAGTGAAGATCAGACCGTTTATGCGACAGATCATGTTGGAATTCGCAACATCCGGCAGCGCTTCCGCCTTATATATGGGAAAAAGGTAATGTTTGCGTTTTATAATACTCCCTGTGGGCCGGTGTCGGAAATTGTAATCCCACTTTCAGGAAAAAAGAAAGGAAAATCCAGTGATGACAATTTTAATAGTTGATGATCAGCCAGATGTTGTAAACGCTGAAAAAGAAGGCGTAGATTGGAATAAAATAGGCGTTGAAACAATTTTGACAGCATATAGCGTACCGGACGCAGAACGGCTGTTGCTGGATAAAAAGGTTGATGTTCTGCTGTGCGATATCGAGATGCCGCCCAGAAGCGGACTTGAACTGCTCAATATGATTCGGGAAAGGAAGATGGAAACACGCTGCATTTTTCTGTCTGCACATGCAGAGTTTATTTATGCTCAGGAAGCAATACGTTTGGGAGGTTTTGATTATATTCTCCAGCCGGCCCCGTATAGCGAAATCGAAGCTGCAGTTATTCGTGCAATAGAAGATATAAAAGAAAAGAAACCTGAGGCGCATGAAACCAAAGCCAGTCAGGCAATGGATGGCGACAGCTATACCGGCTCGTCCAGCCCGGTGGCAAGTGCAATTGATTATATTCGCCGAAACCTTGATCGGGATATTTCGAGAAGTGAGATTGCCGAAGCCATTTATCTGAACCCGGAATACCTTTCGCGCCTGTTTAAAAAAGAAACAGGGATTGCATTGAATGAGTTTATTGTCCGGGAGAAAATCGAACAGGCTAAGTCGATGCTCAAAGGGACCAATATTCCGGTCAGCTTGATTGCACTGAAGATGGGATATACCAACTTTTCATATTTCTCGCAGGTATTCAAGCGTCATACCGGATTGTCTCCACTTGAGTACAGACAACAAAATGAAAAATAATTTAAAAAAAGTGTTGACAAGTGTTGCTGAGTGTGATATTATAATCAAGCTGTCGCGTGAGACACGAGTCGAACGGCCGACAGAGAAACTTGAAAATTGTATCAGACGTCAAATGTATGGCAGGAACTTTATTGAGTTTCACGAAAAGTTTGGAAGGAAGCGATAGCTTCCAGAAAAAACTTTTTCAAAAAACTTCAAAATAGTACTTGACAAACCGAAAACGATGTGATACAATAAATAGGCTGTCACCGAGAACGACTCAAACGAAAGAATGAGAGCGAAACGGTCGGCAATAAAGGAAACTTGAAAATTAAACAGTATCGAATATGCGAATGAACGAAACCCGGATTTCGATAGAAATCATAATTTCTTTTGAGAATCCAGATTAAAGTAATTCAAGCAACAAAGCGATGATTATTCATCGTCAGAGTTGTTCTGAGTATTTAGATTATAACGCCTGTTGGCGTTTT
>DCTE01000127.1 GCA_002329405.1 Ruminococcaceae bacterium UBA1448 | reverse complement strand
CCGTGGCCGACCGACGCGAACAAGTCAGCCCGGACACCGGGCCGCCTTGACAGATGGGGGAAAATGTAGGATAATAAGAAAAGTATAGCTGGAAGTTTGCCGATTGGCACCGAAAGGAAGCGTTGAGATGTCCAGAAAGCGGCTTTGCCTGAAGATACTGTCGATTTTGATGATCGTTGCCGGACTGCTGATGCTGCTTGCAGCAGCGGTTTTCGGGGTCCTGTGCCGGGTCTCCGGGGATGGGACTGTCCATATGATGGGGAGCCGGTTCTCCGCAGTCGAGATCGGCCAGCCTGATTACCCCCGCGGCAGCCTTATCCGGTTGAGCCAGGGCTCTATCCCTGAAAATGTACCGGTCGCTGTCGACAGCGACGGAGTCGCGGTCATCTCATACGAACAGCTTGCAGGCGTCGGTGAAAACGCCTTCTCCCGCAGCCAGATACTCGGCGGGGTGGAATTTTGCCTGCCGCTGGCAGGCTGGCTGCTGATTGGGGTGCAGACAACCCCCGGGATGGTGCTCTGGATGGCATTGCCCGGGGCACTCGCCTGCGGCGGCGGCGCGCTGCTGGCAGGAACCAGACGCCGTGTTTCCCCCACAGTCCATCCTGCTGCTCCGCTGCCGGATGAAACTCCATCCGAACCATTTCCCGAGCTGGACTATAAGCTCAGCCGCGGGAATGTCCAGGCTGCCCCCTNNACGCTGTCAAAACTGTCATCATCACCCAGACTCGCGCTGCTTCGTCGGCAATCCGATCCCAGAAGGGTGAGGTCAGGATCTTTGCTTCCGGGCAGGAAAAGGTGCTGCCGCTGAATGTCGGTAAACGGGTCGTTACGCTGGGCGGATATACGATCACCGTCGATATCGCTAGAACACCTGAACGGACGGAGGATATCACCAGGGAACTGCCAGTTATCAGGAGTTAGTTTTGTTGCTGTTCAATTAAATTTTGATTTGTTGCAACATTTTTTGACTCTGAAGACACTTATATATTGAAGCCGGGTTATCTTTGACTGTTTTTGGGAAATAAACAGCTGTCCGGCAGATGAAAGACGCACAGGCTCAAGGAATTTTTTGATATTTCCGGCCGCATGAACGGCTTTCCATGATTGCTATTCAGTATCTTAAGGAGTGATTATTTGATGAAAGACAGAGGTGTGCTGCGCACCGTATCCCTTCTCGCCGCGTCTCTGGTTGCGGCCGCATCGCTGATGACCGCACCGGTGACGGCTGCCGGCAGTGAGGCGGAAGAGGTACTGGGACGGCTGTCGGGAGCAGCAAGTGTTTCCCAGATCCCGGCCAGCACCAACGTCGCACAGCAGGATGAGGTCAACGCGATTTGGATTGCGTTCCTCGACCTGCAAAAAATTCTGCCGGGGAAGAGCCAGAGCGCTTTCCGTTCCTCGGTTCAGCAGATGTATCAGAACTGTGTCAATGCCGGATTGAATACCGTCATCGTCCAGGTCCGCCCGTATGGTGACAGTTTTTATCCGTCCGATCTGTTCCCCTGGTCCAGCTACGCTTCCGGCAAGCTGGGAACCAGCCCCGGATTTGATCCGCTGGAGATCCTGGTTGAAGAGGCACACGCGAAAGGCTTGACCTTTGAAGCATGGGTCAATCCGCTGCGGCTGATGGCCGAAAGTGAAATCAACTCGGTTTCCTCTTCCTACCCGGTTCGCCAGTGGTACGATAACCCGGCCAAAAAGGCCGAAAACCTGATCTCTTATGGCGGACGCCTTTACCTGAACCCTGCTTCCAGTGAGGCACGGCAGCTGGTCGTGGACGGCGTGACCGAGATTATTGAAAACTATGATGTCGATGGCATCCATATCGACGACTATTTCTATCCCTCTTCCCTCCCGGAGAGCTATGACCTCGCTTCCTATCAGGCAAGCGGCAGCAAGCTGTCCCATGCCGACTGGCGGCGGCAGAATATCACGACACTGATGGGAGAGATGTATTCTGCAATCAAAAAGGCGGACTCTTCCTGCATCTTTGGCATCAGCCCCCGTGGAATCGTCAGCCAGGACTATGATCTGGTGTATGCCGATGTCGCTTACTGGGCGTCTCATGCCGGATACTGCGATTATCTGGCACCTCAGGTCTATTACGGATTTGAGCATGCGTCCGCGCCTTATGATGAGATTGTCGAGGAATGGAGCGAGATGACAACCGCTCCCGGTGTCAGCCTGCGAATCGGGCTTGCCGCTTACAAGGTCGGCGCAGTGGATACCTACGCCGGCAGTGGTAAGAATGAATGGACCGAAAATACCGATATCATCGCCCGGCAGATTAATCTCTCGCGGCAGTATGACAATATCGAAGGAACCATCCTCTTCCGTTATGATCAGATCTTTACCAGTCCCAACAGCGCCATGACCGTAGAAAAGAAGAACTTCATGGCCTTATTGCAGTAACCAAAGGAGATAAGGACGTTGAACTCTTGCAGAACATCTGCCCCCGGACGGGGGCTTGGCAGCAGAACCGTGCGTCTGACCGCGCGGCTCTCTGCTCTTTTGCTGGCGGTCATGTTTCTGTTTACCGGCTTCTCGGCGGCAGCTGCCGAAAGCGTCATGACCCGCATTATTGAAGATATCCAGCCCAAGACCGAGTCGACGGTTGTTGCCGGCTCTACCCAGACCATCCGGGTACTGGCTGACCGTCAGGCGGATGTCACCGCAACGGTCGGTTCCGATAAGGTCACCCTCCGCCGTACCTCTGAGCAGGGAGACGATGGGTATTATTGGTTCGAGGGGGAATATACAGTCCCTTCCTCCGGCTCCGGACTGACCATTTCAGCGGCTGCGTCGCTGGACGGACGGACCCAGACCCGGACAGGCGGCAGTTTTACCGTCTATTCCGCCGAGATGCTTCCCGAAGGGGATGACAGCAGCACGACGGTGACGGGGGACATGCTGACCATCTCCGGTGCCCAGAGCTTTTCCGGCAAACAGATTCAGGTGACGGCTGATTATGCCGATGTCTTTATCCCGGCGGAGAACGACCGGGAAGAAGATTACGCGGCACCTTATTATTACCAGATGCCCAAGGGGACGATTGACTATGTCGTCTCCGGCCCTGACAGCAACAACCTCTACTGGCTTGCTTCCGGGCGGAAGGTTTCGGCTGCTAAGGTCACCCAGCTCGCTTCTTCCGGCACCCAGGGGGAAAATACCATCAGCTCGATCGGGCTTTCGGCGGACAGCAGCTGTACATACCTGACCGTCAGCGAGAGCTGGAAGGTTCCGTTCAACATCGAGGTGGAGACGATTCAGTATGCTTCGTCCACCAGCAATACCGTTACCAGCTTTACCCCCCAGAAGGTCAAGATCGTTTTCGATTATACGACCGCGATCGTCAATACCGGAGTCAGCGTTCCATCTGGAAGCTGTTTCTCCGACGTGAAGGTTTCGACCCGGACGACCAATGGGGTGCCGCAGTGTGTGATTGAACTGACACTGCGCGAGGGTGCTTACTACGGCGCCTATGCTGAATACTCGGGCAATAAATTGCAGCTTAAGTTTTATAATCCCGTTTCCTCCCTCAAGGGAGCGCGGATTGTCATTGATTCCGGTCACGGCAGCTATACCTCCGGCGGAACCTTTGACACCGGCGCGCTGGGGGTTAACTCTACCCAGGAAGCGTACGAAAACTACCGCAAGGCAACCGCTCTGCGGGACGAGCTGGTCTCCCGCGGTGCAGAGGTTTATCTGCTGGATACCTACAAGACCAGCAACCTTTACAGCCTGTATGACCGTGTTGATGCGGCGATAGACTGGGAACCGATGGTGTATATTTCGGTACACCACAACTCGTCTGCTACCTCGACAACTGCCCGCGGCATTGAGGTTTACTACAACAACCCCTGGTCGGTCTACCTGGCAAAGAATATCTGCAACAATATCTTTACCGCCTATCAGGGAATGGCAAACGGTTCGTCCGCTGTCAACAGAGGACATAAGTTCTCGGAATACGCGGTCACCCGTGTCAAGCAGTTTTCGGCAGTGCTGATCGAATACGGTTTCCTGACGACGCCGGTCGAAAACACCATCCTGACCAACCAGACCAATATCAACCAGTTCGCCAAGGCGACGGCGGATGGATTGGAAGATTATTTCGCAGGGGTTAAATAATTGCCTGACGGGTAAAAACAGAATCTGGTTATAAACGCAAAACCGGAATCCTTGGACTGGAAATGTCCTGATGGGTTCCGGTTTTTTTGCATATTGTTTATGGAGCGGTCGGTTTGCGGCCGCTTTGAGCTTATCGAAAAACTATTTTTGTATTTGATAATTGTTCATGAATTGATAGAAAATCTCTTATTTTAAGGGAAAAACAGGTCCAGGGCGGCAGCCCTGGGTGCGCGTAAGCGCGCAACCACCCCCAAAACGTAGCCATAGCCCATGCGGAGCTGGGCTATGGCGGACATAGAAGACTGGCGATTAATTTATTTATCAACAGACTGAAGCGGCCATTTGCGGCCGTTTTTTGCGTATGGGTGGCAATTTCTTATTAAAATACGGGAGAATACAAAATGGATTTTAAAAAAAACTTAAAGTTTTCGCTGCTTGGTTTTTAAAAGGAAAAAAGTTACAATAAGAATAGTCAAAGAAATGAAGTACGAAAGGCAGGTCATACATATGCAGGGAAACAGCCATATCCGCCTTGGACGGCAGCTCGCACAGCAGTTTGGAATTACAGGAATCGAGCGGGCGGCTTTTTTATATGGTAATATTCAGCCGGATCTCGCAGTTCCCAGCCATCTGGCGGAAGAATCAGGGAGACGGTTGGACGGCCATGGATTTAAAACCGCTTCGGTGCGGGCATTGGCACTGTTTTACCGGCTGCGGTATGGATGCGACGGAGCACAGGACTTCTTTTTGCTCGGCAAACTTTGCCACTATGCCGCCGACTGTTTTACCTGGGCGCACAATGCGGATTATCCCGGCACCCTGTCGGCACATGTCAGCTATGAACATCAGCTGGACAGACGGCTGCGGGAGATGCCGCTGAAACCTATACNNCTGCCTCCAAAAGAACTGGACAGACTGTCGCTGCCGGAATTTTTCTTCCGGGCTCATCAGCTCTACAGCCGCTGTGAACCGGGATTGGAGAGGGACGCGCTGTTTATCCAGATGGTGACCGGACGGATTGTGGCGGTACTTGGGGAAGAGGCAGCCTTACAACATTGTAAGACTGCGCGGCAAACTGTAAGCTGAAACGATAGCTGCTTTTCCGCCCATCTGATACAATATAGACAGAAGATCAAAAGGCCTGCTGATGGGCAGGCGGTCAGTTTTGGGAGGAAAAGGAGGAATCGCAATGCTGCGTATCTATACGATTGGAGTGGAAAGCGCGGCGGCAAGCATCCTGCTGCTGCCGGCAATGTGGGCGGTGCTGGAAGGCTGCCGCAGGAATATGACGGTGGTTCGGCGGCTGATGCTGATGCTGCTGGCGGTCTATTTCTGCGGTGTCTGCTCGGCAACCGGACTGCCGACCATGGTCAATATGCGGTTCGCACCACGGTTCAACCTGGTTCCGCTGGTAGATATTGTCAACGACCCGCCCGCTTATCTGTGCAATACACTGCTCAATCTGCTGCTGTTTGTGCCGTTTGGCTTTTTCGCGCCGCTTTTGTGGCGGCAGCTCAGAAGCGGCTTGCGGACAGCCGCTGCCGGGCTGTGCTATTCGGCAGCGATTGAGGTGACGCAGATGTTCTCCGGGCGGCTGACCGATGTCGACGACCTGATCGTCAACACAGCCGGTGCGCTGATTGGATATCTGCTTGCAAAATTTGTTTACCGCAGAGTCGCGGTTCGCTGGCAGCTGCATTTTACCGAACAGCAGCTGGTGAGCGGCGGGTCCAGCCTGAATGGGCTGGTCGGACTCGCGATGTTGTGTACGATGGTGATGTACTTTGTACGGCCGTTCGCAGAAAGGCTGTTCTGCTGAGTGATGAGATGAAAGACCAGAGAGAAGGGAAACAGATGGAGAAGATGAATGACCGGATGCAGATGATGCTGCAGGTGCTGACAGTTTGCGGGCTGGTGGGATGTATCCTGCTGGTGGTGTGCGGATGGCGGGCGGGGCTGCTGACTTCGCCCGAGGCGATGAGCACGTTTGTATCCGGGCTCGGAATATTGGGGATTTTTGTATTCATTGCGTTCCAGGCGGTGCAGGTGGTGCTGCCGGTGCTGCCGGGCAACCTTGGATGCCTGGCCGGGGTGATGATGTTCGGTGCCTGGAAAGGGTTTTTATTCAATTATATCGGGATTTGTCTTGGGTCGCTGATGGCATTCGGGCTGGCAAAGATGTATGGCCGGCCGCTTTTGAAAAAGCTGTTCAGCGAAAAGATGCTGGCAAAATATGAGCACTGGACAGGCGATGGCAGCCCGTTTGCCCGGCTGTTTGCAATCGCGATCTTTCTGCCGGTCGCGCCGGATGATTTTCTCTGCTATCTGGCAGGGACAACAAATATGAGCTGGAAACGTTTTACAATTATTATCCTGCTGGGAAAACCGGCGGCACTCGCGCTCTACAGTATGGGGCTGACGGTCGTCTGGCAGCAGATCGTCCGGCTGATTACCGGATAACGGATGGGAGGGTTCCGTATGCGGGTACAGATTTACAGTGGGTCGATGCGGCTGGTCGCCAAAAGCGGCGTTGGGCAGGCAATGCTCCATCAGAAAAAGATGCTGGAATGTGTTGGGATTGAGGCGACCGACAGCTGGGACAGCAGGGCGCCGATTCATCTGAATACTGTTTTCCCGGACGCGGTATTGACCGCGCTTGCGGCAAAAATGCGGGGACGGAAGGTTATTTATTACGGCCATTCGACCGAAGAGGATTTCAAAGGTTCCTTTATCGGCTCCAATCTGCTGGCACCGCTGTTTAAGCGCTGGATTACCTTCTGCTACGGTCTGGGGGACGCCGTTATCACCCCGACCGAATACTCCCGGCGGCTGCTGATCGGATATGGCATTAAAAAACCGGTTTACAGTTTGACAAATGGGATTGATACCAGCTTTTTTGCGCCGTCGGCAGAGGCAGGCAGGCGTTTTCGCAATCGCTACGGTCTTTCGGAAAGGGATCAGGTTGTGATCTCGGTCGGACATTTTATCCAGCGAAAAGGATTGCCGGAGTTTGTCGAGCTGGCACGGAAAATGCCGGAGGTACGGTTTTTCTGGTTTGGGGAGACGCCGCTTTCGATGGTCCCGGAGACAATTCGCGAGGCAATCCATAATGCACCTGTCAACCTGACATTTGCCGGGTTTGTCTCACAGGGGGAACTGCGGGACGCCTATTGCGGAGCTGACCTGTTTGCTTTCCTGTCGCAGGAAGAGACGGAAGGGATCGTTGTGCTGGAAGCACTCGCTTGCGGCGTTCCGGTGCTGGTGCGGGATATCCCGGTATACAGCGGCTGGCTGAGAGACGGGGAACAGGTGTACATGGCGGACGACCAGGACAGTTTTTGCCGGCGTACCGCAGATATCCTGTCGGGAAAGTTGCCGCCGCTCACCGACGCTGCCCTCAGGACTGCCGAAAGCCGCAGTATGGCAGCGACCGGCCGGNNCTGTGTGGTATCTATCACCGGCTGGGGATTGAACAGGAGGCAGGTCAGCTTGCCACAGGAACAGAACGGAAAAGCTGCTGCCTGTTATAATTTGGATATTGCGGTTGTGCCGCCGGGATGAAATGTCCCGGCGGCGTTTTCTGTACGGCAGATTTTGCCGGCAGGGGTACAAATCGGCGGAAAAATATGTTATACTGAGTATGTTTGAAATGGTTGGAGGGAAAAGATGATGAAACTCAATACACTTGGGCTCGCACACCGGTTCCTTGAAGAAATGGTCCCGGCAGGCGGGCTGTGCATCGACGCGACGATGGGCAGGGGTAAGGATACCGCTTTTCTGTGCGAACTGGTCGGCGAAAATGGAAAGGTCATCGCGTTTGACATCCAGCAGGAGGCGGTCGATTCGACCGATGCGCTGCTCCGGCAAAAGGGACTGCGCCAGCGGGCAGAACTGCGGCTGCAAAGCCATGTTTATATGGATGAGGCAGCAAAAGAGGGAACGGTCGATGCGGTGGTCTTCAACTTCGGGTATCTGCCGGGCGGCGATCATACGATTTTTACCCACCCGGATACCAGCATCCAGGCGATTGAAAAGGCACTCAGGCTAATCAAACCTCATGGCGTCGTCTGCGCCTGCATCTATCATGGCGGCGATACCGGCTATGAAGAGCGCGACCGGCTGCTGGAGTATCTCGCGACCATCGA
>DCTE01000028.1 GCA_002329405.1 Ruminococcaceae bacterium UBA1448 | reverse complement strand
GATTTGTTTTATTTTAGCCTGTATTGTAATGTATGACGCGATGGGTGTGCGCCGGCAGGCCGGCAAGCATGCGCAGGCGATTAATAAAATTGTGCGGGAGGAAGACGAGGAACAGTTTGACCTGCTGAAGGAAGAGCTGGGGCATACGCCGCTGGAGGTGCTGGGCGGCGCGATACTGGGCGTGATTCTCGGACTGGTGATGCCTGTGTAAGGCAGCCGGTATCATATAAACGTAAGGAAGTATTCGATGGAGCAGTTTCCAATACTGGACCGCATCCAGTCGCCAGATGATCTGCGGACGCTGGGGGACTGGGAGGTTGGCAGGCTGTGTTATGAGATCCGGCAGTTTCTGATCCAGCACGTTTCCCGTACAGGGGGGCATCTCGCGTCCAATCTGGGTGCGGTGGAGCTGACGGTTGCATTGCACCGGGTGTTTGATTCCCCACGGGACTCGATNNCTGACCGGGCGGAAGGAGCGTTTTTCCACTCTTCGCCAGCGGGACGGATTGTCGGGTTTTCCGAAGCCGGAAGAGAGCGAGCATGACGCTTTTGTCGCGGGGCATGCGTCGACCTCGATCAGTGCTGCCTATGGGATTGCCTGTGCCAACCGGCTGAGCGGCAATGACAATACCGCTGTCGCGGTCGTCGGGGATGGAGCATTTACCGGCGGGATGATCTCTGAAGCGATCAACAATGCGGGGCGGAGCAATGTCCGCCTGGTGATCGTCCTCAACCATAACAATATGTCGATTTCCCGTAATGTCGGTGCATTTGCCCGGTACCTTTCGACTATTCGCGCAAAACCTGGATATCTGCATGTAAAACAGCGGGTGGAGTCGCTGCTGGACCATCTGCCGCTGGTGGGCAAACCGCTGAAAAAGGCGCTCAGGTCTTCCAAGTCGGTCCTCAAGTATATTTTATTCCATAATACCTTTTTTGAAGAGATGGGGCTGGAGTATTTCGGCCCGGTCGACGGGCACAACATCCAGGAACTGGAACAGGTGCTGCGTCGTGCAAAAGGACTCAGACGTCCTGCGATTGTACAGGTGGAAACGGTCAAGGGCAAAGGGTATACCTTTGCCGAACGCAACCCGCCCGCCTATCATGGGGTCAGCCAGTTTGATATCCAAACCGGTTCGCCGGATCACGAACCGGCACCGTCCTGCGACAGCTTTTCAGCGGTCTTTGGGGCGGAAATGGTCAAACATGGCCAGAACCCAAAAGTCTGCGCGATTACTGCGGCGATGGCGGTTGGAACCGGGCTGGACGGATTTGCCAAAGCCTGCCGGCGGCGTTTTTTTGATGTCGGGATTGCCGAAGAACACGCGGTAACCTTTGCGGCCGGACTGGCGGTTAAGGGATATATTCCGGTGTTTGCGGTCTATTCGACCTTTTTCCAGCGGTGTTTTGACCAGGTGCTGCACGATGCGGCACTGGAGAGGACCCATATTGTCCTTGCGATTGACCGTGCGGGGATTGTCGGAGATGATGGCGATACCCACCAGGGAATTTTTGACATTGCGCTGCTGACGGCGACGCCGGGCGTGACGGTTTATTCTCCTGCGACCTTTGACCAGCTTCGCTGTGACCTCAAACGGGCATTGTTTGAGGATACCGGTGTTGTTGCGGTGCGGTATCCCCGCGGCGGGGAGAGCACCTGCCATTGTCCGCTCGGCGCGGAAGAAGACGACGTCTGGCTGGATGGCAGCGGGCTGACGGCCATCAGTTATGGCCGGACTGCGTCGGCACTGTATGAAGCAGCTGAGGGGATGGAGCATCCCCCGGAAGTCGTGCTGCTCAACCGTATCTGGCCTTTTTCGGAAGAGTTGGTGCGGGTGCTGGCGCGGAGAAAGCATATCCTGTTCTTTGAGGAAGCGGTCCGCAGCGGCAGCATTGCCGAGCATCTGCTGAGCGCACTGGTCCAGGCAGGATTTGATGGAAAATATGAGATGGTGACTCTGCCGGACGGATTTATCCGTCAGTGCAGCGTCCCATGGGCACTGGACAGGTACGGCCTGTCTGTCGGAAAGATCCGGGAAAGGCTGCAAGCAGCTGCCGGCGTTCCGGCCCGGCAGGAGAAAGGCAGGTGGGAAGATGGCGCGGCGTCTGGATGCAGCGATGGCTGCAATGGGGCTGGTTTCCAGCCGTGAACAGGCCGCCCGGCTGATCCGGGCAGGACAGGTGACGGTCAACGGCAAAGTTGCCAGCCGCCCGAGCACCCAGCTGCAAGAGGATGACCAGGTGGAAATTACCGGTGGCCAGCTTCCTTTCGTCAGCCGGGGCGGGTTGAAATTACAGCGTGCGCTGGAGGTTTTCCCGATCAGCCTGGACGGGTGTATCTGTGCCGATATTGGTGCTTCGACCGGCGGCTTTACCGACTGTATGCTCCAACATGGAGCGGCGAAGGTTTATGCAATTGACGTCGGGACCGGCCAGCTGCACCCAAGTTTGCTGCAAAATCCCCAAGTGATCAATATGGAGAAGACCAATATCCGTGACCTGCCGCCCGATGCGCTGGAGCCGCTGGATTTTGTATCGACTGACGTATCGTTTATCTCGCTGCGGCTGGTGCTGCCGGTGATCTGCCGGCTGTTGAAGCAAGCTGGGCAGGCGGTTGTCCTGGTCAAACCGCAGTTTGAAGCGGGCCGGGGCAATGTCGGGAAAAAAGGGGTTGTCCGCGACCCGAAGGTTCATTTGCAGGTCCTGCGGGATGTTGCACGGTATGCCGCCGAATCGGGGCTGGGTGTAACCGGCGCTGATTATTCACCGGTGCGCGGGCCGGAAGGAAATATAGAATACCTGTACCTGTTAAAGAAAGATCAGACCGCTTCTGTCGGCGATCATGACCTGCAGCAGCTGGTGGCGGCTGCCCATCAGGCGCTTGGAAAACAGGGGTAAGAGAAGGATGTGACCCATGAAGCTGCTTTTGCTGCCCAATATTGACAAACCGCATGTCCGCTCCTGTATCAGCCGGCTGACGGCGATGCAGTTTTCCCAGCCGGTCGAATTTCTGATGGAAAACAAACTGGCTACTCGTTTCGGAGAGATTCCCGGGCTGCGGTTTGGCGGGCTGGAACAACTGATGGCGGAGAGTGACGTCTGTATCGCGGTCGGCGGGGATGGGACGATCATCCATGGCGGAAAGATCGCCGCCTGTCATGGCCGGCCGGTATTGGGGATCAATTTGGGCCATCTGGGATTCCTGGCGACGCTGGAAAGCGATCAGCTGGAGCAGATTGACCGGCTGCTGGCCGGGGAATATTCGACTGAGAACCGGATGATGCTCCGGGTCACGCTGGAGACGCCGTCGGGCGTCCGCAGCTGGCAGGCGATGAACGACGCGGTCCTCTCCAAGGGCGGGCCGCTCAACCGGATGATCGGAATGAGTATCGACAACCGCGGACGGGCAGTGGCAAGCTACCGTGCCGACGGCCTGATTTTTTCGACGCCGACCGGTTCGACTGCCTATGCGATGTCGGCGGGAGGCCCGATCATCGACCCGGCGATCAACTGTATTGCAATGACGCCGTTGTCACCGCATTCGCTGTTTTCGCGGCCGATTGTTTTCGACGACGAGAGCAGCCTGAGCGTCTGTCTGTCAGAGCAGGACGCGAAAGCCTATCTGACGATAGACG
>DCTE01000118.1:13423-17197 GCA_002329405.1 Ruminococcaceae bacterium UBA1448 | reverse complement strand
CTCCGACAGCCCATTCCCCGCCGGCGCGCCGCTGGAAGAAAGAGTCGACATCATCCGGCAGATTGCTAAGGAAGAAGATGTCTGCCTGGCGGATGTCTATAAGGTATGGGAGGGCTTTACCGCCCTTGGACACCCTGTACGCGGGCTGCTCGCAAATGGGATGAATCACCCGACGCCTGCCGGACACCAGGTATACGCCGAAGTGCTGATGAAGTTCTTTGGATAACACAATCAATCTGAAAGTAAGGAAAGCTGCCATGCACAAAATTGTTGTTCTGGATGGATATGTCTTAAACCCCGGTGATCTCAGCTGGGCGCCGCTTGAAACTCTCGGAAGTGTCACCGTCTATGACCGGACACCCGCTGAGCTGATCGTCCAGCGGATTGCTGACGCAGACATCGTTCTCACCAATAAAACCCCGATCACCCGCCAGACGCTGCTTGACTGCCCTGGCGTCCGGTATGTCGGCGCACTTGCGACCGGCTACAATACCATTGACACCGCCGCTGCTAAAGAACTCGGCGTCGCAGTCACCAACGTCCCCGCCTATTCCACTAAAGCTGTCGCGCAGTTTACGATGGCACTGCTGCTGGAGGTCTGCCACCATATCGGCGAACACAGCCGCGGGGTGATGGCCGGAGAATGGGTGAAGAGCACCGATTTCAGCTACTGGAACTACCCGCAGACTGAGCTGGACGGGAAAACTTTCGGCATCATCGGGATGGGACAGATCGGACAGGCAACAGGCAAACTCGCCGATGCTTTTGGGATGAAGGTGCTGTACAACGCCCATTCAGCAAAAGAGCTGCCCTATCCGGCCGAGTTCTGTCCGTTGGATGAGCTGCTCGCGAAGGCGGACATCGTCTCTCTCCACTGTCCGCTGACAAGCGAAACGAATGGAATCATCAACCGCCAGTCTATCTCCCGGATGAAAAAAGGCACCATCCTGCTCAACACCGCCCGCGGCCCGCTGGTCGATGAACAGGCGGTCGCCGACGCGCTCAGGGATGGCAAGCTCGCAGGATTTGCAGCCGACGTCGTCTCCCGTGAACCGATGGCGGCGGATTCCCCGCTGCTGGGAGTACCCGGCTGCATCCTGACACCGCATATCGCCTGGGCGTCCCATGCCGCAAGAGGACGGCTGATGGATGTGGCAATTGGCAATGTCCTTGCTTTCTGCGATGGAAAAAGGCAGAACCGGGTCGAATAAGCTGTAAAGTGAATATCCTTTGCAGATAAAAGTTGAAAACTGCCTGTACAAAAATGCTGTACAGGCAGTTTTTAGTTACTTTATATTCAAATACGATTAAAATCAGAATTTAGCCTCTTTCAGGTAGTCCAGCACGCCCTGAATCGACTTTTCGACGTTGCCGGGGACAAACGGATTGTTCAGACCGGCATAGTCCAGCGTCGCAAAGTACCCTCTGGTACCGCCACTCCGGCAGAGTTTCAGATAACCGTCCCAGGCGGCCTGATGGTCTTTCAGCATCCAGGTAAAGAACTGGAAAGCACAGGTCTGCGCCAGCGCGTAATCGACATAATAGAACGGGTACATGAAGATGTGCTGCTTCTGCATCCAGAAACCGCCCTCTTCCAGGAATTCCTCACCGTCATAGTCTCTCCAGGGAAGATACTTGCGCTCAATCTCGTGCCACACCTTGCGGTAATCCCTGCCGGACAGTTCCGGGTTTTCAAACACTCTATGCTGGAACTCATCGACTGCACACATATACGGCATTGCCGCCAACGAGTCGATCAGGTGAATATATTTATATTTCTCCGCTTCCTCTTCAAAGAACAGCTTCATCCATGGGAAGGTGAATGTCTCCATCGACATCGAGTGAATCTCATTGATCTCGGAGGTCGACCAGACACAGGAATCAATCGGAATGCAACGGGATGCGACAAATCCTTCAAACGCATGTCCGGCCTCATGGGTCAGGACATCGGTATCGGCCGCGGTACCGTTGAAGTTGGAGAAGATAAAGGGCGCCTTCTCAGTCGGAAGAGTGGTGCAGTAACCGCCCAGCCGCTTGCCGGGACGGGTCTCCAGATCGAACAGCTGATGCTCAACCATAAAGTCAAAGAATTCCTTGGTCTCGGGAGACAGCTCGCCGTACATCTTCTGGGCAGCCGCAACCATGAAATCGCGGTCGCCATGCGGGTTCGCGTTGCCCTCGGGGAAGAAGATCATCTCATCATAATAATGCAGCTTGTCAACACCCAGCCGCTTGGCCTGCTGTGCCCGCAGTTCGGCAACAGCAGGGGTCACAACCTCCAGTACCTGTTTGCGGAATGCGGCTGCCTCTTCGGGTCCGTAGTCGGTACGGCCCCTCTTGAGATAAGCAAACGGGATATAGCTGTCATACCCCATCTTTTTGGCCATCTGGACACGCAGCTGCACCATGCGGAAATAGACATCGTCCAGCTGGTCGGCTACGCCGGCGTACAGCTTTGCCCATTCATGGAATGCGGCCTTGCGCTCCTCCCGGTCGGTGCTCTCCATATGCCGCAGCAGTCCGTAGAAGTTGCACTCCTCGCCCATAAAGGTGACCTTGCAGGTCGCAGCAATCCGGGAATACTCATCCACCAGCTGCGCTTCCTCGACCAGCTCTTCGGCAATCTCAGGGCTCTGAACCTTCTGGCGGTTCTCGGTCAGCACAAACAGCCGGTCGCCAAACTCCTCCGAGAACTCCTTGCGGTAAGGGGTGGACAGAAACGCTTCGTTCCATGCCTTCTGTGCGGGGATCAGGCCGGGCATCTCCCGGTGGAAAACCTTGCGTTCAGCCGAATAAAACGGGTCTTCGGTGTTCATGTCCGCACGGATTGAGCAGATGGTCGACATGGTCGCCAGCTCACGGTTGAGGTCCTGCTGGGCAAGGAAAACCTTGCGCATCTCCTCGTAGGAGGCTGCCTTTTTCAGCTGGCCGGTCAGTTCAGACAGACGGTCGCTGACTGCTTTGAAATCAGGGCGGGTATAAGTGAGTTCAGCAAAAGTTTTCAACGGGAATACTTCCTTTCCTCTATTAACATTCTGCGCCGGATGCGCAGGCTGGCTTTATTATAGCACAATTGTATTGTTTTGTCACTCAAAAGCAGTAAATTACGCAAAATAATTCCAATCCCCTGCAAACCCCTTGCGGAAGCAGTTTTTGATATGATATAATGGATATGATTATTCTGAAGGCTTGCAGGCCAATTGGAGGCAGTAACATGGAGTATGAAAAATCCTGCGGCGCGGTTGTCTTCCGCAAATATCACGGCAATACCGAACTGCTGCTGATCAAGCATACCAGCGGCGGGCACTGGTCCTTCCCCAAAGGCCATGTTGAGCCGGGCGAAACCGAACAGCAGACCGCTGTCCGGGAAGTCCTGGAGGAAACCGCGATCCACATCGACCTCTGTCCCGGTTTCCGGGAAGTTGTCTCCTACTCCCCGCGGCGGGAAGTCAAAAAAGACGTAATCTACTTTCTGGGCAGGGCGCGCAACTATGATTTTGTCCCACAGGCAACCGAAATCGCGCAGATCAAATGGGTCGAAATCAGTCTTGCTCACTCCTTCCTCTCCTACGACAATGACAAACAGCTGGTCAACCGGGCAAGGCCGCTCATCCGTGAACTGATCTGATGAGTGCGGCAGGTTTATCTGCCATTTGCGGTCATTTTTGGGAATATGTTGTAGTTTTTGACAAAACATCTTGTCAAAAATGTCCGCCAGGAGTATAATAAAGACGGAAGTTATCCCTTTATTCATATTCTTGTTTACTGCTGTTT
>DCTE01000118.1:4831-13371 GCA_002329405.1 Ruminococcaceae bacterium UBA1448 | reverse complement strand
CCCGCCTGTGTCCTCGGTCTCGCAACCGGTTCCACTCCTGTCGGCCTCTATCAGCAACTGATCCGCCGTTATCAGGATGGAACACTTGATTTTTCCCATGTCCAAACCTTCAATCTGGATGAATACTGCGGGCTTGCGGGCGACCATCCCCAGAGCTATCGCTGGTTCATGCAGAAAAATCTGTTTGACCATGTGAATATCCCCTCGCAGCAGACTCNNACTCATATCCCTTCGGGTATCGCGGAGGACCCCGAGGAGGAATGCCGCCGGTATGACGCGCTGATCGAAAGCTGCGGCGGTATTGACATCCAGCTGCTCGGCATCGGCCACAATGGGCATATCGGTTTTAATGAGCCCGACGACCACTTCCCGGTCGGCAGCCACCCGACCCGTCTGACCGAAAGCACCATTCAGGCCAACTCCCGCTTCTTTGCTTCAGAAGATGAGGTTCCGACCCATGCAATCACGATGGGGGCCGGTAATATCCTCAAGGCAAAAAAAATCCTGCTGATGGCTTCCGGGCAAGGCAAGGCTGAAATCCTCTGCCGGTCGATGACCGGGCCGGTGACACCGGCTGTCCCCGCGTCGGTTTTGCAGCTGCACCGCGACGTTGTTATCCTTGCGGATGAAGCCGCAGCAAGCCTGCTTTGCCAGACTGTCCCGCCGTCGGAAGAATGATAAAAGAATCCCCCGGCGCACAACACAGTATCTTTACATACAAAAGAGACGTTCCGTTTGATTGGAACGTCTCTTTTTTGTTGCTCCCATTCAATTTGCTGCACTGTGATGCGCCAGCTCTTCCTGCTTCATCTTGCGATAAACGGTGCACATCATCGTTACAAAGCAGGCCAGACCGCCGGCAAAGTTGGAGATCGGCTCGGCTACAAAGACGCCGGTTACCCCCAGCCCACCGACATACGGCAGGATAAAAGTGAGCGGTACCACGATAATCGCCTTGCGCAGCAGCGAAAAGAATACCGCCTGACGCGACTTGCCCAGGCCGACAAATACCGCCTGCCCGCTGACCTGAAACGCCATCATAAAAAAGCCGAAGAAGAAAATTTTCAGGCTTTCAATTCCATTCTCCAGCAGCGAAGCATCACTTGAAAACATCCGAATGAAGACCCCGGGAATCAGCATGACAATAATCCAGGCCACGACGGTATAAATGATCGTGACCGCCGTCGTAAACCGCACCCCCTGCCGGACACGCCCGTATTCCTTCGCACCGTAGTTGAAGCCGAGCACCGGCTGGGAACCATGGGTGATGCCGTTGAGCGGCAGCATGAAGATTTCCCGTACCGAATTGAGTACCGTCATGATCGCAATGTAACTGTCCCCGCCGAAGATGCCCAGCATCCGGTTGCAGGCAATCTGGGTCAGGCCATTGGTGACCGACATCGTAAACCCTGAAAGCCCCAGACCGGTGATCCGGCCGATCAGCCGCCAGTCGGGCATCATCGAACGCACTTGCAGCGTAAACAGTGCCTTTTTGCCAGTCAGGAAACGCAGTACCCATGCTGCCGACACAAACTGGGAGATGACCGTCGCAATCGCGGCACCCTGTACCCCCATATTCAGCAGAAAGATAAACACCGGGTCGAGTACAATATTGATCACCGCACCCACCAGGACCGTCAGCATGCTGGTCTTGCCAAAACCCTGGGCACTGATGAAGTTGTTCATCCCCACCCCGATCATGACAAAAATCGTCCCCAGCAGATATACCGACAGGTAGGCGGCCGCATAAGGGTAGGTATCGTCGCTCGCACCGAACAGATAAAGCACCGGCTTTTTGAACGCCTCGCACAGGACCATCAGCACGACTCCAGTCGCAACCAGCATCAAAAAGGAATTGCCCATGATCTTTTTGGCGCGTTCTTCATTGCCTTCCCCGCGTGCAATTGAACACAACGGCGCGCCCCCGCTCCCAAACAGATTGGTAAACGCGGTAATGACCGTAATGATCGGGAAGGTCAGCCCCAGCCCCGTCAGTGCCAGGCTGGACGCCCCCGGCAGATGGCCAATATAGATCCGGTCGACAATGTTATAGCAGAGCTGTACCAGCTGTGCCACCGTCAGCGGAATAGACAGGGAAAGGATGTTTTTCCAGACAGCACCTTTGGAAAAATCATTCTTTCCGGCAGCAGCCTGTGGCATNNCACTCCTTCATTAAAATAGTTGCAGTTGCAATAATGCGATTATACCATAATTTTACATTGCTGTCAAACATCGGATGTTTGTTATGGATAAAAGGTGACAATTATGACCAATTTTGGAGATAATTTGCGGTTGTCTGAAAATTAGGTGAATTGTAGGTGAAGTTGGTGGTTTTACAGCCGGTTTCGCTTGCAATGGGTGTTGTGATGTGCTATAATTGTACACGGTTTATTCTGTACAGTTTGGTGATTGTGCAGAATTTTCGGCGTCTGAAAACCGGATATCTGTTGTTTTTATGCAACCTGTGTCCTCTGGCGCCAGAAGCGGGAAACCGCATGCAACAAATTCTTTTAAGAATGGAGTTTTTGGAAATGATTGAGGTAAAAAACCTCACCAAGTATTACGGAGACAAGCATGCCGTCGACGGNNCGGCCCCAACGGTGCCGGTAAGTCCACAACCATGAATATCCTCACCGGATACATCTCCTCCACCTCCGGCTCGGTCGAGATCGACGGATATGACATCCTCGATAACCCGATCGAAGCCAAACAGAAGATCGGCTACCTCCCCGAGCTGCCCCCTCTTTACACCGATATGACGGTCCAGGGCTATCTCAGCTTTGTATACGATCTCAAAAAATGCAAAATCCCCAAAAAACAGCACATTGACGACGTCTGCCGCAGAGTTCGGATTGACCATGTGCAGAACCGTATCATCAAAAACCTCTCAAAAGGTTACCGCCAGCGTGTCGGCCTCGCCCAGGCTCTGATCGGCAACCCCGAGGTGCTGATCCTCGACGAACCGACCGTCGGCCTTGACCCCAAACAGATCATCGAGATCCGCGATCTGATCAAGGTGCTGGGCGAACGGCACACCGTCATCCTCTCCTCCCACATCCTGTCGGAGGTACAGGCAGTCTGCGACCGGCTGGTTATCATCAACGGCGGCAAGATCGTCGCCGACGATACCGCTGAGAACCTGACCCGCAAGCTCTCCAAGGATTTCCGTTACATCATCCGGGTGGAAGGCCCGCAGGAGGATATCCAGAAGGTCCTCTCCTCTATCCCCGGCATGAAGGAAGTCCTCTTCAACGGCGAAAAGGAACCCGGCGCGTTTGAGTTCAGCCTGGAGTCTGACCCCGCTCTCGATATCAGAAGAGAGGTCTTCCACCGGATCGTCACCCGCAACTGGACCATCCTCTCCTTCCGCTCGACTGAGATGACGCTGGAGGATATCTTCCTGCAGCTGACCACCGGCGACAGTGCTGCCGCTGAGGCAACCCTCGCAGGCGCCGAATCGGATGATGAAGGCAATACGGAAGGTCAGGCTGCCGCAGACAGCCAGCAGGTGGAGTCGATTGAGGTCGTCAACCCTGAGACCGGCGATACCGAGGATGTCTCCAAGCCACTGGAGGCCCCGGAAATCTATGAAGAGAAAAAAGTCAACATGAATGAAAATGGAGGTGAAGAATAATGCTCGCCATTTTCAAACGTGAGTTCAACTCCTATTTTACCAACCCGATGGGTTATGTCTTTCTGGCGGTCTTTTATTTCTTCTCTGGAATGTATTTTTCCATCACGCTCAAATACAATTCGACCGATATCAGCATCGTCTTCTCCTATCTGTTTGAAGTTCTGATGTTCATTATCCCGCTGCTCTGCATGCGTCTGATGTCGGACGAAAAGCGTCAGAAGACCGACCAGCTGCTGCTCACCAGCCCGGTTTCGATTACCGGCCTGGTCATCGGCAAATTCCTCGCCGCTTTCGCAATCTATGCGATGGCACTGGCGGTCACCGTCGTTTATTCGATCATCCTCTCCTTCTTCGCTGCACCTGAATGGGCGGTCATCATCGGCAACATCTTCGGTTCTCTGATCATGGGCGCCGCAATGATCTCGATCTGCCTGCTGATCTCGGCCTGCACCGAAAGCCAGATCATCGCCGCTATCGGCGGTCTGGCGGCAATGCTGCTGCTGTGGATGGTGGAAAACGTCGCCTACCTGCTGCCTGATTCTTTCTCCTGGCTCGGAAATATCCTCTCCCAGCTCTCTTTCTCCAGCAGATATGACAACTTCTGTTCGGGTATCCTGGATATCGGCGATGTTCTTTTCTATATCAGCGCGGTTGTCGTCTTCCTCTTCTTCAACGTCCGTGTCATCGAAAAGAGACGCTGGAGCTGATTTTTGAATAATACGAAAGGAACATCCTCAAGATGAATAAGGAAAAGAAAGTTAACGCGCCGAAAGAAAAATCGGTCCGCGCGCTCAACCGCAGCCGCCGCCTGCGTCATGGCACGATGGCGACCGTCCTCTCGGTCTGCTTCGTCGCGGCGGTCGTCCTGGTCAACGTAATCGTCTCCATCCTGGTGGAACGTTACCCCCTCACCGTTGATTTGACCTCCAACAAGGTGTTTGAACTCTCCCAGGAGTCAATCGACTACGTCTCCGGCCTTGACAAGGATATCAATGTCTACGTCCTCGCAACTAAAGAGGATTTCTCCGGCAACAACGATTACTACAAACAGGCTGACACTGTTATCAACAAATACGCCCTCTATTCTGACCATATCAAGATCAGCTACATCGACCTCTATTCGGACGTCGACTTCGCCGCCCGTTATCCCGATGAACAGCTGACCTACGGCCAGATCCTGCTGGAATGCGGCGACCGTCACCAGACCCTCTCCGCTTACGACCTCTTCGACGTCGATGAGCAGTACGGCTCTATCCAGTCTTCGACCACTGAGCAGGCGATGACCAGTGCGATCATGAACCTGACCGACTCCAACCCGATCAGCGTCGTCTTCCTTGAGGGCTTTGGCTCCAATGGACGTACCGATTCCAGCAACCTTGAGTCCATTNNGTCCATCCTGACCAACAATGGTTATCTCGTCTCCAGCATCAACTTCCTGTCGGAAGACATCCCTGAAGACACCGACGCAGTCGTCCTCTGCTCCCCCACCTCTGACCTGACCAGCGAGCTTGCCGACAAGCTGGCACTTTGGCTGGAAAATGAAGGCGAATTTGGCCATACCCTGCTCTACTTCGCAGATGGTTCCCAGCCTTCTCTGCCGGTTCTGGAAGGAGTTCTGAGCGAATGGGGCATTGGCGTTGAATCCGGCTTCCTCGCTGAAACCGACGCAAGCCATGTCTACAGCAACTATACCTATCTGCTGGCTGAGTTTGCTGACAATGACTTTGTTGATTCCTATGACAAACCGGTCATCCTCCCCAACGCCAAAGCACTGTCCACCCTGTGGGATGTCGACTCCAACCGCTACACCCACGTCCTGCTCAACACCTATGGATCTGCTGTCATCGTCCCTGAGGACGCTGATGAAAACTGGCAGCTGACCGACGGCGAACAGGCTGCTTATCCGGTCGCTGTCCTCGGCCAGCGTACCACCTACGTCGGAATCACCGCGCTGAACTCCTATGTCGCGGCCTTTGGCTCAATGGACATGACCAACTCCGCCTTTACCAGCATGAGCGCTGTCAGCAACGGCGAATATGTTGTCGACCTGCTCGGCTCCCTGACCGGTAAGGAAGAGGGTATCACCATCGTCGGCAAACAGCTGGGTACTGAAACCCTCGGTATCAGTGAACAGCAGGCAAATGTCCTGGGTAACTTCTTCCAGTACGGCCTGCCGGTTATCGTTATCGTAATCGGCGTCGTTGTATGGGTACGCAGGAGGAATAGATAATGGCTGCCAAAATGACCAAGAAAACGCGAAACCTGATTATCGGTGCCGCTTTCCTGCTGGTTCTGGTTGCGCTGCTGCTGGTGCTGCTCTTTGGCCCCGGCAGCCAGCAGGCTGAGGACTCCTCTTCTGAGGAATCCTCGACCGTCTCTACCACCACGGTCGATCTGATCGCCTCGGAAATGGACGATATCTGCGAGCTGCAGGTCGAAAACGCCTCCGGCAGCTACAGCATCCTCCGCACACAGGCTGCAACCGACGAAGAAGACGCTGTCTACGGCATTGAAGAACTGGAAGGCTTTGACCAAAGCCAGGACGAACTGTCCGGCATCATCGCCTCTTTTGCCAACCTCAGCGCCGGCCGGCTGATCGAGGCCAACGCCCCTGATATCGCAAAATATGGACTGGATGATCCGGTCTACACCATCCGCACCTTCTACGACGACGGCACTGAACACACCATCATCGTCGGCAATACCCTGACCACCGGCAGCGGCGCCTATATGATGGTCGACGACGATCCCAACGTCTACTCGATGACCAATACCAAGATGGAACGGCTGGATTATTCCATCCTCGACTATCTGGACAAAGCTGTCATTGAAACCTGGGAGAGCTATACTGATGACGACGGCAATGAGGTCACCTCTCCCACTATCGACTATCTGCTGGTTGAAGGCGGCACACTGGAAGCACCTTTCAAGATCGTCCCCTTCTCCGAAGAAGAGCTTGCTTCCAATACCATANNGTCGAACCGTTTGAGGCAGACATGCAGTACCGCAGTGACGCGGATGGCAATGACCAGAACGCGATCTATACCACCGGTTTGCAGCAGCTGACTGCCGACAGCGTCGCCAAGATCAACCCCACGGAGGAAGATCTGACCGCTCTCGGGTTTGATTCCCCCTATTGCGTCATCTCCTTCAGCCGTGACGGCGAGGAGTTCGTCTGGACGGTCGGCAACGATACCACCGCTTCCGATGGCTCAGCTGCTCACTACCTGATGACCGAAGGGAAAGACCTGATCTATGTCGTTACCGACGCAAACCTTCCCTGGATCTCAATTGACATCAACAAGATGTACTCCAGCCTGATGCTGCTGCCCAGCATCAACACGGTTTCGGCTATTGACCTCAGTGTCTATGACGAAACGTATTCCTTTGAGATCGACCCGGCAGCCGATGAGGACTCCGATCTCGTTCCCCATCTGAACGGCGAGGAAATCGACCTCGAAAACTACCGCGATATGTACCAGTATCTGCTCTCGGTTCCGGCTGAGGGTATCTACAAGGGCGATGCGGACGCCGGTACGCTGGTTGCTTCCATCGTCTACCACTACACCGAAGGCGGCAGCGATTCGGTCGAACTGTTTGACCTCGGCGACAGAACCTGTATCCTGTCGATCAACGGCGACAAACAGTGGACCACCCGTCTGGCTTATGTCCAGCACCTTGAGTCCAATATCGACAAGCTGCAAAACGGCGAGGCTCCTGTCCTCGATTATTGATCCGCCTTTGCCAAAAAAGGACTGTCCGGCAACGGGCAGCCCTTTTTCTCTTTCATCTGTAGCAAAACAGAATCCCCGGCACTCCTATTTCCCGATAGAGTGCCGGGGTTATCTGTCTTTTGCAGTGAGTCCGCACGCGGTGGCTTCAGTCTTCTATGTAAAGCTCCTCTGCCTGTTCCAATGCTTTTTTCAACAGCCGGATTGCATGTGCGCCCTGGTCCTGCTCCAGAAAATCGACCGCGCCGGAAGCTGCTCCACACAAAATCGCGTACATTTTTTCATAATCTGCCATAAATGGCACCTCCCTCGTGTTGATGTCTCTATTATAGCACAGGTTCGTCGAGAATGCAACAGTTTTTACAAAAATTAACATCTTGTTTTGTGCATATCGACAAGTATTGACAGGTCTATCCTTATAACCTGTCTTTTCGACAGGATTTTACGGCATTTTCACCCACCACCCGTCAAAATTAAAGGCCGCCCGATACATTCTGCACCGGCGGCCCACTGATCTGGTTGAAAATTATGACAAAAACTGTTTCATCTGCTCGATATTCTGCTGCTCGGTCGACAGCAGTTTCCCTGCCAGCCTGCGGACTGCGCGGTCTTCCCCGCTATAGTCCCCCAGACGGCGGGTAATCTTGGTCAGCCCCATCGCGTTGCCCTGAATCATCATCTCGGCAATCGACTGGGGAGAACTGTCCCGCATCGTGTTGACCGTTGCGGTGACCTTGGCGGTCATCTTGGCGACTGCTGACGGTGACTCCGGCTCGCTGCCCCGCTCTCGCAGCAGCTGCATCGCTTCACTGCGGATCTGGTCATACTCGCTCAGCTGGCTTTGCAATGCGCCGCGCAGTTTCTCTCCGCTGGCTGTCTCAAGTACCTTTAAAATACCGTCGACACCCATGTCGGCATTCTGATAGATATACGATAAAAGTTCCTGGTCGTTCATACTTTTCCCATCCTTTCCTGTTTGAACGGTAACAGTATGAACCTGGCTGCCGGAAATTATACAGCAATCAGAAAATCAGGTCAGCAGAATAATCGCATAATTTAAGTACCCCGCGTACAACATAAATACCAGGTACGGCACCATCAGCCATCCTGCCAGCGGTGCGCTCCGACGCAGCATCAAAATCAGTACCAGCACCGCCAGCACGATCATCCCGATC